>PLSZ01000427.1 GCA_003164305.1 Acetobacteraceae bacterium
TAGCGGTTCCAGTACCAGGTGCCCCCGACGCCGGTGCCGGCCTCCAGGACCAGCACGCGCAAGCCCAGTTCGCGAAGACGGTAAAGCTGATAGAGGCCCGAAATCCCGGCGCCGATGATGATGGCGTCGTAGTCCAGCTCCGCCGCCTTGACGGTGGAGGTTCGGGGTTCGGTTAACGTCGCCATTTGCTGTCGCTCCCGCGTGCGGTGTCGGAAACTCGCGCTTCAGGCGAGCTACTCGCCGGTAGGTTTGCCACCGCGGCGGCGGTTCGGCAACGGTTGGACAGCGCGAAGACCCCGATGTCGTTATCCCGCCTTTCAGCCCGCGACCAATCGTGGCGTCAGCGGCCGGCACACGCGGACGCCGGGCAGGCCGATCAGCGGGTCCGCTTCGGCCCGCGCCGCGACCGTCGCGATGCCGCGCCGAAGCACGCTGCGATCGAGCCCGACGGTGTTGCCCCACTGAACCGGGATTGGGACCGTGGCGCCCTCTTCGACCACCACTAAAGCGCCTTCCATCGGCACGTCGGGCGTCGTGTCGATCCCGGCAAGCACGTTCCGGTGCCAGTTGTTCATCCGCTCCCGCCATTCGCCGGTGCCCTCGGGGCCCGCCTTGGCGCGGTAGGTCACGCTGCCGAACACCTCTGGTCCGGTGACCTGATGCAGCGCTATGAAAGGCGAGGCGTGCGGCGACAGCGATTCGAAACGCTGCGTCGCCTGGATGCCGGGGATCGAAATCAACTTCGTCATGTGAGACAGGTACCAGTCGTCCCATTCAGCACGGCGCGCGAGGTCGATCAGCGCCATTTCGACCACGTAGATCATCGCAACCTCTCCTGGGACCGACAGAACTCCATGCGCATCCTGATAGCACTGGCCGTTGTCGTCGTCTTCGGGGCGGCGATGCTGTTCGATACCGCGGCGCTGGTGCAACTGCTGTTGATCGCCGTGACCGGCGATTATGGCGCGCATCCGATGTGGCTTTTGGTCGAGGGCGGGATCGTCGCGGCGTTGGTGGGATTGGCGGTGGTCCGGCGGCCCGCCGTGCCCGTGAAGGCCGCCGCGCCGGTGAAGGCTGGCGCGGCCGCGAAGAACGCGCGCGTTAAGAAGCCAGGCGCGGCGCGGGCCGCTGGCGCGAAGGCCGCGCCGCGCAAGAAGGCGAAGGCGGCGAAATAATCACGATGCACAGCCCGGATTGTCGTGTTTGATCCGGAACAGCGCGGCGAAATCGGTCTGGGTCATTAAGTTGAGGCATCGTGGCATGAAGCCCGCGAGATTGGGGTCGGCTCCCGCCTCCAGCATCAGCACGAAGTCGAAGTCGCGCAGCGCGGGAAGCGAACGATCCGGATCCGTCACGAGATCGGCGTGCGGGGGAATGTCGTGGGCCTCGCGCGCGAGCCTCGCGTATTCGGGGCGCAGTTGGATGGGTTGCTGCGCCGGGTTGGCGAACAGCATGGGCCAGAAGGCCTCGCGTTCGATCAGCAACAGAGCCGGCAGGTGATAATCGGCGCGTAACCCGTTCGACAGGCGGCGGGCGCGAGGGCCGGCGTCCCAGTAAGCCGGGGCTTCTTCCTGAGGCACGTTGGTGAAGGTGACAATGGCGCCTGGCGGAACTTTCGCGATGACCGCGCGCAGATCGGCCAGATCGTCGCGATGTTGTGTCCAGACCTCGGCCACGACCGTCATCCGGGTTACGAACAGCAGGGCGCACATGGTCGCCAGGACGCGATAAACGGGATCGTCTGGCCTTCGATCCACGGCCGCGAACAGCAGGAAACCGAACATCACGGCGAACCGCATGTCGAGAAAACTGGCGCTCATCAGATCGAACGGCAGTACGAAATACGCGATCGGCGGCAACACGGCGGCGGCGGTGGCCTTGGGGGCAAGGATCAGGCGGCCGGTCGCGACACCCAGGCCGATGCCGCCGAACACCAGCACGGCGGTGATCATGTCGAGGGAGAACACATAATTGATGAACGGACTGGCGGCGTTCACCAGTTTCACGTCCGGCCGCGGCCAGTGCGCCGCGAGTGGTTCCGTGTGTACCGCGCTGAGCGATGCCAGGACGATCGGGCCCGCCATGATGGCGAGCAGCACCGCGCCGCGCCGTAACCCCTGACGAACGTTCCGGGCCGCGGACAGCTCCGCGCCGCCGATCAGCATGAGGAAGAACGCCAGGCCCATCAGATGGCAGAAGAACAGCACGGCCGAGGCCGCCATGGCGCAGACGATCGTTGTGAGTGGGCGGCTGTCTCGCCAGCGCAGCCATCCGGCGGCGCACAGCATGGCCAGCCCGCAGCCGATCTGCCAGTTGAGAAAACCCAGAAGGAAGCTGCTGTTGTAAGCGACAAGTCCGGACAGCAACGGCCAGAACGCGCGGCGCCCGAACAGAGCGCGGTGCAGCGCGATGACGCCGGCCAGATTGAGTAGCAGAATGCCCGCCAACAGGCAGCGGCCAGCGACATGGACCGGTAACACGCGCAGCAGCGCCACGCCGATCACGTCGCCCGCGAGATTGGGGATGATCGCCCAACGCGGCGTGAAGATGCGTCCCAGGACCGGATCGTCCGGACCGGCGGCGAGCAACATCATTCGCGCGAGATGGTTCGGATAGTCCAATACCGGCGGCACATCGGCGATCAGCAAAGGCGCGAGCAGGATCGCCGATACCGCGGCCAGCGCCGCCCACCACGCCATCCTCACGTTGGGCTCGGCTGGGCGGGATCGGCGCGACGGCTGAGTTTGACGGCGTGGCGGTCGATCAGACGCTCGAACACCACGGCGGCGAGGAACGTGGTGGTCATGAAGGCGACGAAGGTGACGGCGACCGCGGCCGGTTGGGGCAATACGGCGGCGAGCGGAATGAACCCGGCGCACGCGAGGGTGAACAGGATGGGAAAGTGCAGAAGGTAAATGCTGAAAGACAGCCGGCCGAGCGCGTGGCACCGTGTCAGCAGACGTTGCGCTGATGGATTGAGCAATACGCCGGCGAACAGCGCGACCGCCGCCAATTGGCTTTGAAACTGAAACAAATTGGGTGCCGCGACCGGTGCGAGACCGGCGATCGCGATGCGCGCGGTTTCCAGCCAGGCCCAGTTTTTGGTGGCGGACGCGGCGAGGCCGAGAGCGAGAAAGCCGAGGCCGAGTATTGGCTTTGGCGCCAGGCCGGGCGCGCAGAGATGCCCGAGGACGAACAGGAACATCGGATGGGTGCCGAANNATGCAACGACCAGGACGGCGCGTTCAGCGCGTTTTCCAGCAACGGCAGGCGATCGGCGAACGGCGCGAACAGCGTATACTCGCGATATCCCAGCAGCAGGCTGTCGAGAGTGATCTCCCGCAGCAGATGGATCGGGGTTGGCGCGGCGGTGGAATCCATCGCGAGCCAGGAGGAACCGGTCAACCGCGCGGCGTCGCGGTGCGCGTCAGGCAATACCGCGATCAGCAGCAGCGCGACGACCGCCGCGGCCGCGATGGGCACGCCCAGTCGGATCAGGCGTTTGGCGACCTGACGCGGCCAGGGACCGCCGCGCGCGAAGGATGGCGTCAGCACCAGGCCGCTGATCAGGAAAAACACATAGACCGCGGTGTGGCCGTCCCACAGCACGGGGAACGGCGCCGGCGCGTGCTCGATCGCGAACGGCAGGAAGCCGGTGACGAAGTGCAGCAGCACGACCTGAATCGCCGCGACGCCNNCCCTCCCTCAAGGGGAGGGGGAGTGCCATGCTGCGGCTCGGCGACCTGCGCCGTTTCATCCCGGGCGGGTCGATCGCCGCCGGCCGGTGGGCAACGCGCGATGGCGGGAGAGGCTGAGGTGCCTGCGACCGATCCGCGCGGCGGCAGCCGGCCGAGCAATGACATCGTCGATGTGCTGATCATCGGCTCCGGTGCGTCGGGCGCCGCGGTGGCCTGGAGCCTCGCCGAAACGAAAATGCGCATCCTTTGCCTGGAACAGGGCGATTGGATGAAGCAAAGCGATTATCCCAGCAATCGGCGCGACTGGGAGGCGCGGCTGTACGACGATTTCTCCACCAGTCCGAATCGGCGCGGGCGGCCGACGGATTATCCGATTAACGACGACGGCTCGCCGATCAAGGTGGTCAACTTCAACGGCGTGGGCGGCAGCACGATCATGTACACCGGGCATTATCCCCGGCTGCATCCCTCGGATTTCCGTGTGCGCTCCCTGGACGGCGTCGCCGACGACTGGCCGATCGATTACGCGACGCTGGAGCCGTTCTTCGCGGAGAACGATCGCATGACCGGGGTGTCCGGACTGGCCGGCGATCCGGCCTATCCGCCGAAGCAACCGCCGATGCCGCCATTGCCTTTGGGCAAAAGCGGCACCCGTTTTGCTCATGCAATGAACAAACTGGGCTGGCATTGGTGGCCGTCGGATACGTCGGTCGCGACAACGGAGTATGATGGGCGGGCGCCGTGCATTAATCTTGGCCATTGCACGCCGGCGTGCGCCCAGGGTGCGAAGGCGAGCACGGATATCACGTATTGGCCGCATGCGATCAGGGGGGGCGTGGAATTGCGGACGCGTTGCCGGGTGCGGGAAATCACGGTCAACGAACACGGCATGGCCTCGGGGGCGATTTATTACGATGCCGACGGTGTGGAGCAATTCCAGCCGGCCGAGGTCGTGATCATGGCGTGCAACGGCGTGGGCACGCCGCGGTTGTTGTTGAATTCGGTGTCCGAGCGGTTTCCCAATGGGCTGGCGAATTCCAGTGGGCTGGTCGGCAAGAATCTGATGTTCCATCCATACGCTCAGGTTTACGGGTATGTGGAGGAACCGTTGGACAGCAACCGCGGGCCGCCATTGTGCCTGTGGAGCAAGGAGTTTTACGAAACCGACCTGTCGCGCGGGTTCGTGCGCGGCTACGCGTTTCAGTTCGGCCGCGGCATCGGACCGGTGACGGAGGCGATCTTCAGTCACGCCGATGGCCGCCTGCCCTGGGGCGCGGAGCATCACCACGCGTTTCGAAAGCTGGTGGGACGGCGCATCGGTCTGTCGGCGATCTGCGAAGACCTGCCAGAGGAACATAACCGGGTGACGCTCGATCCGGTGCTGAAGGACGGTCACGGCATTCCGGCGCCGAAGGTCGAGTATAAAATCAGCGAGAACTCGTCGCGCATGATGGAGCACGGGATCGCGCGGGCGAAGGAGATCCTGGCGGCGGCGGGGGCTTCGAATGTCGGCGTGCAAAGCCCGATTCTGAATGGCGGCTGGCATTTGCTCGGCACGGCGCGCATGGGGACGGATCCGGAACGATCGGTGGTGAACGAATGGGGACGCAGCCACGACGTGAAGAACCTGTTTATCGTCGATGGCAGTATTTTCGTCACTTCCGGCGGCGTGAACCCGACATCGACGATCCAGGCGCTGGCGTTGTACATCGCCGACAGCATGAAGAAGCGCCTGGCGACACTGTTCGATTGAGGGAGTGAAATGGCTGTGTCGAATGAGATCGTCGATGTGCTGATCATCGGCTCCGGCGCGTCGGGCGCNNCGGCGATTTCGATATCAGTCCGAACCGGCGGGGGAGGGACACCGACTATCCCATCAACGACGACAATTCGCCGATGAAGATCGCCAACTTCAACGCGGTCGGCGGCGGCACCGTGATGTACACGGCGCATTTCCCACGTATGCATCCGTCGGATTTCCGCGTGCGCTCGCTGGACGGCGTGGCTGACGACTGGCCGATCGATTACGCGACGCTGGAGCCGTTCTTCGCCGAGAACGATCGCATGACGGGCGTATCCGGGCTGGCGGGCGATCCGGCTTATCCACCGAAGCAACCGCCAATGCCCCCGTTGCCTCTGGGCAAGACCGGCGCGCGGTATGCCAAAGCGATGAACAAGCTGGGCTGGCACTGGTGGCCGTCGGACACCGCCATCGCCACGACCGAGTATGACGGACGCGCCCCGTGCATTAATCTCGGCCATTGCACGCCGGGTTGCGCCCAAGGGGCCAAGGCGAGCACGGACATCACGTATTGGCCCCACGCGATCCGCGCCGGCGTGGAACTGCGGCCGCGCTGCCGGGTGCGGGAGATCACGACGAACGAACACGGCATGGCGTCCGGGGCGATTTACTACGATGCCGATGGGATCGAGCGGTTTCAGCCGGCCGAGGTGGTCATCGTCGCCTGCAATGGCATCGGCACGCCGCGTTTGCTGCTGAATTCCGCGTCGGCGCGCTTTCCCAACGGGTTGGCCAATTCCAGCGGACTGGTCGGCAAGAACCTGATGTTGCACCCCTGGCCGCAGGTCGGCGGCTATGCCGATGAACGGGTGGATGGCGATCACGCGCCGCAATTAAGTTTGTGGAGCAAGGAGTTTTACGAGACGGACCCGGCGCGCGATTTCGTCCGCGGCTATACGCTGCAATTCGCTCGCGGCGGCGGCGTGGTCAGCGAGGCCGTCGATAGCGAGTCGCGTGGCGTGCTGCCCTGGGGCGCTGACCATCACCGCGTTTATCGCCAGTTGGTGCACCGCCGCCTGCGGATCGGCGTCGCCTGCGAGGACCTGCCGGAGGAACACAACCGGGTGACGCTGGATCCGGCGCTGAAGGACAGCCACGGTATTCCGGCGCCGAAAATCGATTACGCCATCAGCGAAAACACGCGGCGGATGATGGAGCACGGGATCGCGCGGGCGGAAGAAATCCTGATCGCGGCGGGCGCCACCAATCTGTTTACGTCGCGCACCGCGCTGAACAGTCCTGGGCATTTGCTGGGAACGGCACGCATGGGCAACGATCCTGAGCGGTCCGTGGTCAACGCCTGGGGGCGCTGCCACGACGTGAAGAACCTGTTCATCGTGGATGGCAGTATCTGGGTGACATCCGGCGGGGTGAACCCGACCTCGACCATTCAGGCGCTGGCGCTTTATATCGCGGACAGCATGAAGCGGCGCCTGGCAACCTTGTTCGATTGAGGAAAACATGAGCGATCTGACACCGGCGGAAAGCCGCGACCTGCGTTGCATCGCCGGAATGATGATCCCGGCGTCGATGGAGTTCGACGTTCCCGGCGCCGACGATCCGACGATCTTCGCGGATATCACGGCCACTTTGGGCCGCGACACAGCGCATGTGCGAGAGGCGCTTGGCGACCTCGTGGCCCTGGCTGGCGGGGCGTTCGCCGATCTGGTGCCGGCGCGGCGGGAGGCAGTGGCGGCTTCGTTCCGCGAACGTGGCGGCGCGGCGGCGACACTTTTTCGGGTTATCCTGCAATGTTACTACCGCGACGATCGGGTGGTGCGGTCTTTGGGCCTGGAGCCGCGCGCGCCGTTTCCGAAAGGGCACACGCTGGAACAGGGCGATTGGTCGCTGCTGGATCCGGTGCGGAAGCGCCCGAAGATGTGGCGCGATCCGGGTTGACCTCGGATCAGGCAGCCTGTTCCAGAGGCGGAACGTCTTCCTCGATCGTGGTGCGGCGCATATCGCGGACCGCGGTTTCAGGATAATGCCGGCGCGCGCGGTGCATGGTGAAACGGTTGTCCCACATCACCATGTCGCCCAACTGCCACTGATGCGTGTAAATCGCGTCGGGCCGTGTCGCCCACTCGATCAGTTCGTTCAGCAGGTCGATGCCTTCCGGAAGCGGCCAGCCGACGACATGCGAGGCATGCGACGACACGTACAACGACTTCCTCCCTGACGCCGGATGGATTCGCACCAGCGGATGTTGGGCCGACGGCAATTGGGCCTTATCCTCGCCAGAGAATTCGCCGAAGCCGACCACGGCGCGTGAGTGAAAGATGCTGTGTTCGACGACCAACCCTTCGATCAGCTGCTTCATCTTGTCCGGCAACGCGTCGTAACCGGCGCGCATGTCGGCGAATTGAGTCTGGCCGCCGTTGGAGACTTCCGAATGGCAGGACAGCAACGAATATTTCCCTGACAGGCGCTTGTACGATCCGTCGGTATGCCAGCGGCGACTGCCGAGGTTATTCATTCTCCGCCGGTCGCCGGCGCCGAGTACCTGGCTGTCCTCGCTGAGGTTGGAGGCATCCGTCATCTCCCCGCCCAACCGGCGCTTCATGGGATCTTTCTGGTATTCGGTCGCTCGGGACAGCGAGCCGAAGTTCCGGCTGAACGCGATCTGCTGCTCGTTGGTCGGCAGCGGGCCGCGGAAGAACACCACGGGATGGTTGTCGATCGCGTTCTGGATCGTCGCGACATCCGCGGCCGAGACAGGCTCCCGCGGATCGACTCCGATCATCTGGGCTACAAATCCTGGACGAATAACCTGAACGGACGCGGCCATGTTCCGGTTCCCTTGCATGATTTCTTGCGGTTGAGGTTGAGCCGGCGATCAACCATCGTCAAGCGCGCGGATCAGATGAATTCGCCGGCGAAATGGCAGGCGACTTCATGCCGCGGTCGCATCATGCGCGGCGCCGGCACTTCTTCGGCGCAAATCTTCCGGGCGATCGGGCAGCGCGTGTGAAAGCGGCAGCCTGGCGGCGGATGAATGGCGTTCGCCGGTTCGCCCGTGAGTTTCATTCGCCCGTCGCCGCCTTCCGGAGCATGCAACTTTGGCTCCGCGGAAATCAGGTAACGCGTGTAGGGATGCAGCGGCGCGGTGAACAAATCGTCGGCGGGCGCGATCTCCGCCACCTGGCCCAGATGCAGCACCATGATCCGGTCGCAGATGTGCCGCACGACGGCGAGGTCGTGCGCGATGAACAGGTAGGTCAGGCCGAAGCGTTCCCGCAAATCGATCATCAGATTGACGATCTGTGCCTGGATATTGACGTCCAGCGCGGAGATCGGCTCATCCGCCACGATGAAGTCGGGCTGCACCGCCAGCGCGCGAGCGATCGAAATGCGTTGCCGCTGACCGCCGGAGAACTCATGCGGGTAGCGTCCGCGCGCACCGCTGGCCAGCCCGACCAGCCCCAGCAGTTCATCGACCCGGCGGCCGGTGTCCGCGGCGTTGTGCGTAAGTCCGTGGTAACGCAAAGGCTCGGACAGGATCGCCTCGACGGTCATGCGTGGGTTGAGGCTGGCGTATGGGTTTTGAAACACCATCTGCAAGCGGCGGCGCAACGGGCGCATCGTGGCGGCGGAGGCGGTGGCGATTTCCTGGCCATCGAAGCGGATGCCGCCGCCATCCGGCTTGTAAAGCCGCAGCAGGGTTCTGGCGAACGTGGATTTGCCGCAGCCGGATTCGCCGACCACGCCCATGATCTCACCGCGTTCGATGGTCAGGGACACGCCGTCCACGGCGCGCACGGTGTGCCGCTTCGCCAGCAAGCCGCCGCCCATGTGAAAATGCTTGACCAGACCGGTCACGCGCATGATCGGGCTTTCCGACGGGGCGACGACTTCCACCGCGGTTTGAGCGGGACGGGCGAACGGGTGCATGTCGTCGTTCGCGCGCCAGCAGCGTGCCAGACGATCGGGTCCCGCCGCCAACAGCGACGGATGCTGCTCACATATCGGCAATCGCATCGGGCAGCGGGGCGCGAAACGGCAGCCGGAGGGTTGACTTAGCGGGTCGGGTGGCATGCCCTCGACCGTGGCCAATCGCCGATCGCCACGCTCGGTATCGAGGCCGGGACGCGCGTTGAGCAGCGCCGCCGTGTAAGGATGGCGCGGGTTCGCCAGGATGTCGGCGGTCGGTCCCTGTTCGACGATTTCGCCCGCGTACATCACGATGACTCGTGTGCAGATGGTCGCGATAACACCCAGATCGTGGCTGATCAGCACGATCGCGGTGCCGAAATCGCGATTGAGGTCGCGTAACAGGTCGAGGATCTGCGCCTGTATCGTAACGTCCAGCGCGGTGGTCGGTTCATCGGCGAGCAGCAGCGCCGGTTCGTTGCTCATGCCCATCGCCAGCACGACGCGCTGCCGCATGCCGCCGGAAAACTGATGCGGGAATTGCTTCATCGCCCGTTCCGGCATTGAAATGCCCATGTCGCCGAGCAATTCGACCCCGCGGCTGGCCGCCTCGGCTCCCGAGCGTCCATGCACCGTCATCGCCTCACTCAGTTGTTGGGCGATGCGGATGACTGGATTGAGCGATGTCATCGGGTCCTGAAACACCATCGCGACATCGCCGCCGCGCATCGCGCGTAGTTCCGGCGGCCGCATCGCGCAGACGTCGCGGCCGCGGAAGCGGATCGATCCACCAACGATCCGGGCGGGTTCCTCCAGCAGGCGCATGATCGACAACGCGGTGACGCTTTTGCCGCAGCCGGACTCGCCGACGATGCCGACCGTCTCCCCTTCGCCGACGGTGAAACTGACCCCATCGACCGCGCGCGCGACGCCTTGATCGGTGAAGAACCAGGTGCGCAGGTCCTCGACCTCCAGCACCGGATCGGCGGCATTGCTCATTGCCGGCGTGATCTTGGGTCGAGCCAGTCGCGGATGCCGTCGCCGAGGAAATTGAAGCCGAGCACGATGGACAGAATGGCGAAACCCGGAAAACTCGCGACCCACCATTGTGCGACCAGTTCGCGGCCTTCGGAGATCATCGAGCCCCACTCGGGCGTTGGCGGGACGACGCCCAGTCCGAGGAAGGAGAGGCCGGCGAAAATGATGATGGCGTTGCCGACATCCAGGGTGACGAGCACGACCAAAGGTCCGATCGAATTCGGAAGGATGTGCCGCCACAGGATGCGGCCTGGACCGTAGCCGGCGACCAACGCCGCCTCGACATATTCCAAAGACCGTTGCTGCAGCACCAGGCTTCGTGCCAGGCGGGCGAATTTCGGCCACCACACGACCAGCATCGCGATGATCGTGTTGGTCGTGCCGATGCCGAGCGCGGCGCCGATCGCCAGCGCCAGAATGATCGGCGGAAAGCACAGCACGAGGTCGGTCAGCCGCATGATCGCCTCCTCGACGAACCCGCCGGAGAACGCGGCGACGCCGCCGAGCATGGTGCCGATGGCGGCGCCGACCGTGACGACGACGACGCCGGTGATCAACGAAATGCGCGTGCCGTACAGCAAACGCGACAGCACGTCGCGGCCGAGTTCGTCGGTTCCCAGATAATGCAACGAACCTGGCGGCAGCAGTCGCGCGGTCACGTCAACTCCATTGGGTGGCCATGACGTCAGCACCGGCGCGGCGAGGGCGATCACGATCCATGCCAGCACGATGGCGCCACCGACCGCCGCCAGCGTGTATTGCCGGCGCCAGCGCCGCCACTTTGAGACCGGCGGCGGCTGCGCGGCCAGAATCGCGGCGCCGCTCATTGCGTCACCCTGGGGTCTAGCAGCGCGTAGCTGATATCGGTGATGAAATTTATCACCAGGTAGGTGATCGCCACCAGCAACGTGATCGCCATGATCGCCGGAAAATCCAGTGCCGAGGCACTCAGGAAGGTATAACGTCCCAGTCCAGGCCAGGAGAATACGGTTTCGGTGAGGACCGCGCCGGTGAGGAGATTGGCATAGGCGAGGCCACTCAGGGTGACCACCGGCACCAGGGCGTTGGGCAGCACATGACGCAAGATTATCCGGCTCTCGCGCAGACCTTTGGCGCGGCCCATGCGGACATAGTCCTGACGGATACTCTCCAGCATGCTGGCGCGCGTGGTGCGGGTGATCAGTCCGATGGTGGCGGCCGCCAGTACGATCGATGGCAGCACCATGTGCGCGGCGGCGTCCTGAAACGTGTCCCAATCGCCAGCCAGCGCGGAGTCAATTAAAAACGATCCCGTCACCGTCGGCGGCGCCAACGCGATCGGATCCAGTCTTCCTGGGCCAGGCGCGATCTGCAACCAGCCATAAAAGATCGCCAGCAGAATGAATGCCAGCCAGAAAGTCGGTGACGATACACCCAACAGCGAAACGACCCGCGCCACGTGATCGACCCAGGTATCGCGTTTCACCGCGGCCAGCACGCCCAGAGGAATGCCGATGATCAACGTCAGGCCGAAGCTGACGGTCGCCAGTTCCAGTGTCGCCGGGGCGTATTCCTCCACATCGTCCAGCACCGGCCGGCGAGAGCGGATCGAGCGTCCAAGGTCGCCATGGCACAGTCCGTTGACGAAAATGACATAACGTTCCCACAATGGACGATCGAGGCCGTACTCATGCCGCCAGGCGGCGACGAACGCGGGGTCGGACGCGGCCTGGTCGCCAAGCTGCGCCAGCACCGGATCGCCGGGGACGGTATTCGCGATCAGGAAAACCACCAGCGTCGACAGCAACGCCATCACCAGCATCGCGCCCAGGCGCGCGGCGAAAAAGCGTAGCATCGATAGGCTATCCTCCCTGGTTTTTTATGGCGTACCGACAGGCGGTGCGCCTCCGCAACCTTGACCATCGGCTTCGCGGTGTCAAACCGCCTGGTTTACCGCGGCGCGACGCCAACCTATGATCGCGGCAATAATATAACGGGAGGATTGAGCGATGCGCGAAACGAACGGGCGCCTGGTGGATCGCCGGGACATGCTGCGGATGCTGGGGATCGGTGGCGCGAGCGTTCTGGCCGGCGGCGGCACCGCGTACGCGCAAAGCCATAAGGGTACGCTGGTGCTGGCGATCGACTTCGCCGATACCGTGACGTTCGATCCGGCGCATCAATCGAACTACATGGCGCCGTTGATCGTCGCTGCCTGCTATGAAGCGCTCGTCACCATGACCCCCGACGATTACGTGAACGTCAAACCGGCGCTGGCGACCGAGTTCAAACGCACGCCGAACGGCGACGGATGGCGCTTCACTCTGCGTCAGGGCGTGAAATTCCCCAGCGGCGCGGTGATGACGGCGGACGACGTGAAATACTCGCTCGACCGGGTGCTCTACGCCGGTGATCAGCCGTCGCAGTATCTGTCCAATGTCGTGCGTTTTGATAAAGTGGACGACCAAACCATCGACGTGATCCTGAAAAGCCCCGAGGAGCCGATCCTGACCATCCTCGCGGCCCCCAGTTTCGTGGTGGGTGAGAAGAAACTCATGGAAGCGCACGGATCGGATGCCAGCCCGGAGGCGAAGACCAAGGACAAGGCGGTCGATTGGCTCAATCAGAATTCGGTCGGTACCGGGCCATACCGGTTGGTGCGGTGGGAGCAGAATTCGCAGATCCAATTGGTGGCGAATCCGAATTACTGGCGTGGCAAGCCGCCGTTCGACCGTGTCGTGCTGCGCCATATTCCCGACAGCGCCGTGCAGATGCTTTCGCTGCAACGCGGCGACATCGACGCGGCGTTCAATCTGATCCCCGAACAGGTCGCCATCCTGAAGGACAGTAAGGACATCTGGATCGACAGTCTGGTATCGACCGACTTCGTTTACCTCGCGCTGACGTCGGAGCCGGCGTTCAACAAAGCGCTCGCCATCAAGGCCGCGCGGCAGGCGGTCGGCTACGCGATCGATTACGATGGGATCAAGGACTCTTTGCTCGCGGGCAAGGCGGTGCGCCCGGTCAGCTTTTTGCCGATCGGCACCAACGGCTCGACCGAGGAACTGACACGCGAGATCGGTTTTCGGCAGGACCTGGAGAAATCGAAGAAGTTGCTGATTGAGGCCGGGTTGCCGGATGGGTTCGAGTTCGATCTGCAATACGGCAACGGCGCGATCACCGGGACGTCGTTTCAGGTGATGGCTCAGAAGCTGCAATCCGATCTCGCGCGGGTCGGGATCAAGGCCAAACTCGCGCCGCTGGATCAGGTCACCTTCAGAACAAACTACACGACGTTCAAGGCGACGTCGGCGTTGACGTTCTGGAATCCTCCGGCCATCGAAAGCGAGCTTTGGGCCGCCGCGACGGTGGAACGGGTGGCGAAACGCGTGCACTGGGTGCCGCCGGAAGACGTGGTGAAGTTGGTGCACCGCGCCGCCGCCGAGCAGGACAAGCAGAAGCAGATCGCGTTGTGGCGCGAGTATCAGCAGATCATGGTCGATCAGGCGAATTTGATCATTCTGTTCCAGCCGATCTATCAAATCGGCGTGCGGCGCTCGATCAAGGCGTTTCCGCTGACCGCGGCGGGCTGGCAGGTGGAGATGTTCGGCGCGCAACCCGCCTGAACGGCGTCATACCAACTGGCGAAAGAAATGACGNNGCAGGCCCCGTGCTCTCAGGTCGGGCACGTTTTCCGTGCGGGCCGATCCTCGGGTCGAGCCCGAGGATGACGCTACGGGGGCGTCACGACCGAGAGTTAATGTCAACGCTGGCTGGTATCAGACGATGCCTCGCGCCCATTCCACGAGCGTATCGAGAACATCGGCCAGCACCTGAGCGTCGGTTTTGCCCGACCGCGCCGGAACATGAAACGAATGATCGGCGTCCGCGACCAGATGCGGAGTCGCCAGGTCTGACAATTGTCGCAGAACCCCCGCGAGCAGCGGCGGCTCCGCCAGCGCGTCGCGTGTGCCTTGCAGAAACAGCATCGGCACGTGCACGCGCGCCAAATGCTCCGCGCGGTCGATCGAGGGTTTGCCGGCCGGATGCAGCGGGAACCCCAGAAACGCCAGACCCATCACACGATCCAACGCTGCCTCGGCCTGGGTTTGCGACGTCATGCGGGCGCCGAACGATTTGCCGCCGGCGATCAGCGGCAGGCCGGGCATCAGGCTCGCGGCGGCCGCGACCGCCGCGCGCACCGCCGCGTGGGCGATCGCCGGCCGATCGGGCCGCTTCGAGCCATGCTCCATATACGGAAACTGATAACGCAGCGTTGCCATGCCGCGGTCACCCAGTCCTTCGGCGACCGCGGTCATGAACTTGTGCGTCATGCCGGCGCCGGCGCCATGCGCCAGGACGAAACAGGCGAAGGGACGCTCCGGCATCTGCAACAGGCCGGAGACGGAATCACCAGCGGATATCTGGACTTTCACGTCCATGTTAAAGTACCGCTTTCTTGCGCAGCGGACGGACGAAGCATCGGTCCGCCTCGGTGAAGCCGGTCGCCAGGCAGAAGCCGGATAATGTCACGTCCGCCGGATCGGCCGACAACTCCAGCCTGTCGCATCCGGCCACGCGCGCCGCCTGAGCCGCCGCCTTCAACAACAACCGCCCGATGCCGCGCCGGCGCTCGTCCGGACCGACGAGCAACGTGGTGATCCGCGCGGCCGGTTGATCGGCGTCGAGCGTACGGAACCAGTGTAGCACGACGATACCGCTCGGCGGTCCCCACTCCAGCGCCAGCAACGCGGTGCCGGTGCTGTCCCGGATCGCGTCCAGACGCCGTGCCAGAGCGACGGGGGAGGCTGCGTGGCCCGCGAGGCTCAGTAGTTCGCACACCGCGGGCGCGTCGGCCTGCGTCGCGGCGCGGATTTCCAGGCCATGGCGGGATTTCACCGGCACTCTTCCTCGCGGTTCACGGTCAGCCTGGCCGAGCGAGCCGGAGAGTCACAGCGTGGCGCCGCCGTCGATCGCGATCTCGGCGCCGGTGACGTAGCCGCTCTCATCGGACAACAGGTAAAGCACGAGGTTGGCGACTTCTTCGGCGGTGCCCATGCGTTTCATCGGCACCAGTCGAAGCCGCTGTTCATTTTGTTCCGGCGTGCGCACTTTCAGCATGTCGGTATCGATCGGTCCGGGATGAATGGAGTTCACCCGGATCTTGCGTGGCGCGAGATCGGCGGCGGCCGCTTTGGTCATGCCGCGCAGCGCCCATTTCGTCGCGCTGTAGGCGAACGCGCCCGGCGATCCGCGCAACCCGGCGGTGGAGGAGATGTTGGCGATCGATCCGCCACCGGACTGTTCCATCAGCGGGACAACCGCCTTCATGCCAAGAAAGCAGCCGAGCTGGTTGATCCGCATGTGGCGTTCGAACAAGGCCGCGTCCGTTTCCATCAACGTGCGCGGCTGATAGATGCCGGCGTTGTTGACCAGGCCGTGCAGTCCGCCCCAGGCGGCGGCCGCGGCGATGGCTTTGTCCCAGTCTTCCTCACGCGTGACATCCTGTGTCACGAAGGTCGCCGCGTCGCCGAGCTCCGTCGCCAGGTGGCGGCCTTCCGCCTCCAGCACGTCGCCGATGACGACGCGGGCGCCCTCGGCCACGAACAACCGCGCTTCCGCCGCGCCCTGGCCGCGCGCGCCGCCGCTGATCAGGATGATTTTGCCTTTGAGCCGGTCCATTGGTTTCCTCCATTCGCTTCGCCGCGATTGATGGCCCAGCCCTGGGCGGCGGTCCAGTGTCGCGGAAGGCCGATCGGACTCAGTTGCCGCGATAGCGCCGGGGGATCGCCACGTTCGCGAGGCCCGTCAGACCCAATGTGGTCGCCATCAGGATGAACGCCAGCGCCGCCGCGAAGGGCCAGTTGTTGTCGCCGGAAAACGCCCAGTACAGCAGCGGCGCCATCATCTGAAACTTTGGGCCGCCCAAAAGCACGGGTGTGGCGAAGGCGTTCATGCACAGGATGAAACAAAGTACCGCGGCGATCAGCACGCCCGGCAGAGCCAGCGGAAACACGATGCGCCAGAACGCCCGGGACGGGGGGGCGCCCATCGAAGCGGCGGCTTCCTCCAACCGCGGATCGATGCCCTCGAACACGCTTTGCAACGTCAGCACGGTGAATGGCAGATTGATCGCGATGATGCCCAGAATGACGGCGGGCTCGGTGTACATCAGATTGATCGGCGCGGTGTTGAACAGCCCGCGGGAGACGATGTCGAGCATGCCGCCGCGACTGAACAGGATCATCCAGCCGGCGGTGCGCGTGGTCGAGCCGATGAACAGCGGCAATACCGTCAGTACCACCAGCACCGGCTTCCAGCGTCCGGTGGCCCGGGCCAGCCGCCACGCCATCGGCAGGCCGCACAGCAAACAGGACGCGGTCACGATGACCGACACACGGATCGTCGTGTACAGCACGTCGCGATAGAACGGGTCGACGAAGAAGCGGAGGTAGTTCTCCGGTGTCACCGCTGCGATCATCATCTCGGATGGATCGAAACGGTTGAGGCTGTCGCGCAGCATGAAGCCCAACGGCACGACCAGGGTCAGCACCATCAGCAGGCTGGCGGGTCCGAGCAGCGAGATCGCGGCGACGGCTTCTCGACGGCCGGCCGCCCGCGCTGCTAAGTGTGCTGGATATTCTTGATCCACCAATCGTTCAAATCCGCCATCGATTTGCTGATCACCGCGTAGTCAGGGGTGACCAACTTAGGTTTCGGTTCCGGAAACGCGAGCTGTTCGCCGACGCTGCCGCTGAGGGGCGCGTCGTCGACCGTGGGCAAATACCCCATGTGCGCGGCGAAGCCTTGTTGCGCCGAGGGCTCCAGCAGCGCGTTCATGTACTTGAACGCCGCTGCTTTGTTCGGCGCGTTCTTCGGCACGACCATGCCGGAGACGTAAAGGATCGCGCCCTCCGACGGGAACTGGCCTTTGACCGGAAATCCCGCGTTGTGCCACATGAAACTGCGCGCCAACCAGATCACGCCGACGTCGATCTCTCCGGATTTAAAGGCGGGCGCCAGAGAATCCGTTTCGGGGTACAGCCGCAAGCCGTTCGCGTTCAGCTTCAGCATGAACGCCTTGGCTTTGTCGAAATCGGTGGTGGTGCCGCTCTCCACCAGGCTGGCGCCCATCAGCACCCAGGGCGCGACGGTGCTGACCATGCCGACCTTGCCCTTCCATTTCGGGTCGAGCAGATCGGCGAAACTCTTCGGCGGATCGCTCACCGCCGCCGGATTATAAACGATCACCTGGGCACTATAAATATGCGGCACGAAGCCTGTCGCGCGCAGATTGGGCAGCACGTGCTTCAGGTTCGGAACCTTGGTTTCGTCCAGCGGCTCGACCAGACCGGCCTCGGTCGCGCGAAAGCCGTTGACCGCGCCGAGGCAGGCGATGTCCGTGGTGCCGCGCGGCAGCATCTTCTGCGCGACGAGTTTGGTGTAGCGCGGCGTCTCGTCGCCGACGTCCTGGATGACGTTGACATCGGCCGGCTTGAGGATCGGGTCGTCGATGTTCTCTCGCAACAAGCG
The DNA here is from genome assembly GCA_003164305.1 of Acetobacteraceae bacterium. The sequence continues at coordinate 17,920 of PLSZ01000427.1, forward strand.
CGCGTAGTCGCCGCCCCAGGTGCCGACGACACAGGTCTCCGCCGCCGCGGCGCGGCGTGTCAGCAGCGCGGGCGCGGCCAACATCCCGAGGACCGTTCGGCGGGGCAGGGTGAACTCAGGCATGGTTGGCTGTCCTTGATGGGGGAAGCGGTCAGGCATGGTTGGTTTCTCGGGTCAGACTTTCCTGGCGCGTGGCGGCCGGGATCGGACGGTCGCCGGCGTCGAACAGGAACTCGTCCGCGGGCGACCAGTGCAACGTTACGCGTGTTCCGGCCGGAAGTCTTGGCGCGGCCCCGGGACCAAGCCCAGGGCCGCGGGACAGAAGAGTCAGAGCGGCACTGAGACGGATGACGTGCTCGACGGTCGCGCCGAGCCAACTACAGAGTTCGACGGAGCCCTCGGCGCGGGCGCCAATGTCGCCGGGTTCGCCGAGCCGGATGCTGTCGGGGCGAACCGCGAGGCTGGCCGTGCCAGTCGCGCGATACGCGGATGCAAGCGTGATCGGCGGGCCGTCGTCCGGCATCAATTGCGTGCCCCCATCGATCCGGCCGCGTACGATGTTGCTGCCGCCGATGAAACGGGCGACGAACGGATTTTCCGGACGCAAATGCAGCGCTTCGGGAGGGCCGATCTGTTGCACCTTGCCGTCATGCATCAGCACCAACCGGTCCGCCAGAGCCATCGCCTCGGTCTGGTCGTGCGTCACCATGATGGTGGTGATGCCGCGGGCCTGTTGCAGCAGGCGGATTTCTCGCGCCATGTCCTGGCGTAACGCGGCGTCGAGGTTCGACAATGGCTCATCCAGCAGCAGGACGCGCGGATGGATCGCCAGAGCGCGGGCCAGGGCGACGCGTTGCTGCTGGCCGCCGGAGAGTTGCCGAGGCAACCGTTGCGCGAAGTCCTCCAGCCGCACCAGGCGCAACATCTCCTGAACGCGCGCGGTGGTCGCGGCCGCGGCGGTCTTCCGCATCTCCAGCCCGAAGGCGATGTTGCGCGCCACGCTGAGGTGAGGGAACAGCGCGTAGCTCTGGAACACGATGCCCATGTCGCGCTTGTGCGGCGGTAAAGCGGTGATGCTGCGATCGTCGAGGCGGATGTCTCCCGCGTCGGGGGCCAGGAAACCGGCGATCAGGCGCAACGTCGTGGTCTTGCCGCAGCCGGATGGGCCGAGCAGCACGACGAGTTCACCCGGGGTGACCTCCAGGCTGACGTCGTCCACCGCGGCCTGGGCACCGAAACGGCGAACGATGTTGCGTAACGATAATGACGAGGCGTTCATCGGACGACGCGGCCCAGTCGAACGAAACGGTCGAGCAACAGGAGAAGCACGGCGATGCCGATGGTTTGCGCCACGGCCACGGCGGCTACCATCGGATCGATGTGGTATTCAAGATATTGCAGCACCGCGACCGGCAACGTCGTTACTCCGGGACTGCTGAGGAACAACGCCAACTCGAGATTTTCGAACGAAATGACGAAGGCGAACAACCCGCCGGCGATGATGCCGGGGCGCATCGCGGGCAGGGTGACCCG
>PLSZ01000302.1:0-8885 GCA_003164305.1 Acetobacteraceae bacterium
GGTGGTCGATCCGATGCAGCGCAGCTCGCCATTGGCAAGCGCCGGCTTGATGAGGTTGGAGGCATCCATGACGCCGCCCGAGGCCGCGCCGGCGCCGATCACGGTGTGAATCTCGTCGATGAACAGGATCGCGCCCGGATAGGCCTCGATCTCCTTCATGACAGCCTTGAGGCGTTCCTCGAAATCGCCGCGGTAGCGCGTGCCCGCCAGAAGCGTACCCATGTCGAGCGAGAATACTGTCGCGTTGGCGAGCACCTGCGGAACTTCGCCGCGCACGATCTTGCGCGCCAGCCCTTCGGCAATCGCGGTCTTGCCGACGCCCGGATCGCCGACATACAGCGGGTTGTTCTTGGTGCGCCGGCAGAGGATCTGGATGGTCCGCTCGATCTCCATCTCGCGGCCGATCAGCGGATCGATCTTCCCGGCCATCGCCTTCTTGTTCAGGTTCACGCAGTAGTTGGTCAGCGCGTCCTGATTGCCCCGGCGGTTCGGCTTTTCCTCACGCTCCTGCTCGGGGTTGTTTTCGTTCGGCTGCTGGTTGTTGGATCCCAGCACCGGCCGCTGCGTCGACCGGCCCGGCGCCTTGGCGATGCCGTGGCTGATGAAATTCACCGCGTCCAACCGCGTCATGTCCTGCATTTGCAGGAAGTAGACCGCGTGGCTTTCCCGCTCGCTGAACAGAGCGACCAGCACGTTGGCGCCGGTCACCTCATCGCGGCCGGACGACTGCACATGGATCGCCGCGCGCTGCACCACGCGCTGGAACCCGGCGGTCGGCTTCGGATCGCCCGGCCGATCCGTGGCCAGGCCCGCGAGATCCTTATCCAGGAACTCCCCCAGGTCGGTGCGCAGTTTATCCAGGTCGAGGCCACAGGCCTTCAGCACCGTCGCGGCGTCGGCGTCGTCGGTGAGGCCCAGAAGCAGATGCTCGAGGGTCGCGTATTCGTGACGGCGCTCGCTGGCCAGGGACAGGGCTCTGTGGAGCGTCTGCTCCAGGTTGCGTGATAGCATGGGGTCTCTGCTCCTGGTCTAGGTGGTCCCCGGGTGCTCCCGGGTCGAAATCGAAACAGCGAGGTTTTGCCGCTATTCCTTCTCAATCGTGCACTGCAGGGGGTGTTGGTTTTGCCGCGCGAGGTCCATCACCTGAGTGACCTTGGTCTCAGCGACTTCGTAGGTATAAACCCCACAGACGCCAACGCCGCGGCGGTGGACATGTAACATGATTCGGGTCGCCTCTTCACGGTTCTTTTGAAAGAACCGCTCCAGCACATGCACGACGAATTCCATCGGCGTGTAGTCGTCATTCAGCATCAACACCTTGTACATGGCGGGCTTGCGGGTTTTCGGCCGCGCCTTCACCACGACGCCGGTGTTGGGGTTTTCGGTGTTGCCGCCCCCGCGTCTGTCGCTGTCGCTCATCGTTCAGCCCTGTTCATACGCACCGGCACGTGGCGTCGTCCTTTCGCTCGTCATCTCCCGATCATATCGGATCGGGTCCCCTTGGTGGAAGCGTCGAGTACCCCCGAAGCGGCACCCGGAAGCCAATATCGTCCGGAGCCAATCCCCGCCCGAGGCCGCCATTCCCGGAAGGTTCGCGCTTCCACGCGCGTTCGGCAAGAGGCACGAACGGCCGATCCGTTAATTGCTTGTCGTCCATCCCCCTTCCGGGTGCGGCACGAAGCCCGCCGGCCGCGCCATCTTCGCCGGGTCGCGATCCGCATGCCAGGTGTTCGCGTCGAACCGGAAGCCGTTCACATCATCGGCGGCCCGGGAGACCACGAACAGCAAAGGGGCGACCATGTCGTCCGGTTCGACCAGCAAAGGCGTCTCGCTGGCGGCGGAACGAGCGCGCATTTCCGCCGCCATGCCCGGCGTGTTCGCTCCCGCGCCAGGATTGACGATATTGATCGTGACCCCGGTTCCCGCAAGTTCCTTGGCCCAGATTTCCGTCGCCATTTCCAGCGCGGCCTTGGAGGGGCCATACGGCGAGCTCCCCGCGCGGTTCATCGTGTCGAGCTTCGTCGTGACGTTGACCACGCGACCCCAGCCCGCTTTCAGCATCAAAGGCACCGCCCGCCGCGCCATTTGGTCCGCCGCGACATAGTTCGTGTCCATCACGGCCTGAATGACGTCGTCCCCGACCTCCCAGAAGCGTTGCGGCGTTTCGCGGCGGAAACGAGTTGGGTCGATAAATGTGAAGGTCAGACCCGCGTTGTTGACGAGGATCGATGGATCGCCGCCGAACCGGGCCCGTAACCCAGCGAACACGCGGTCGCACTCCCCCGGTCGCCGCAAATCCGCGACCAAAGGCAGCAGCCTCTCCGCCCGCGCGCCGGCCTGGGCCATCATTTCGTCCACGTCCTCGGCGATGTGTCCGACAGCGGCGACCCGATGTCCTTGTGACAGCAACCCAAGAGTCATGGCTCGCCCCAGGCCGCGCAACCCGCCCGTCACGATCGCGATGGTGCCAGGTGCCACGGAGTCCGGCATGATTTTGCTCCTCCCGTTCGCGCCAATCTTGTCCCGGCGGTCCGATGACGCAACCCGGCCGAATGGCCACGTCGTCGCGCTCCCGGACGTGCCGAGCGAATTGGCATTCGCGAACAGGGGGAACCGCGGCGCGAAGCCCAGGAATCGAAAACGCCCGGATCGAGGGGATCCGGGCGCTTTCACCGTGAAGCCTGAGCCGCGTCGGGGAGGGAGGAAACGAAGCGTCCCAGGCAACCTGGAAGGCGAGAAATCAGGCCGCCTTGCCGAAGGTTTCGACCGCCAGCGTCACGCGCGCCGTGATCGGCGCCAGGGTCTGCTCGGTCAACTTGATGGAGGCATCGGTCAGCTTGTTCGACTCGGCCATCGCCTTTTCCAGCGCGGCTTTGGCGAACGTGCTCTGCAGGTCCATCGCCTCTTTCACCGACTTCGCCGTGCTGATCGCCTTGAACGTCGATACCGACTCCTCGTACGAGGCCTTGGCCGACGTGGCGATCTGCTTCGACAACTCTTGCACGCCCGCGCTCCAGATCTGGCTCGACTTCACGAACGCTTCCATGTTCGCCTGGCCAAACGCGACGAAGTCTTCGGTGCTTTTCATCATGGTCTTGATTCCTTGGGTGAGTGTCGGTTTCGTTGCAGCGGCGGCTCTGACAACCGGCGTGACGGCCGCTTCGGTGACGGCCGCGGCTTTGTCCATGGCCGCCGTCGTGGTTTTGGATACGGCTTCGGTCGCGCTGACCGCGGTCCTGGCGGCCACCGCGACCGGTTCTCTGGCGGCGCTCTTCACCGTCTCCGCCACCGGTTCGACGGTCTTCGCCACCGCCGCGATGGGTTCGCTGACGACCGTTTTCGCCGCTTCAATCATGGGTTTGACAACAGGTTTCAGCGTGGCGGGAGGCGCCGCGGCAAGGGTAACCGCCACGGGAGCGGCCACCACGGGAGCGGCCACTGGAGGCACCGCGACAGGAGTGACAGCAACCGGTGCCACCTTCGCGGGAGCCGCCGCCGTCATCGCCGCCTTGAAAATCGGCTCTGCCCTCACGGCGACTTCCGCCTTAACGGCCGGCTCCGCCTTCACCGCTGGTTGTGCTTTGACCATCGGCTCGGCCTTGGCCGCTGGCTCGGTCTTCGCGGATTTCGCTGCCACTTCAACCTTCGCCACCGGGTCCGGCTTGCCAATGGGCCGTGCGTTGACGGGCGGAATTTTCGCCGCCGTCTCTTTCGCCGCCATCTTTGGGGCCGGGGCCGCGCCGGCCGGAGCACCCGTTCTGGGCTTCTGGCTCATCGTCGTCTCTCCTATCGGAGGCCGAGGGCCCTATTAGGCGCCACACTGACCTCGGGAAACTGTTCCAGCGCGATTGCTGCACTGCACAATCCCGATATAAGCGGGCTGGAACCTCGGATCAAGCAAGAACTGTTGCGCCGCACAAAAATTTCCGGCCGCGCTTTCGCGGCGCGCTGCCCTTTATCGCGAATAATCCGCAAGAGTGATCTGTAACCTGTTCAGTTTGATGATTTTTCATCTGGACGACAGAACCGGCGGCGGGTTAGATGCGTGACACGCGCTGCCATCACGGCCACAGCCAGGGTTCACGAATGGGTCACCAGGGGAAACTCACGACGCCAGCGGTCCTCCGCACGCTGCTTCTCGCGTCGCTCACCATCGTCGCGTCCATGATCGCCTCCCCGGGCTCAGCCCGGGCCCAGGTCGGTTCCGCCCGCTATAGCGCCATCATCGTCGAGGCGCGAACCGGCAAAATCATCATGGGCGTCAACCAGGATGAACCGCGGTTCCCCGCCAGTCTCACCAAATTGATGACGCTGTACATGACGTTCGAAGCCCTGCGCGACCGTCGCGTCCAGCTCACGTCCTACGTCCCCGTCTCCGTCTGGGCCGCCGAGCAACCGCCGTCGAAACTCGGCCTGCAACCCGGCGAGTCGCTGACGGTCGAACAGGCGATCCTCGGCATCGTCACCAAATCCGGCAACGACGCCGCCGCCGCCCTGGGCGAATTCCTCGGCGGCAGCGAGGACCGTTTCGCCCAAATGATGACCCTGCGGGCGCGCGCTTTGGGCATGAGCCGGACCAGCTTCCGCAACGCGTCCGGCCTGCCGGATCCCAATCAATGGACCACGGCGCGCGATCTCTCCACGTTGGGCCGTCGCCTCGTCATCGATTTTCCGCAACTTTATGGATACTTCGGCGTGTCCGGAATGATCTGGCACAACCGGGTCATTCCGAACCACGACACGATGCTGCGCACCTATCCGGGCGCCGACGGCATGAAGACCGGGTTCACGGACTACGCGGGGCACAACCTGGAAACCAGCGCGGTGCGTGGCGGAACCAGGCTGATCGGTGTCGTCATGGGCGCCGCGTCGAATACCGAGCGCGATCAGCACATGGCGATGCTGCTGGATGACGGGTTCAACCAGATCAACGGTCCGTCGTCCCGCTTTGGCAACGGCCTGATCAATCTGGCCAACGCGGCGACCACATGGGCCTTGCATCCCGGCCAACCGGCGCCCGAGCCAACGCCGTCGGTGCTGGCGCCGCGGGTGATCCGCGACCGCGCGGTTCAGGTCGGCGCTTACCCCGGCGAACGCGCCGCGTGGGAAGTCGCTCAGGAATCGGCCCGTCTGGCGCCCGAAGGCCAGCCGCGCGTGCAGCCGATCGTTTACGGCCGGCGCACGCTTTATCATGCGCAGTTGCTCGGCCTGAGCGAGGCGGAAGCGCGAGGCGTGTGCGCCAATCTCGGCCGCCGCGTTCCCGGATGCCAGGTCTTCCGGGTTGGATCACGCTGACAAAACTCCCAAAGGTTGACGAGGCCGCCGAAGCGCCGAAACTGGCGCGCACAATAACCGGAGGGACGGTAAGATGACCGACGTAACGATTTTGGCGACCGGGCTGGGATTTCCGGAAGGCCCCGTGGTGTGCGCCGATGGCTCCGTCGTGCTGACCGAAATTCGCAACAACCGATGCTCCCGCGTCACGCCGGACGGCAAGGTCAGCGTGTTTTCCGAGGCCGGTGGCGGCCCGAACGGGCTGGCGATCGGGCCGGACGGGTTCTTCTACCTTTGCAACAATGGCGGCAGCCGGTATGTCGAGGGCACCTCGATGGGCCAGGGCCCGCATCCCGACTACAAGTTCGGCTCCATCCAGCGCATCGACCCGAAAACCGGCGAGGCGAAGCTGCTCTATAAAGAGGTGAACGGCCACGTGCTGTCGGCGCCGAACGATCTGGTGTTCGACACGGCGGGTGGATTTTACTTCACCGATCTGGGCAAGAGATACGCGCGGCATCGCGATCATGGCGGGCTGTATTACGCGTTGCCCGACGGTTCGAAGATCGTCGAACTCGCCTATCCGATCCTGAGCCCCAATGGTTGCGGCCTGTCGCCGGACGGCAAGACGATCTACGTCGCCGACACCGAAGGCGCCCGGCTGTGGGCGTTCGACATCGAAGGTCCCGGCCGGATCAAAGCGAAGCCGCCGCACCACCCGCACAGCGGACGCGTGATCGCCGGTCTCGGCGGCGCCGCGCGGTTCGACAGCCTCGCGGTGATGGCCAGCGGCAACATCTGCGTCGCGACGCTGACCACCGGCTATATCACCGAGATCTCGCCATCGGGTGAAATCGTCCGAGCGGTGAAAATGCCCGACACCTACCCGACCAATATCTGCTTCGGCGGAGCGGACATGTGCACGGCCTATATCACGCTGTCCGACTCCGGCCGGCTGGGCGTGATGCAGTGGCCGGAGCCGGGGTTGAAGCTCAACTTCAACTGACAGCCCAGGTCATGGCTGAGCGGCGGGGTACCGTCTTCCTGTTGCTCGGCATGCTGGCCTGGATCGTGGCCGGCTTCGCGGGCGCGTTGCTCGCCTGGGTCGTTTGGGCCGTCGGAGCGATCCTGTTGCGCCGGGTTTTCGGTTTCGCGGACCTCCCCGAGCCCGGCCAGCTCGTCTTATTGTTGATCGCGACGAGCGGGTTTCAGGGGACGCTGTTGCTGGCCGCGCTGTGGCGAGGCCGGCGCGCGGGCGGCGGCGACCGGCGTGAGGGGATGGGGCTCCGACCAATTCGCCATCGCGTGACGATCGCGCTGTTATGCGCGGCGATGGTGGGCTGGTTGATGGTGTTCCTGCTGCTGGCGGACGCATGGCCGGCCTTGCGCGCGTTCGCGAAATCCGTGACGCCGGAAATGTTGTCCGGACTGGGCGGAGGCGGCCCAGGGATACAGGTTTTAAAAGTGGTGCTGGTGATGTTCCTGGCGCCGGTGTCGGAAGAGTTCTTTTTCCGCGGCTGGCTGTGGGAGGGTTTACGCCGCCGCGGCAACGGAATCGTGACGATCGTGATCCTGACGGCGGCTCCGTGGTTGTTGCTCCACGGCATCGACTCGCCGGGACGGATTTTGTTCTTAATTCCGGCCGCCGTGATCTTCTCGTTCGCACGGTATCGCGGAGGAAGCGTGCTCGCGTCGCTGGCCGTGCATATGACGAATAACGGGACCGCGGTGTTGCTGCAGGCGCTCGGGGAATGGTTGGGAAAAGACGGATAGGCCTGGCCTACAGGTCCAACTCCCATTCCTCGCCCACCATGGGCGGGCCAAAGTCGCTGTGCGGTTCGCGGTTGACCAACTTAAATCCGGCGGCGCGATAGATCCCGCGCGCCGCCACCAGAATATCGTTGGTCCACAACGTCATGCGGCGGTAGCCAGCCTCGCGAGCGAACGCGATGCAGTCCTCCACGAGGCGCTTGCCGACGCCAAGACCGCGCGCCGATGGCTCCACCAGCAACAGCCTGAGTTTGCAGAGGTCGTCCGTTTTGCGAACCAGGAACACCGAGCCGATCCGGACGCCGTCGCGTTCCGCGATCCAGCCACGCTCCCGGTTCGGGTCATGCGCGTCCAGAAATGCTCCGGCGACCTGGGCGACGAGTGCCTCGAACTTATGGTTGAAGTTATACTCCTCGGCGTAGAGCGCGCCGTGACGCTCGATGACCCAGCCGATGTCGCCGGGCGCCGGGTGCCGGCTGTGCCAGTCGCGCGAGGGCTGGTCCGACAGCAGGCGGGCGATGGTGCTCATGCCGGCGACCACCGCCTCCCGCGCCGGTTCCGGCAGAGCGGCCAGCATCGCGCCGATTTCCTGGCGCGACCGATCTTCCAACGGGACGAACGCGACGCGGCCGGCTGCTGTCAGGGCCAGGATATTCCGCCGTTTGTCCGTTTCGGAGGGGCCGCGCTGAAGCAACCCGTCCTGCTCGAAGCGGCGCAGCATCCGGCTCAGGTAACCGGCGTCCAGGTCCAGCGCCGCGCCGATCTGGCTCGCGGTGAGGTCGTCGGTATAGGCGAGTTCATAGAGCACGCGCACTTCCGTTAGCGAAAAGCGGCTTTGGAGATAGGCCTGTCCCACGACGCCGATACGGCGCGTGTAGAAGCGGTTGAAGGCGCGGACCGCGGCAATGCGGCGGTCGGAGCGGGTCTGGATGGCATCGTCAGGCATGCGGAGATCGTCGTCGATCCGGTTGACGGAGTCAACTAATGGGCTGTTAAACGCGGGCGGTCATCACCTGAAGCTCGCTGCATCAGCCTTTGCCGCCGCGGATCCACACACCACCCTGTCCGCGTCCAACCTGACGCGATGGAGAATGGCGGCCTCCATTCCGGACCAGCGCGTCACCGCTTCACGCCACCGCCGCCAATTGCCGCCCGACCAACCGCGCGTAAACCCCGCCGCGAATCATCAACGCCTCGTGCGTGCCAGCTTCCACCAACCGCCCACCCTCAAGCACCAGGATCAAATCCGCCGCGCGAATCGTCGACAACCGATGCGCCACCACGATCGTTGTCCGGTCGACCATCAGTTGATCCAGCGCCGACCGCACCGCCTGTTCGCTGATCGTATCGAGATGCGAGGTCGCCTCATCCAGCACCAGCAGCGGCGCGTCCTTCAGGAACGCCCGGGCGATCGCGATCCGTTGCCGTTGCCCACCGGACAATTGCACGCCGCGCTCACCCACTTTGGTCGCCAGGCCGTCCGGCAATCCCGTAACGAACTCCTCCAACGCCGCGCGAGACAACGCCAGCTCCACCTGTTCCCGCGTCGCGTCCGGCCGCGCGAGGCGGACGTTCGCCTCCAGCGTGTCGTTGAACAGATACGTATCCTGCGCGACCAGGGCGATCCGTCCGCGCAACCCGTCCAGCAACAGTTCCGGCAACGCGATGCCGTCCAGCAGGATGCGGCCCGAGGACGGGTCCCAGAACCGCAGCAGCAGATTGGCGATCGTCGTCTTCCCCGCGCCCGACGGCCCAACCAAAGCGACCGTGGCACCCGCGGGGATCTGAAACGACAGATCAGACAGTGCCTGCCGCGCCCGTCCGGGGTAGGTGAACGTCAC
>PLSZ01000302.1:8914-14693 GCA_003164305.1 Acetobacteraceae bacterium
AACGGCAGCAACGTCGGCGAGAACCAACCCTGGTGCACCAGCATCGCACCCACGCCGCCGACCGCGAGCCCGCCCAGACCGGTCGCGACTTCCAACGCCGCGGTCTGGAAACTTAAGTCGGCCAGCAACCGTAACCGCGTGACCTGATACGCGCGGACCGCGTTCATGAACCCATCGCGCCGCCGGCCCGCCGCGTTGAACGCGACCAGTTCACCCATGCCCTGGATCGTTTCGGAGACGTAGGCTCCCAGTCCACCCAACGCGCCACGCGCCGCGGAGCCAAGCGTGTCGATCCGCTTGCGTCCGCGCATCGGTGAGGCCGCCGCGTAGATCAGGAACGGCGCCAGAGCGATCGCCAACGGCCACGCGATCACCAGCAACGCGAGCAACACCGCCGCGGGCACCAGGAACGCGACGATGGCGGGAGCGATGGTGTGGGCGAAGAAATACTCGACCGTTTCGACATCCTGCGTCGCCAGCGCGACCAGATCGCCGGACCGGCGGCGCAACAAATACGCCGGCGCCAGCGCATCGAGTTTTCGGAACAATTGAATCCGCATCTCGGCCAGCAGCGCGTAGGCCATCGCATGGGCTATCCACGATTCGCCCCAGTGCAGAATACCGGCCAACGGCGCGATGATCAGCAACGCGATCACCAGTCCGGATGTCGGAGCGCCATTCCGCACAGCGCCCAACAGCAACGCGCCGATCACGCCCACACCGATGAACGCGATCACGCGCAGGATGCCGCAGACCATCACGATGCTGAGTTGCCCCCAATACGGCCGGACAAAATGCATCAACGTGCGAATCGTTTCGGGCCAGCCGACCGAGGCCGCGTCCTCGGCGATACTGCTGACCACCGCTCCAGTGGCGGACTCAGTTTCCGCCAAACGCGCGGCGGGTTCGGCGAGAACGATCTCGCTGTCGCGCGCCTCCGCCATTTGCGGACCCATCAAACGCCGATACGGCCCGTCTTGCGTGATCAGCGCGGCGTGCGTGCCGGACTGCACCACGGCGCCGTCCTCCAGCACCAGAATGCGGTCGGCGCCGATCACGCTGGACAGCCGATGCGCGAGGATCAGCGTGGTGCGGCCCGTCATCAACCGGTCGAGCGCCTGTTGGATGACCGACTCGTTTTCGGCATCGACGGACGACAGAGCCTCGTCCAACACCAGGATCGGCGCGTCCCGCAACAACGCCCGGGCGATCGCCAAACGTTGCCGTTGCCCACCGGACAATTGTGAGCCGCGTTCGCCGATCGCGGTCTGATACCCGTCCGGCAGCGCCATGATGAACTCGTGCGCGTTGGCCGCGCGGGCGGCGGCGACCAACTGCGCTTCGGTCGCGTCCGGACGTCCCAGTCTCAGGTTTTCTTCAACGGAGCCGTGAAACAGCCAGGTGTCCTGCGACACGACGGCGATCATCCCTCGTACCGCGTCCGGATCGAGCGCGCGCAGATCGTGTCCGCCAATCCGGATGGCGCCGGACTGGGGGTCGTGCAGGCGCAACAGCAGCCGCACAATGGATGACTTTCCGGAGCCGCTGGGACCGACGACACCGACACGCTCCCCCGCCGCGATGGTGAAGGTCAGGCCGGTATGCGCGGGGCGGCGCCCTCCCGGATACGCGAAGCTGACGGTGTCGAACGCGATCTCGGGTTTGATGCCCGCGACCGGGTCGGGGTGCGGCGGCGTGACAGGCGCGGTCACCGGCGTGTCCAGCAACGCGTTGATGCCGTTCGCCGCCGATTGGCCATTCATTCCCGCGTGCAAGACAGTGCGAAGATCGCGTAATGGCCGGAATATTTCGGTTCCCGCCATCAAAACGATCAGCAGCGCTTCCAGCGACATCTCCCCGTGCTGGACCCGCCACGCGCCGAACGCCAAAGCCGCCGCCGCGCCGACCGCGGTGCCGAGGTCGGTGAAGCCTCGGGTCAGCACGTTCAGCGCCAGCACCCAGAAGGTCGCGTCGGACAACGCGCGGGCCTTGGCGCCGAGCATGTCGCCGTACGCTTTGCTCTGCCCGAACGCCTTTAACGTCGGCAGGCCTTGCACCGCGTCGAGGAATTCCTCGCCGAACGACTTGAACGCGCGCTGCCGTCCGCGGGACGCGCGTTCGGTTTTGCGACTCACCGTCGCGGGCAGGAATAAAGTGAACAGAGCGGCGCCCAGCATGACGGTGGCGACGGGGAGGTCCCAGTATGCGATGAAGAAAAAGATGGCGACGGGCGCGAAGATGGCGATCGCGACCTGCGGCAAATATTGGCCGAAGAAGGTCTGCAGTTGCTCGACGCCATCGACCATCGACAGCATGACGCCGCCGGTGCGTTCCGCGCCGAACCACGCCGGCCCCAGGGCCAGGATTTTATCGAACAGGCGGGCGCGCAAAACTTCCTGCACCCGCGCCGCCGTGTTGTGCGCGATCGTCGTGCGGGCATGATCGAGCGCCGACCGCAGCAAAATCGCCCCCGCGGCCAGCAGTAAAGGCGTCACCAGGTCTCCCCACGGGTCACCGCGAAACACGCCCGCCAGAAACCGCCCGAGGAACGCGAACCGCGCGATCCCAACGCAAAGCGACGCAAGGCCCAGAAGGACGGACCAGGAAATGCGATCTCGCAGCCCAGCGGTGAGGCGCCAGAGTTTCAGGTCGAAGTGCATGAGCGGGACAGTGCCGCAATTGAGCCCGCGCGGGAAGAGTGACGTCGGGTGAGGCACAGGCTATGGTCCGTCCTTGAACAACCCGCGACGGGAACGGACGCGACATGGGAGGAACGACGACAACGGCCCCTGGGGCCGCGGCCCTCGCGGTACCGGCACGTGCCGGACACCGGCGTTTGCCTGGGCGTTGGCTCGACCGGTACTTCATCGTGTTCGCGGTCACGCCGACGACATTGCTGATGCTGTGCGTGTTCGGCCTGCCGCTGCTGTTTTCCGGCTTTCTCAGCTTCCAGGGGTGGGCGCCCGAGCTTGGCCTGTTCGACGGAAAATTTGTCGGCACCGCGAATTACGAGGATCTGCTGACCGATCCGGATTTCCTCGGCAGCATTCACCTGACCCTGATCTACACCGCGTCTACCGTCGCCGCCGAACTGGTGGTTGGACTGGGCATCGCGCTGCTGTTGAACATCGATCTGCCATATATCGCGATATTCCGGACGTTGCTGATCGTGCCGATGATGATCACGCCCGTGGTGGCGGCGTTTTGCTGGAAGCTGCTGCTGGATCCCGATCACGGCGTGATCAATTACTGGATCGGCGAGCACATCGTCTGGCTCGGCCGGCCNNGAGGCCGCGCGCATCGACGGCGCCAGCGTCTGGCAAATGTTCTGGCATATCACGCTGCCGCTGTTGCGGCCTTACGTGGTGGTCGCGCTGCTGTTGCGGACGATCTTCGAGTTTCGCGCGTTCGATAATATTTATGTGCTGACCAGCGGCGGCCCGGCGAACGCGACGATGACATTGTCGCAGTTCACGTATCTGGCGTCGTTCGTGCGGTTCGATTTGAGTCTCGGCGCGGCGGCGTCCTGGTTGATGCTGCTGATGTCGATGCTGCTGTGTTTGGTGTTCATGACCACGGTCCGCCGGCGGGACGTCAACTGATGGCCGCGCTGAATTACGTCGGCTCGCGGCGCGGCAAGCTGCTGTTCGCGGGCGGAGTTTACCTCGGGCTGATCGCCTTGACGGCGGCGTTTCTGTTTCCGTTAGTGTGGATCATCGGCCTGTCGTTGAAGACTCGCTTGCAGGTGTTCGCCAATCCACCGTTGTTCCTGTGGTGGCCGACCTGGGAGAACTACACCGCGGTCTTCCAGCGCGCCGATTTCGGCCAGGCGTTCATCAACAGCCTGCTGGTGTCCAGCGGCGCGGTCAGCCTGTCGCTGTTGGTCGGTGTCCCCGCGGCATACGCCTTCGCGCGATTTCCGTTCTTCGGCCGGAATTTCCTGTTTTTCGGACTGCTGGCGATGCGCATGCTGCCACCGATCGCGGTGCTGGTGCCAATGTACGTGCTGTTCAGCAAGATCGGCCTGACCACCACGCGATCCAGCGTCATCCTGGCTTATTCCACGTTCAGCCTGCCCTTGGTCGTCTGGATCATGCGCGGCTTCTTCGAAGACCTGCCGCGCGAACTCGAAGAGAGTGCCTGGGTTGACGGTGCCAGCCGCTATCAAACGTTCTTCTACGTCGTTCTGCCATTGATCCGTCCCGGCCTGGTCGCCGCGAGCATCCTGTGCCTGCAACTGGCATGGAACGACTTCCTGTTTTCCGCCGTGCTGACCAACAACGCGACCCGAACGTTGCCGGTGTTGATGGCGGCGTTCTCCGGAGGCGACACCGGCGTCGATTGGGGCGGCATGACCGCGTCCGGCGTGTTGGTGATCTTGCCAGTGATTATCTTCTCTTTCCTCGCCCAACGCCATTTGGTGGCGGGCTTGTCCTCGGGAGCGGTCAAGGGATGAAACGTCGGGACTTATTGGCGGGAACGGCCGCCGTATTGGCGATGCCGGCTTTGGCGCAATCCAAGCCGGAGAAACTGATCTACGTCGGCGACAACGGCCCCTGGCACTGGACTTTGGTGGAGGAAGTCGCTCCGGCGTTCGAAAAGGAAACCGGCATTAAGATCGATTTCACGCTGTTGCCGGTCGATCCCTGGAACGCGCGGTTGAAGGCGGAACTGAATTCCGGCTCCAGCGGCATTGACATCGTCCAGTGGTCGGTCGGTATGGCGGGCTTTCTGGTCAACCATTTCGACGATCATGAGGCGTACGCAGCGCAAATCATGGCGAAGGACCCGGATTGGGATTGGAACGACTTCCTGGCCGGCAGCAAGAAGGCCGCGAGTTATGAGGGGAAGACGATCGGTATTCCGTATCGCATCACCACCGGCATCATGCATTACCAGAAATATCTGATGGACGCGGCGGGGATCACGAAACTGCCGGAGACGTTCGAGGAACTGCGCGCGGCCACGATCGCGCTGAACCATCCGCCCGAGCGTTACGGATTTGGCCTGAATGGTCGCCAGGGTCCGGCGATGTTCAGCAGCTTTTCACCGTGGCTTTATTCGGCGGGCGGCGACACGGTGGATTTCAAAACCGGGGAAATTCTGATCAACAAACCCGAAGCGGTCTTCGCGCTGGAATACTGGACGGATTTCGTGCGCAAGGACAAGGTCGTTCCCCCCGAGGCGATGACCTGGGACTTCGAGGAAATCGTCGCCGGCGGCCAAAGCGACCGCTATGCGATTGTCGAGACATTCGCTCCGTATGGAACATTGATCAACGACCCGAAACTGTCGAAATCGGGCGGCAAATGGGTTTGGGATACGGTGCCGGGCCGAACCGATAAATCGCAAAGCAAAACCTGGGTGGACGGCCACTTCCTGGGCATCCCCAAATATACCAAGAACAAGGAATGGTCGCTGGAATTCATCCGCATGGCCTGTAGCAAGCAGTTCATGAAGCAATCGATGATCCGCGGCAACGCGCCGCCACGCGGCTCGGTCCTGCGCGATCCCGAGATGGTGAAATTGATCGGCTGGACCGATGTCGCCGCCCGAGCCATCGAGACCGGCGTTCCAACCCCGGCGCAACCGATCTTTCCGACGCTCGGATTGTCGTTGCGGGCGGGTTTGTCGCAGGCGTTGATCGGGGACAAGACACCGAAGCAGGCGCTGGACGATGTCGCGGCCGACTGGCAACGCGCGATGCGGCGCATGGGGAACGCGCGGTGATCGGACGGCGCGTTCTTCTGGGCTCGGCGCTGGCGGCGCCGATGCTGGC
>PLSZ01000033.1 GCA_003164305.1 Acetobacteraceae bacterium
AACGGTCAATGTCCAGGGCCGCTGGTATAATTTGTCGTTGGGAGTCGTTTACTGGCGCGCGCGCGACCAGGACCAGCGCCGGGCAAATAATGTCATGACGCGCCGTCGCCGCCTTTCGCCGGCATACGGCGCAGACGCGCCACGCTCTCCTCCACGCCCCCCCATTCCGGCGCATCCGGCGCGAACTGGCCCCTTAAATACCGCACCAGAGCGGTGACCTGACCGTCATCGAACGTGTTCCGGAAGGCAGGCATCGGGCCCAGATCGGGCAGCGCGGGCGTTTCGATCCCGTGCAGAATCGTGCGTATCAGGGTGTCCGGCGTCGCCGCGTGCACATTGCTGTTGAGCGCCAACGACGGGCGCACGCCAAACAATTCCGAACCGCGGCCCGGTTGATGGCAGACAGCGCAGGAGCCGCTGTAAATGCGCGCCCCCACGCCGTCCACCACACGCGGCGCTGTCCGCGCCTCGATTTGCGCGGCCAGCGCGTTCGGCCCAGGGGCGTTCGGGCCCGCGGCGGGCGCGAGAGATGCGAGATAAACCGCCATGGCACGCAAATCCGCGTCCGGCACCGACGACAGCTCCGTCACCACCGGTGCCATGGGTCCCGTCGCTGGACCGTGATTGCGGGAAAAGCCGGTGCGCAGGTAGTCGTAAAGGTCAGTCTCCGTCCAAGGCAGTGGACCAGTGGATACGCCGTTCAGCGCCGGCGCGGTCCAGCCCTCGGCGAGCCCGCCCATCAGATGCGCCAGGCCGCCTCGTTCCGCTCCCAGCAAATTCCGCGGCGTGTGGCAGGCGCCGCAATGGCCGAGCCCATCGACCAGATAGGCGCCGCGGTTCCATTCGGCCGAGCGCGCCGAATCGGCTGTCATGGTTTGTGGCCGATGAAACAGCGCGTTCCAGAAGCCCAGAAGCGGGCGGATGTTGAATGGAGCCCGCAGCGCGCTCGCCACTCTTGGCGCGTCCACCGGCGTCAGGCTCATCAGGTAGGCATACAGTGCCTGCATGTCGGCTTCGGTGACGCGGCTGAACGCGGTGTAGGGGAAGGCGGGATACAAACGGTGGCCGTCACGGTGCACGCCCTCCCGCATCGCCCGCGCGAAGGCGGTGAAGGACCAGGCGCCAATGCCGGTTTTCTCGTCGGGCGTGATGTTGGGCGTCGTGATCACGCCGAACGGCGTCTCCAGCCGGTACCCGCCGGAGAACGCCACGCCGTCCGGACCGGTGTGACACACCGCGCAATTGCCGATCGCGGCGAGCTGACGCCCGCGTTCGATGGTGCCGGGGGAATACAGGCTGGCGTCGGGCCGGGCAACGGGATCGATGGCGGAACGGAAGGGCAGGGCGACCGCGGCCGTTCCGGCCAACGCCGCGACCGCGCCGGCGAACGCCGCGCGCCAGCCGCGGGCCTTCCGCGGCGGACCCGACAACGCGGCCGGCGCCGACGTACCCGCCAGCCCGGCGCGAATGCGATCCGGCGTGAACGGCACTTCTCGAAATCGCACACCCGTCGCATCGAAGATCGCATTGGCGATCGCCGCGGCACTTGGCACCGACGCCGATTCGCCCGCGCCGACCGGCGGCTCGTTGGGGCGCGGCATCAGCACGGATTCCGTCGTGGGAAGTTCCGGGAACGTCATGATCGGATAGCTGCCCCAATCGAGGCTGGTGACGGAGCTGGAACCGAAGGTCACCTTCTCCTTCAGGACCCGGCTGATGGATTGCACGACATTGCCGTGTAGTTGGTGCCGCACGCCGTCCGGATTGATCATCAGCCCAGAGTCCTGGCCGACCGTGACGCGCTCGATCTCCACCGTGCCGCTGGCGGGGTCGACCGCGACCTCCGCCACCCAAGCCGCCCAGGCGGCGGCGGTGCCGGGGAACTTGCCGTGCACGTAGACGGCGTAGGCGATGCCGGTGCCGTGCAGCACCCCGTCGGCGTCGCGGCGCATCCGTGGCCCGGTGTGAGGCTCCCAACCGGCGCGCTCGGCCGTCGCTTTCAGCACGTCGGCGGCGCGCGGGTCGGGCAGATAGCGCAGGCGATATTCCAGCGGATCGACACCGGCGGCGATGGCCAGCTCATCGATATACGATTCGTGCGCGAAACTGTTGGGCATCGACGACACGCCGCGCATCCAGCCGGCGCGCACGATGGATGCCATGTCGTGCACGACGATATGCGCGTTCTTGTAGTCGTACGGCGGGATCGCGGTGCGGTCGCCGACGTCTCCGACAGCCGAGACATTGCTGACCTTGCCGGTCAGGATCAGCGCCAGGGTGGGCGCTCGGTTGGACGGATAACGGACGGCGAAATCATACGCCGCGGGTTCGCCCGCTTCGTCGAGGCCGCCGCGCACCTCCATCAGTTGCGCGGCGCCTTTCGGTTCCCAGGCATGTTCCTGTTCGCGCGTCAGTTGCACGCGCACGGGCCGCCCAACGGCGCGCGACAGCAGTGCCGCATCGGCCCCCACGTCGTCCGCGCAGTTGCGGCCATAGCAGCCGGCCGTCTCCATGCGGTGGATGGCGATTTTCTCCGGCGGCAGATCGAACAGCACCATCAGGTCGGCGTGCAGATTGTGTGGGTTCTGCGTGCCGGACCACAAGGTCAGCCCCTCCGGGCGCCAATCCGCCACCGAGCACGACGGACCAATCGATCCATGCATCTGCCAGGGCCAGACGTAGGTGCGGTCCATCCGCGTGGCGGCGTTGGCGAGCGCGGTTTCAGTGTCGCCACGATCCAGCAGCAGACGCTCTGTACTGGGCTGGGCGCGCAGCACGGCGGGGATGTCGGAGAGATCGCCGAGTTCAAGTCCAGACTTCCAGCGCACGCGCAGTCGGTCGGCGGCGCGTTGAGCGTTCTCCTCCCGCCTGGCCACGACGCCGACGAAATCGCCGACCACGACGACGGCAACCAAACCGGGAATGTCCGCGACCGACGCTTCATCGACACCGAGCAGGCTGTTCCCGATCATCGCGCCGGAATCCTGACCGCCGTAAGGCGGACGCACGACCCGGCCATGCAGCATGCCTGGCACGCGCATGTCCTGCACATAGGTCAGCGCGCCAGTGGCCTTGGCGGGCATATCGCCGCGCGGCACGCCGCGGCCGACCACGCGATAGCTGGAAGGCGGCTTCACCGGAACGTCGAGATCGAGCTCCAGATGCAGCCGCTTCCCCTCCAGCAGCGTGGAATAGGCCACGTGGCGGTTGTCGGGTCCGACCGGGCCGACGACACCATCGGTCACCTGAAGCTGGCCGGTCTCGACCCCAAGATGTTCGGCTGCCAGTTCCAGCAACGCGGCACGCGCCTGCGCGGCGGCCTTCCGCAAGGGGACTGCCGTAACTTGCAAGGTCTCGCTGGCGACAGTCGGCCCCTGGTCCGGACCGGTGCCGACCGAGCCGAGCACCATGCGCACCCGGCCGATCGCGACATCCAGTTCCTCGGCCACGATCTGTCCGAGCGCGGTGCGGATGCCGGTGCCCAGATCGACATGACCGTTGAAGGCGGTCACGCCATTCGCATCGACGACGACGAAAATTTCCCGCGTTGCCCCTATGGTGCGGAACACGACGAGCGTGCTGTCCTGCCCAAGGATCGATTCCGTCGAGGCGGATGAGGAATCGCTCACGCCAGCTTCTCCTTCAGCAGCGCGGCGGCGCGCGCGACGGCGTTCAGGATTTCGTAATGCGCACCGCAACGGCAAAGGTTATAGCGCAGGGCTTCCCGTATCTCCGTCTCGGTCGGGTTCGGGTTGCGCGCGAGGAACGCGTGCGCCGTCATGATCATTCCATTTAAACAATATCCGCATTGCGCGCCTTGGGCCTCGATAAACCCCTGCTGTACCGGGCTGAGATCGGCGGCGGAGCCGAGACCTTCGAGCGTGGTCACCTCCCGTCCCTGGGCCACCGAGACAGGCAGCGAGCAGGAACGGGCGGCCACGCCGTCGATCAGGACGGTGCAGGCGCCGCATTCGCCCAGGCCGCAGCCCCATTTCGGGCCGTTCAGTTCCAGGTCGTTGTGCAGCACGTAGTACAGCTTCGTATCGGCCGGCACGTTCAGCTCATGCGAGACACCGTTGACGCGAAGCTGAACGGTCGGCTCCGGCATGGAGGCAGTGCTGATTTTGCCGGATCGTTGCGTGTTCGACGTCATGCTCGGGCTTGACCCGAGCATCCGCCTATGCCCGAATGACCGAAATATCGTGAATTTTGAACAGTGATGTCCGGGTCGAGACCCATAGGCATCAAGATAACCGCTGGGAACGAAAATGTTCGCCTTTTCCCGTCATCCTCGGGCTCGACCCGAGGATCTCTCGACGCGCCAAGGAATTCAAACGTCGGACACGGTGTCTGGGCCGGCCGATCCNNCCCGAGGATGACGTTTGGGGGAAGGTTTTCCCTTCGCCGGCGTTCTCTTGATGCCCGGGTCAAGCCTGGGCGTGACGATGTGGGGACGCGCGACGGCCAAAATACGAACTGCTGCTGGCATGCGACTCAGCTCGACAACAGATCGGCGATCGACCGGTCCAGGAACGCGATATCCCCGGGATCGGAGCCCGGCGATCCCGCCCTGTGACCCCAGACGGACTCGATGACCCGCAACTCCGCCGCCGGCATGTGCGAGACCTCGATCTCGCTGTCCTCGGGCGGAAAATACAGATCGTGACGGCATGGCATCACCAGGGCACGCGGCGTGATGGCGCGCAAGGCGGCGGGCAAGTCGCCATGGAATTTATCGTTGGTGCTGATATCCGCGTGCTGCCAGGTCCACAACTGGGCCAGCAGGTCGTTCGCATCCCGCATCGGACCGGCATCGGGACGGTCAAGATATTCCTGGGTGGTATCGAACCCCTGCTTCAGGTGCAGGCCCGCGCGATAGAAACTCTGCGATAGCACCCAGCCGTCGTAAATCAGCCGCAGCATGCGCAGACCCTGAAACGGCTGAAAATTATAGTCGCCGCCCTGCCACGACGGATCGTTGGTCAGCGCGGCCTTCACCGACGCCAGAAAAACGTAATTGTGCGGCGAGGTCCGCGCCGAGCCGCAGATCGGCAGGATGCGATCGACGTCGCCGGCGTAGTACGAGCCCCATTGGAACGCCAGCTGCGCGCCCATCGAACGGCCGACCACCAACGCCAGATGTTTGACGCCCAAAACGTCCCATAGCAGGCGGCGTTGCAGCATCACGTTGTCCAGGATGCTGGTGTGGGGAAATCGCATGCGGTCGAACGGCGGCGGCGTATTGCTGGGGGAGGACGATTGGCCATTGCCCAGGATGTTCACGACGACAATGAAATATTTTTCCGGGTTGAGCGCGTGGTCCGGTCCGATCAGCCACTCCACCCGCGGATGCTGTCCGGTGAACCAGGTCGGAAACAGCACGGCGTTACCACCGTCGGGCGCCAGTGTACCGAAGGTGGTGTAAGTCAGTTGCGCGTCCGGCGGCACGCCGCCATGCTGGAGTTCCACGCGCCCAAAGGCGTGGCGCCTAACGGCCTCGGGCACGCAACACCTCCGGAATGATCCGGCCATTCAACACAATCGGCTCGCCGTCCAGATGGAGGTTGCAGTTGCGCATCGGTATGTCGAGGTGACAAGCGGTATCGTTGTCGCCTCCGACTTCCGTATTCGGCCCCAACGACACCAGCACGTTGCCATAGAAGGCGAGCGCGTGCATGCCGAGTTCAGCGTCCAGTTGGCGCGTGCTGGCGAAATGGTGCCAGTTGGCACGCTCGTTCATTCCCCAGCCGATATGACTGACGGCATAAGCGCGTTCATCGTTGAAGCTTTCGATATAGCTTCGTATCAACGCGGCATCGATCCCGTCGCCCTCGATGGCGGTGACCATGCCTTCCCGGACGGTCATTTTCACCGGCGTCTGCACATAGCGGCGGAAGGCGTTCAGCACGTCGCCGGGCATGATCATCACGGTGCCCTCGACATCGCGGTCGTTGCCCTGGGTCAGCAGGAAGCCGGACGGCCAGTGGTCCCAACGGCCTGACGTGTCGGTGAAGCCATACTCGGTCAGCACCGGATATTGCGACAGGCCATAGCGGATGTCGGTGCCGGCATCGGAGGTGACACGCAGTTCCCTGGCCCGGCCCATCATTTCGCCGGCGGCTTCGACGCGGATGCGCTGCTCGACCGTCGGAAACATTTGCCGCAGCACGTCGACTGGCTCGAGTACCATGAGCACGCGGGTGCCGGCCGCGGTGATTTCGTTCTGCTCGTGCGAGAACAGCATGCCGACAAGATCGATGACGATGTCGGCGCTTTTCAGCGCCTCGATCGCCGCGCGTTTGCCGGTCAGGACCTCATACCGCGCGTTCCCAGATGGTTTCGATGGCAGATTGAGATGGAACACGTC
>PLSZ01000499.1 GCA_003164305.1 Acetobacteraceae bacterium
AGTCGCGTGAGCAGGACGCCCTTCAACGCGAGCGTCCTCGCGCCCAACGCGGCGGCGAGCGTGAAGGTCGCCGGCAGAGCGACGGGGACCGCCGACAGCAACGCCGTCAGCACGAGCAACAGAATTTGCTCGAGGCTGACTCCAATCGCGAACGCATAAGCCACCAGCCCGGCGACAATGACGAAATTGATCACCGTGAGATTGCGGACGACGCTGAGTACGGCCTTCTGTTCGGCGCTCTCGACATGGGCGGTGCTCACCAGTTCCGCCGTCCGCCCGAAATAGGTGCGCGTTCCCGTCGCCGTCACCTTTGCGATCGCCGCGCCGCGACGAACGAGGCCGCCGGCGAAGGCGGTCTTTCCGGCCTCCATTTCGATCGGGATCGATTCCCCGGTCAGCATGGATTGATCGANNCAACAGCGAGCCATCGACGATCAGGACGTCGGCGGGAACGACGTCCCCGAGCGAAACCTGGACGATATCGCCGGGTACGAGGTCGGCCGCCGGGCCATCGACCCAGGCGCCGTCGCGCCTGACGCGCGACGTCAATGTCAGGCTTCGCTTGAGCAGCGCCAAAGCGGCGTTGGCGCGACTTTCCTGAAACGCGGCGAGCAGGACGTTGAACAGCAGCACCGCCGCGATCATCGACGCCGTAAGCCACTGGCCCAGGAGGATTTGGAGGCCGATCGTCGCCTCGAGCATCCACGGCACCGGCGCCCAGAAATGGCGGAGGAATCTTCCGAGGGGGTGGACCGGTTCCTCGACGACGGCGTTCGGACCGACTTCGGCTCGAACGGACGCGGCCTGGGCCGACGACAGGCCGGCGAGGTCGGGCCGTCCGGGCGCCGCCGTTGCTTGCGCGGGCATGCTCATTTCGACAGCCTTACCCAGCGGGCATCCGTCCCTATGGCCGCCGGTTCAAGCCCGGGAGCCTCGCGTGTCCGCTTTCGGAAAGTTCGCGCTATCAACTAAATCGCGGCCGTGGGCGCGAAGTGACAATTCAAAGTTGGCATGGGCTGATGCAGCCTCCGAGAACATCCTCTTAACATCCCACTGAACCGCGGCAAATTTTCCTTTGTCGCGACGCCGCCGGCGTTACCGGGGAGGCGGCCGGTCACTCGCCATTCCAGATGGCCCGGGGCCTTTCATGTTCGCGGTTTCCATGTCGGCGGCGAGGCGGCATGCTCGCCGTGGCCAGCAGATAACGGAGTCCCCATGCCAATCCGCGCCGGCGGCCTGCGATGGTCGTTGATCATCTTCCTGATCGCCCCGATCACCTTCGTCATGTCGTTGGACCGCACGGCGATCGCGGTCGCGGCGCCAACCATCCAACGCGAATACGGTTTCTCGCTGCTTGAGATGTCGGTCATTCTGACCAGCTTCTCCTGGACCTACGCGTTGTTGCAGGTCCCCGGCGGCTGGTTGGCCGAGCGCTACGGTCCGCGCCGCACATTATTCTGGGCCAACGCTTTATGGTCCGCTCTGACGGCGGCGACGCCTTTGGGCTTCAACCTCATTTCCTTCGTGGGATTGCGCGCGCTACTGGGCGTTGGGCAGGCGGCGGACTGGCCAAGTTCGATCGTCGCCATTCGCCGCTGGTTTCCGTTGGCGGAACGCGGCAAGGGCAATGCGGTGCTGCTGGGCGGGCTGTATCTGGGGCCGATCGCCGCCGCGCCGATCACCACCTGGGTTATTTTGAATTTCGGCTGGCGGTGGGCGTTTTATGGCTACGGGTTGCTCGGCATCGTGTTGGGCGTCGCGTGGTGGATCTTCTTTCGCGATCGCCCCGCCGAGCACCCCAACATCACGCCCGACGAAGTGGCGGTCATCGCGGCGGGACAGGAAGCGACCGTCTCGCGCATTCCGCCCGGCGCGTTCCGGCGTTGTCTGAGGGAAACTCAGTTCTGGGCCATCGGGGTGCAGTATTTCTTTCTGGTGCTGCTGCAGAGTTTCTACACCACCTGGCTGCCGACGTATTTGGTAACCGACCGTAAGGTCTCGCTGGCGGCGATGGGCATCTACGCGTCGTTGCCCTGGGTGGCGATGTTTTGTTCGGTGTTCGTGACCGGCGCCCTGGCCGATGGAATTTTGCGGCGCACCGGCTCGGTCTGGGCCACGCGCGTGCCGACCGCGATCGGTGGCTTCGCGATCGGCGCGCTTGCTTTGATCCTGGCGGCTCGGGCGCCGGGGATTCCGTTGATGATGGTGCTGCTGTGCGTATCGCTCGCGGCGATCGGGGTCACGCAGGTGTCCATCTGGCCGGCCACGCAGGACCTCGGGCGAGGCGCCACCGGCCTGGTGTCCGGCTGGACCAACTTCTGGGGCAACGCCGCCGGCGTGGCGGGTCCCATGTTGATGGCCGGGCTGGTGCGTTGGACCGGAAGCTGGTCCGGCGCCATGGTCGGGATCGCCATCGCCGGCGTGGCGGGCGGGGTGCTGTGGCTGTTCGTGCACCCGCAACGTCCGCTGGCCGCGCTGGCGGACGCGTAGGCGACGGCCAACAATTATCGAATCGGGAGTCCAGCGCCTCCCCCGTCATCCCCGGGCTTGACCCCCATAGGCGCTAAAATAGCACGGCGAGCGGCGTGGCACCCCCGATCCCTCGTCATGGTCCGGCTCGACCGGACCATCGGCATCAACACACTGGTGAGAGCGATTTTGGGGAGAACGATGGTCCGGTCGAGCCGGACCATGACGATGAACGAACGGTGCCGTTCAATCCGCGACACTATTTTAGCGCCTATGGGGCTTGACCCGAGGATCACTATCAGCGCCGTCGTGCGGTGATTGATCCCCGGGTCAAGCCCGGGGATGACGACTGGGGGAAGGCTCAACCGAAGCGATAATTGTTGCGGACGCTTAGTTACGCCACCGGACGCTCATACCAAACCCGCCCATCCTTC
Organism: Acetobacteraceae bacterium; assembly: GCA_003164305.1. The sequence continues at coordinate 2,904 of PLSZ01000499.1, forward strand.
AACGTCAGTTGCGCGATCAACCGCCGCTTCGCCGTGACGGTTTCGCGCTCGCTGTCGGTCATCTCGAAGTTGCCGTCACGCAGTTCGAATACCGAGATATCCGCGTTGGCGCCAGGCTTCAGCGTGCCGACCGTCCCCTCATACCCCATGATCTTCGCCGGAGCGGACGTCGAGCGGCGCACGACCTCCTCCAGCGACATGCCGAAATGCAACAATTTCGACATGGTGGTCGGCAAATCCCACACCGGGCCTTTTGTGGCGCTGGTCACCGTCAGGTCGGTGGAGATCGTGTCAGGCAAAAACCCTTGATCCAACGCTTTCTCGATCATGCGGAAGCTGAAATGGTTCCGTCCGTGCGCGCAGTCGAAGATAATGCCGGCGCGCTGCGCCTCCACCACTTCCTTCAACAGGAACTGCTTTTCCTGCCCCATGATGCCGTTCGCCCGGCCATGATAACAATGCGTGACGATGTCGCCGGGCTTCATGTGCTCGATCAGATCCGGCAACGGGATCGGCGAGTCGGTGATGTGCATCATCATCGGCACGCCGCCCGCCATGTCCGCCGTCTTCCTCGCCAGCTTCACCGGCTCCGCCGAGTACTCCCACACCAGGCCTGGACCGTACCTCAACTTAACCCCGATCGCGAGATCGGGATTTTCGGTGATGGTGCGCGCGCAACCCTCGGGATCGGCATAGGGGAAATGCGACAGCTCGCCGCCGCGCGAGGTCCCGGTGATGCCGATCGCCGACAGATTGACGAAGGCGCGAACCCGGGTGCGGACCTCGTGATCCAGCATATGGCGCAGGCCGGCGAAATTCGACGATCCGGTGCTGCCGGCGTCGCACAACGTCGTGACGCCACTGCAACGGCAATGCTGATCGGTGTGACCGCCCATGTCGTGCGCGTTGACGAAGACGTGAGCGTGAATGTCGACAAGCCCAGGAGTGACGAGAAAGCCTTTGGCGGAGATGGCGCGGAGGGCTTCGGTGGCGGGCAGCGACGGCGCGACCGCGACGATTTTGCCCCCGGCGATGCCGATATCCATGATGCCGCGAAGATTGGCCGCGGGATCGATCACGTCGCCGCCGGTCAGCAGAAGATCATATTTCATCGGTGCGTTTCCCCCGTCGTGTCTTGCGCCGGATGCTCCCGCGGCGCCGGGTTCCTGGCAAGCCCCGGGGGTGCCCAGGAGGTTATGGAAAAAGCACGAGGTGTGAACGACTTCACAGACAAAGCGGGCGAACAGCCGGTAGCCTGGGCTCAACTCAAAAGGAGGCTATCGTGCGTGTTCCCGATCTGGACTGGCCCGTTGACCTGTTCACCGACATCATCGAAGTGCGACCCGAGACCATTGAAGTGCTCGCCGCCGCGACACCAAACTTATGGTCGGAGATGACCAAAGCCTGGACTGAATCTGGGCTTACCGCCGGGTTTCTTTGGCGTGTGGGGCCGTTCGACGGCGGACAAATCGCCTGGTGAACGGTCGGGTGCGGTGACATACTGGGTCGTGCCAGAGAGGTCGCCACCCATGCGGTTCAATCACGTCGCCAACCGGGTAAACCCCCGATATTTCGAGACCGTCGTCGAAATGTTCAAAGCAAAGCTCGGCTTTGTCGAATTGCGCCGGACGGAGCGGTCGATCTGGCTGCGCCAACCCGGCGCCAACGTGGACCTGCAATTCAGCCGGAGCGAAACGGCCGCGCGGGACCAGGACAAGCTCCGATCCCAGGTGTCGTTCCTGAGCGAGACGCCCCAGGCGGCGCTGGAAGATCTGGTTGAATGGGCCGCCGCGCATGGAATGGAGGCCAGCGTCGGCCGCTATTCCGACAAGGAGTTTTATCTGGACGCGCCCGCCGCGTTCGTGGATTTCGTCATCGAGGCGATGACGCCGGACCTCGCGGATTACGGAATTTAAGCTGTGTCGTCGGCTGATGTCGAATACGAGACATTACCGTTGATAACCCGTCATGGTCCGGCTCGACCGGACCATCGGTGTCCCCAAAATCGCTCTCACAGGTGTGATTGTGCCGATGGTCCGGTCGAGCCAGACCATGACGGATCATCTACCATGCCGCTTGATCGACAACACCATGATAGCGCTGATGGGGCTCGACCCGGTAACCTATCGCGGCATCAGCCCATCGCGCATGACGAGACCAGGCGGCGGACTTCAACTGAGCGCCGCCTCGACCGCGCGCCGCAACTCCGGCAAAGCCTCAGCCTGGAACCACGGATTTTTGCGCTCCCACGCGGTGGTGCGCCACGATGGATGCGGCAACGGAAAGAACCGCGGCAGATGGTCCCGGAAAGCAGCCACCCGTTCGCTCATCGGGCCTTTCCCCAGAACGTGGGTCAACGCGTAGCTTCCTACCAGCAACGTCAGGCGGATCTCCGGCATCGCGCCCAGAAGCCGGCTCTGCCAGAGCGGCGCGCATTCGCGGCGTGGCGGGGCATCGCCGCCATTCGGCAACCGGCCCGGATAACACAATCCCATCGGAACGATCGCGATCCGGCTGACGTCGTAAAATAGCTCTCGATCCATCATCAACCAGCCGCGCAGCCGTTCGCCGGACGGATCGTTCCACGGAATGCCGGTCTCATGCACTTTGGTGCCGGGCGCCTGACCGATGATCAGCACACGCGCGGTGACGGACACCCGGAACACCGGGCGCGGGCCCAACGGCAAGACCCCGGAGCAAACGGAACAGGCGCGCGCCTCGGCGGCGATCGCGTCGAGCGTGTCCGCGTCAGAGGATGATGCCACGGGCGCGCAGGTCCGCGATCACCCGGCCGGCCAGGTCTTCAGGAGATCCCTCAATTGTGCGCAGGCGAATTTCCGGATCGAGCGGTTCTTCGTACGGCGCGTCGACTCCGGTGAAGTCGCGGATCTGCCCGGCGTAGGCTTTCTGGTAAAGCCCCTTCGGATCGCGGCGCGCACATTCTTCAACTGGCGTATCGACGAAGATTTCCACGAACTCGCCAGCTTCGACACATTCTCGCGCCAGCATGCGTTCGTTTCGATACGGGGAGATAAACGACACCAGAACGATCAGTCCGGCTTCTACGAACAGTTTGGAGACCTCGGCGATGCGGCGGATGTTTTCGACGCGGTCGGCCTCGCTAAAGCCCAGATCGCGGTTCAATCCGTGCCGGACATTGTCGCCGTCGAGCGTCATCGTGTGATGGCCAAGCGCCAGCAACTGCTTTTCCACCAGATTGGCGATGGTGGATTTGCCGGCACCGGACAGGCCGGTGAACCACAGCACCGCGGGCTTCTGCCGGTTCAATCGCGCGCGGGCCTGTTTGTCCACGTCCAGCCGGTGCCACACCACGTTGGTGCGGCCGGCGCGAATGTCGGTGATCATCCCCGCGCCGACCGTGCCCATCGTCAGGCGATCGATCAGAATGAACCCGCCCAGATCGCGGCTTTCCGCGTACGGCTCGCAGGCAACCGGATGCGACAGCGAAATCGATACGCGGCCGATTTCGTTCAGGCCCAGTTCTCGGACGCCGATTTCGCGTAACGTATCGATATCGAGCCGATTTGTGATGTCGGTGACGGTGCCGACCACGGATTTGGTTCCGAGCATGAACTGATACGCGCGGCCACGGAACAGCGGCGTTTCGTCCATCCACACAACCCAGGCGTTGATCTGATCGGCGAGTATCGGCGGCGGATCGGCGGCCAGGATATCGCCGCGCGACACGTCGATTTCGTGATCCAGCACCAAGGTCACCGGCTGGCCGGCGTGCGCTTCCGGCAGGTCGCCGTCCATGGTGACGATGCGAGCGACCTTGGCCTCGGTCCGTGCCGCCGCGTTGATCAGCTTGTCGCCGACCCGGATCGTTCCGGCTGACAGAGTGCCGGCATAACCGCGAAACGATTGATCCGGCCGGTTGACGTATTGCACCGGAAACCGCGATGGCCTTCCGGTCGCCTGAGACGGCGGCTCGGCTTTTTCCAGCACGGCCAGCAGCGGTTCGCCGCTGTACCACGGCATCAGGGCACTCACCGAGGTGACGTTGTCGCCGTCGCGGGCGCAAATCGGGATCGCGGTGACCGACAGCCCGCCCAACTGGCCGCGTAGCTTGTCGAACCCATCGACGATTGCGTCGAACACCGACTGATCGAAGCCCACCAGGTCCATCTTGTTGACCGCCAGCACCACGTCGCGGATGCCGAGCAAGGACGCGATCGCCGCGTGCCGGCGGGTCTGGTCCAGCACCCCCTTGCGCGCGTCGATCAGCACGATGGCGAGGTCGGAGTTCGACGCGCCGGTCACCATGTTGCGGGTGTA
>PLSZ01000098.1 GCA_003164305.1 Acetobacteraceae bacterium
TCAACGGCGACGCCAACGTGCCGTTCTATAAGGAACTCGGTAACCAGGGCATCAAGGCGACCGACATCCCCGTGGTCGCGTTCAGCGTCGGTGAGGAAGAGCTCGCTGGTATCGACACCAAGCCGCTGCTGGGTCACCTCGCGGCGTGGAATTACTTCGAGAGCGTCGATAACCCCGACAACAAGAAGTTCATCGACGACTGGAAGGCCTTCACCAAGAATCCGAAGCGTACGACGAACGATCCGATGGAAGCGCATTACATCGGCTTCAACATGTGGGTGAAGGGTGTCGAGAAGGCGGGGACGGTCGACGCGGATCCGGTCATCGACGCGATGATCGGCGTCGCGGTGCCGAACCTGTCCGGTGGTGAATCGGCGATGATGCCCAACCACCACATCACCAAGCCGGTGCTGATCGGTGAAATTCAGGCCGATGGGCAGTTCAACATCGTTTCGCAGACGCCCGGATTGCTCGTCGCGCAGGAATGGTCGCCTTATGTCGAGGACACCAAGGACCTGATTGGCGACTGGCGCGCGCCGCTGAAATGCGGAGCGTTCAACGTGAAGACGAAGACCTGCACCGCCGGCAAGAAAGCCTGACGCTCGGCGGCGCCAGTTGGAATACCCGGCCGGTTCCGGGTTGTGCGAGGGGAGGGGCGGTTGTCTCCTCCCGGCCGCCTCTCCCTCGCTTCGCGGGTGCCTCTAACGAAAGAATTTCATGATCCGCCGCTTCGCTTTCGTCTTGCTCGCTGTGTTCTGGATCTTGCCCGGGAGTGGGTATGCTGAGACGGCGGATGACGCGTTCGCGGCGTTGGCGTCGACGAGTTTCGAGTCGGTGCGACAGGGTGTTGAGGGGCTGACAACATCCGGCCATCCGCGTGCGCAGGTGGTGATTACCGCCTTGCAGGACGGCAAACTTTACATGCGGCCCGACAAAGCCCTGTTCATCAAGAATGAAGACGGGACCTTCGTTGATGCCCTGACTGGCGCGGCCGCTGACGTGCCCGCCGGCGCGTTGAAGCAGGTTCGCGTCAACAACGCGGTGCGTGGCGCGATCGATGCCGCGCTTGGGGCGTTGCGGCTGTTTTCGCAAGACGCTTCCGTCAGATTAGCGGCGGCCGAGGCGGTGTTTCTTTCGCGCGATCCCGCGGCGCTGCCCGCGTTGGAGCGCGCGCTGGTCAAGGAAGAAGATCCCGCCGTTAAGCGTCGCATCGAGCAAGCGCGCGCGGCAGCTTTGTTGGCGTCGCCGAACGCCACGGAAGCGGAACGTCTCGATGCGGTGGCGACGTTGCGGGCGCGTGGCGATATCGAAGCCCGCAGCACGCTGGGTAATCTGACCGGCCAGAGTCCGGCGGTGGCCGCCGCCGCCACCACGGCGATCACTGGCATCGATCGCAATCTGCAACTCTGGTCCCTGCTGCAGAGCGTTTATTACGGTCTCAGCCTGGGCTCCGTGCTGCTGCTGGCCGCCGCCGGGTTGGCGATTACCTTTGGCGTGATGGGCGTCATCAATATGGCGCACGGCGAGATGGTGATGATCGGCGCCTATGTCACGTTCATGGTGCAGCAGGGAATCAGGGCGTATCTGCCGTCGATTTACCCGGCCAGTTTGCTGTTCTCCATACCATTGGCCTTCATTGTCGCCGGTCTGATTGGGGTGGCGATCGAGCGTACGTTGATCCGATGGCTGTACGGCCGGCCGTTGGAAACATTGCTCGCGACCTGGGGTCTGTCGCTGGTGTTGCAGCAGGCGGTGCGGTCGATTTTTGGTGCCAATAACCGCGATGTCGATACGCCTGGCTGGATGAGCGGCGCGACGGAACTCGGCGGTCTGACCCTGACGTGGAACCGGATGTACATCATCCTGTTCGCGGTTATCGTGCTGGCCGCTTTGATGGCTGCGTTGCGCTACACGCCGCTCGGTTTGCGGATGCGCGCGGTGACGCAGAACCGGCGGATGGCGGCGGCGATGGGCATTCGTACGCCATGGATCGACGCACTGACGTTCGGTCTGGGATCGGGTGTCGCCGGGATGGCGGGCGTCGCGTTGAGCCAGATTGACAACGTGTCGCCCAATCTGGGGCAGAACTATATCATCGACAGTTTCATGGTCGTTGTGTTCGGCGGTGTCGGCAATCTTTGGGGCACGACTTTGGGCGCGTTGACGTTGGGTATCGTCAATAAATTCCTGGAGCCGGTGGCGGGCGCGGTGCTGGGTAAGATCGTGGTGCTGGTACTGCTGATCCTGTTCATTCAGCGGCGCCCACGCGGCATGTTCCCGCTCAAGGGGCGGGCGGTGGAGGCATGATCAGTCAGCGTGTCTCCACCCTGACGATCGTTGTCGTATTGGGTGGCGCGATTTTGCTGGCGTTGCTCAATCAACTGACGCCGGAAGCCTCGGCGGTGCATGTGCCGGTTTATGTGATCGCGTTGGTGGGCAAATATCTCTGCTTCGCGATGCTGGCGCTGGCGATCGATCTGGTTTGGGGATTTGGCGGCATCCTGCCGTTGGGTCATGCCGCGTTCTTCGCGCTGGGTGGCTACGCGATGGGCATGTATCTGATGCGGCAGATCGGCACGCGCGGAGTTTACGGCAACGCGGAACTGCCGGACTTCATGGTGTTTCTGGGTTGGAAGTATCTGCCCTGGTACTGGCACGGCTTCGAATGGTTTCCGTTCGCGGCGTTGATGGTGGTGGTGGTGCCGGGCCTGCTCGCGCTGGTGTTTGGCTGGCTCGCGTTCCGGTCGCGGGTGACCGGAGTTTATTTGTCGATCATGACTCAGGCGCTGACATACGCGTTGCTGCTGGCGTTCTTCCGCAACGACATGGGGTTCGGCGGCAACAACGGGATGACCGACTTCAAGGACATCCTGGGTTTCAACGTGCAGTCCGACGCGACGCGGTCCAGCCTGCTGGTGTTGACCGCGCTGTTCCTGTGCGCCGCGTTCCTTGTCGCGCGGTTCGTCGTATCGTCGCGGTTCGGCAAGATCCTGATCGCCGTGCGAGACGCCGAATCGCGCACGCGGTTTTTGGGGTACCGGCCAGAGTCTTATAAGCTGGTGATCTGGGTTCTGTCGGCGGTGATGGCCGGGATCGGCGGGGCACTGTACGTGCCGCAGGTTGGCATCATCAATCCAGGCGAGTTTTCTCCGGCTAATTCAATCGAGGCGGTGATCTGGGTCGCGGTCGGTGGTCGCGGCACATTGGTCGGCGCCATCCTGGGTGCGCTGATCGTGAATTTTGGCAAGACATGGTTCACCAGCGCGCTGCCTGAGTTCTGGTTGTTCGCTTTGGGAGCATTGTTTATCGGCGTCACGTTGTTGCTGCCGCAAGGTGTCATGGGGCTGTTCCACTCGCGTGACCTGAAGCCGGCGGTGGAACCCGCGCCGACGATTTCCGAGGAGGAGGCACCAGTATGACCGACGCCTCCGACACGCTGCTTTATCTCGATGGCGTGACCGTCAGCTTCGATGGGTTTCGTGCGTTGAACGCGCTGTCGCTGGTGCTCGAAGAGGGCGAGATGCGGGCCGTCATCGGGCCGAACGGCGCCGGCAAGACGACGATGATGGATGTGATTACCGGCAAGACCCGTCCTGACACCGGAACGGTGGTTTATCAGGCGAGTACCGATCTCACCAAGCTGGACGAGCCGGCTATCGCGGCTTTAGGCATTGGCCGAAAGTTCCAGAAGCCAACGGTGTTTGAGCCGCAAAGTGTGTGGGACAATCTGTTGCTGGCGTTGGCGGGCGACCGGCGGCCGCGGTTCAGTCTCTGGGCCAAGGAAACCGCCGCCGAACGTACCCGCATCGAGGAAATCCTGGAAACCGTGCGGCTGAAGGATCAGCGCGCTCGGCGCGGTGGCGATTTATCGCATGGTCAGAAGCAGTGGCTGGAAATCGGTATGTTGCTGGCGCAGGAACCTCGGCTGTTGCTGGTCGATGAACCGGTGGCGGGCATGACCGACTCCGAAACGGAACAGACCGCGCATTTGTTGCGGGACATCAATCGCACTCGCGCTGTCGTGGTGGTCGAGCACGACATGGCGTTTGTCCGCGCTTTGGGTGTGAAGGTCACGGTGCTGCATGAAGGATCGGTGCTGTCCGAGGGCTCGATCGATCATGTCAGCGAGGACCCGAAGGTCATCGAAGTGTATCTGGGGCGATAGATGTTAAGCGTCGAAAACGTCGATCTGCACTACGGCGCCGCGATCGCGTTGCGTCAGGTATCGCTGACCGCCGAGGTTGGCGCGGTGACGTGTTTGCTCGGGCGGAACGGCGTAGGCAAGACCTCGTTGCTGCGGGCGGTCGTCGGGGCGCATCCGATCAGTTCCGGGGCAATCATCTGGGAAGGCGCGAATATCAACGGTCTGCCGACTTATGAGCGGGCGCGGCGGGGTATTTCCTGGGTACCGCAGGGGCGCGATATTTTCCCTTTGCTGACGGTACGGGAAAATCTGGAAACCGGGTTCGCGGTATTGCCACGCGCGGAACGGAAAATCCCTGACGAGATCTTTGAGTTGTTTCCGATATTGAAGACGATGCTGCGGCGGCGCGGCGGGGATTTGTCGGGTGGGCAGCAGCAACAGTTGGCGATTGCTCGCGCGTTGATCATGAAGCCTCGGTTGCTGGTGCTGGATGAACCGACCGAAGGGATTCAGCCCAGTATCATCAAGGATATTGGGCGCGTGATCTCGCTGTTGCGCTCGCGTGGCGGAATGGCCATCCTGCTGGTTGAGCAATATTTCGATTTCGCCCAGGAGTTGGCGGATACGATCGTTGTGATGGATCGCGGGGACGTGGTGCTGTCGGGACGGCGGGAGGAGTTGGACGAGGCCGATGTACGACGGCGTCTCTCTGTCTGATGGGCTGCGACGCGCCACGGGAGAATTGTCCGTCGCGGTGAAGCGGCGGGGTGCTGAATCGGTGTTGGGCGGGCTTCGTCAGGCCGGTTGTTTGAAGGCGCGGTTCCCGAGGGCGCTCACGCTGGGTTGGCTCGACGCGACGACCGTGAATACGTCAGGCGGCGTCGTCGGTGGCGATTGTTTGGAGTCCGCGATTTTAGTTGGCGAAGGGGCCCGTGCGACGATCGCGGGGCAGGCGGCGGAGCGATTCTATCGGTCATTGCCCGGCACTGCGCCATCGGTGGTGCGAACGTCGGTGCTGGTTGGCCCCGATGCGGTGGCGGAATGGTTGCCGCAGGAGACGATCTTATTCGATCGTTGCGCGCTCGATCGGCGCCTGACGATCGATGTGACGCCCGGTTCGCGCTTTCTTGGCGTCGAGACAGTGGTGTTTGGCCGCGCGGCGATGGGGGAGCGGGTTGTCACGGCGCGGCTGCGGGATGTGATTCACGTGCGCCGCGGCTCGGACTTGTTGCTGCATGATGCGATCCGGCTGGAGGGCGAGGTCGATGCCGTACTTGAGCGGACGGCTACCGCCGGCGGGGCTCACGTGGTCGCGACGATGATTTATGTCGCGCCCGACGCGGAAGCCCGGCTGGACACGGTGCGAGAGGCCGCGCCGGATTGTGCCGCCAGCGCCTGGAACGGCATGCTGATCGCTCGTATCCTGGCGCCGGACAGCGCGATTGCGCGCCGGACGGTGATAGCGGCGTTGTCGGTGTTGCGCGACGGACGGCCGTTGCCGCGCGCCTGGCTGTGTTGAGGAGGGGACCGATCGCATGAACCTGACCCCGCGCGAGAAGGACAAGCTGCTGATCAGCATGGCCGCGATGGTCGCGCGCCGCCGGTTGGAGCGTGGCGTGAAGCTGAATTTTCCGGAAGCTGTCGCTCTGATCAGCGATTTTGTCGTCGAGGGCGCGCGCGATGGCCGTTCCGTCGCCGATCTGATGGAAGCCGGTGCGACCGTCCTGACCCGAGATCAGGTCATGGACGGCATCGCCGAGATGATCCACGACGTGCAGGTCGAGGCGACATTTCCGGACGGCACGAAACTCGTGACGGTCCACGAACCAATCCGTTAAAGGAAGCCCGCATGATCCCCGGCGAATTGCTACCCGAGCCCGGCGACATCGAACTGAACGCGGGCCTCGCGCGCACAGTGCTGACCGTTGCGAACACCGGCGACCGGCCAATCCAGGTCGGCAGTCACTATCACTTCGCCGAAACCAATCGCGCGCTGTCGTTCGATCGCGACGCGGCGCGCGGTCAACGCCTCGACATCGCCGCCGGCACCGCCGTTCGTTTCGAACCTGGGCAAACCCGTGAGATCACCTTGATCCCTTACCTTGGCACGCGCACGGTTTATGGTTTTCGCGGCGATGTTAACGGAGCGCTCGGCTGATGGCCCGCATTACCAGACAGGCTTATGCCGACATGTTCGGGCCGACCACCGGCGATCGGGTGCGGTTGGCTGATACCGATCTGATCATTGAAGTCGAACGCGATCTGACGACCTACGGCGAGGAAGTGAAGTTCGGCGGCGGCAAGGTGATTCGCGACGGCATGGGGCAATCGCAGTTCTCGCAGGCCGAGGGCGCGGTGGATACAGTCATCACCAACGCGCTGATCCTCGATCATTGGGGGATCGTGAAGGCGGATGTCGCGATCCTCAACGGCCGCATTAAGAAGATTGGCAAGGCGGGCAATCCGGACGTACAGCCAGGGGTCGATATCATCATCGGTCCCGGAACCGAGATCATCGCGGGCGAAGGCAAAATCCTCACGGCGGGCGGGATCGACAGCCATATTCATTTCATTTGCCCGCAACAGGTGGATGAGGCGATCTCAGCCGGCGTAACAACATTGATTGGCGGCGGTACTGGGCCAGCGACCGGAACCTCGGCGACGACGTGCACGCCGGGTCCGTGGCATCTGGCGCGCATCATCCAGGCGGCGGAGGGGCTGCCGGTCAATCTTGGTTTCGCCGGGAAGGGTAACGCGTCGCGTCCCGCCGCGTTGGAGGAGATGGTTCGCGCCGGGGCGTCCTGCCTGAAATTGCATGAGGACTGGGGCACCACGCCCGCCGCGATCGACAATTGCCTTTCGGTCGCGGATCGTTTCGATGTGCAGGTGATGATCCACACCGACACGCTGAACGAGTCCGGCTTCGTCGAGGATACGATCGCGGCCTTTAAAGGCCGCACGATTCATGCGTTCCACACCGAAGGCGCCGGCGGCGGGCACGCTCCGGACATCATCAAAGTCGCCGGTCTGGCCAACGTTTTGCCGAGCAGCACCAATCCGACGCGGCCTTATACCGCCAATACACTGGATGAGCATCTCGATATGCTGATGGTCTGCCATCATCTGGACAGCACCATCCCCGAAGACGTGGCGTTCGCGGAAAGCCGTATCCGTAAGGAAACCATCGCGGCGGAAGACATTCTACACGATCTGGGCGCGCTTTCGATGATGTCGTCGGACAGCCAGGCGATGGGCCGGGTCGGTGAGGTGATCATCCGCACATGGCAAACCGCGCATAAGATGAAGCAGCAGCGTGGATCATTGCCAGGCGACAGCGAGCGTAACGACAATGCGCGGGCGAAACGCTACGTCGCGAAATACACGATCAATCCGGCGATCGCGCAGGGGTTCGCGCATGAAATCGGTTCGGTCGAGGAAGGGAAGCTGGCGGATCTGGTGCTGTGGTCCACGGCGTTTTTTGGAGTGAAGCCGGACCTGGTGATCAAAGGCGGCATGATCGCGTGCGCGCCGATGGGTGATCCCAACGCCTCGATCCCGACACCGCAACCGGTGCATTACCGGCCGATGTTTGGGTCGTACGGCGGGGCGCTGGCGGAAACCTGCCTGACATTCGTTTCGGGCGCGGCGTTGGACGCCGGATTGGGCAAAGCGTTGCGGCTGAACCGGCGCCTCGTCGCGGTGTCGAATACACGCGGCGGCATCGGCAAATCGTCGATGATCCATAACAACGCGACACCGGTGATCGAGGTCGACGCGGAAACGTATGAGGTCCGCGCCGACGGGATACTGCTGACCTGCGAACCCGCCACCGTGCTGCCGATGGCGCAGCGGTATTTTCTTTACTGATGCGCGCCTCTTCGGTTCTGCCCGCTGGCTCCTGGTCTGATCCGATCGACGAGGTGTTGATCGACTTCGACCGCCGGCACCGCCGCCGGATTGTCCTGACCACGCAGGGTGGGCGGGAATTGCTGATCGATTTTCCTCAGGCGGTGCGGCTGCGGGACGGCGATGGGCTGGCGCTTGAAGATGGCGGGATCGTTCGGGTTCGCGCGCGGCCGGAGCGGTTGCTGGAAATCCACGCGCACGACGATGGCGAACTGGTGCGTATCGCGTGGCACCTCGGCAATCGCCATCTGCCGGTCCAGTTGCTCGGTGAGCGCATTCGCATCCGCGCCGATCATGTGATCCAGGACATGGTTGAAGGTCTCGGCGGGCATGTCGAGGCGATCGAGGCGCCGTTCGATCCGGAGGCCGGCGCCTATGCGCCCGGCGCCGGTCATCACCACCATGACCACGATCATGACTGACACGACCTGCCCCGGCCGAACGCGGTCGGACCATCGACCGCGGAGCGATGCTGGAAGCGGTGGCTCCCTGAATTGTGGCATTGAAGGGAGAGGATCCGACCCCGTCGGTCTGATGCGGCTGTTAACGTGGCTATCGCCGGCGTTTCCGACCGGGGCGTATGCCTATTCGCACGGACTGGAATGGGCGGTCGAAACGCAAGACATCCGCGACGGTGCGACGTTACTCGAATGGCTTTCCGCGGTGATCGAGCATGGGTCGGCGCGCACCGACACGATCCTGCTGCGGCACGCGCACCGGGCGGCGAACGATCCCTCGGCTTTACGGGATATCGCCGCGCTCGCGCTTGCCACGGCCGCCGGTCGCGAACGTCGCGATGAGGGCCTGGCGCAGGGGAAAGCGTTCCTGCGCGCGGCGGCAGGTTGGGGTGTTCCCGAATTGCCTGAAGATACGCCTTATGCTGTCGCGGTCGGCACCATGGCGGGGATGCACGGCATCGATGAAGATTCAACCGCGGGTGCGTATCTGCAGACATTCGCCAGCACGCTCATTTCGGCTGCGGTTCGGTTGGTTCCGCTCGGCCAGACCACGGGATTGCAAACGCTCGCGGCGTTGGAGCCGGTGATTCTGACGACGGCGGCCGCGACCAGGCATGCCACGCTCGACGATCTTGGGGGATGCTCGTTCCGTTCCGATCTCGCCGCGATGCGGCACGAAACTCAATATACGAGGTTGTTCCGCTCATGAGTGTTTCCCCCAATGGCCCGTTGCGGGTTGGTGTCGGCGGTCCGGTCGGGACCGGCAAGACCGCGTTGATGGATGCGTTGTGCAAACACTTTCGTGATCGATACGACATCGCGGCGATCACCAACGATATCTACACCAAGGAAGACGCCGAGTTCCTGACGCGCGCTGGCTCGTTGCCGCCGGAGCGGATCATGGGCATCGAAACCGGCGGCTGTCCGCACACCGCGATCCGGGAAGACGCGAGCATCAACCTCGCGGGTGTCGCCGATTTATGTCGAAGATTTCCCGACCTGGACCTGATCCTGATCGAGAGCGGCGGCGATAATCTGGCGGCGACCTTCAGCCCGGAACTCGCTGATCTTACGATCTACGTAATTGACGTTTCGGCGGGGGATAAAATCCCGCGCAAGGGCGGGCCGGGGATCACGCGCAGCGACATGCTGGTGATCAATAAGATCGATCTGGCACCCTTCGTCGGCGCCAGCCTGGAAGTGATGGACCGCGACGCGAAGAAGATGCGCGGCGACCGGCCGTTCGTGTTCGCCAACATCCGCGCCGGGAAGGGCGTGGAAGAAATCGCGGCGTTCATCGAGAAGCAGGGCGGCCTGGGCAACGGTGGCGCCTGAGCCGCGGCCTTTCTGGGCCGCGTGAACGCGATGAAGGCGGGCGCATGATCGCGCCGTGCCACCCTTGAACGGGCGCGGTCCATCCTACATGTGTCGCGGATGACCATTCTCCCGAGTCCGCAGCAACTCCGGTATCTCGTGACCCTGGCCGAGTCGCGGCATTTCGGGCGGGCGGCGCTGGCTTGCTCGGTCACGCAATCGACGTTGTCGGCGGGCATCCTGACGCTGGAGCGGCAACTGGACGCGCAAATTCTCGATCGCGCGTCCGGGCGGCATGTGGTGTTCACGCCTCTGGGCCTCGATCTGATCGAACGCGCTCGCGCCGCTTTGGCCGCGCTGGAGGCGGTGACCGAAACCGCCAACACGGCGCGCGCGCCCATGAGCGGTCCGTTGCGGTTGGGCATCATCCCCACCATCGGGCCGTTTTTGTTGCCGAAACTGATGCCTCTGCTGCGGTCGGCGTTCCCCGCTTTGCGGCTGTTCTTGCGGGAAGACACGACGGCCAGGCTGGTGGATCGGCTGAACGCCAATCGGCTGGACGTGCTGCTGCTGGCGCTGCCGTGCGATTGCGGGGCCGCCGAGGTGTTGCCGGTGGCGCGCGACGAATTCCTGGTGGCGGTGCCNNNTTGCTGGCGGGCGAGAAGGGCGAGGCGCAGGACGGCTACGCCGCGACCAGCCTGCACACGTTGGTGCAGATGGTCGCCGGCGGGTTGGGGGTAACGTTACTGCCTCGAATCGCGGTGGAGGCGGGGGTGACCGAGGGGACGGGGCTGATCACCCGGCCGCTGGCGGCCGCCGGGGCGTGGCGGACGTTGGGGCTGGCGTGGCGGCCGAATGCGCCGCGGGCGGCGGATTATCGGGCGCTGGCGCCGCATCTGGCGGAGACGTGTCGGGAGGGTGGGTGAGGGGTGAGTTTGACATAAGATATATTCTGCGGCAGAATTTCGGATAGCGTGTCGAAACGATTTCGGAACATCCTGGCCGTGGCCTCGAGATTGTTGAGCATTCTCACTGCACAAATCAGATGTGGATTAATCCTTGCAATATGGCTAGGCCCGATCCCGACTTCCAGACCTACCAATTCCGTCTCGAGCCAGTTTCTCGGCCTCCGACACAGGTATGCCAAATAAGCGCATCATGTTAAGCGTCTGATCGTATCCGTATGACTTTAAAAACGGGACGAAAACGTCACTGTGGTCGATCCCTTTAGGCGCATAGGGCCAGCGGGCAAGCAATCTCATCCAATACTGTAAGTCCGGAACATCATCAATGGTGATCAGATCATTTGAAATGCGGTGCCCAATCCAATTAAGGCGCGCAAATAGAGTATCAAGAGCTAATCGATAGAGCATACCTTCTGGGGAATCGACAATTTCTCGCCGCAGGGTCGGTTCCATCGCATGCGCCAGAAGAGTGCAGTCATGTTTGATCTTTTCGCGGTCTTCAACCATCGCCCGGTGCCTTGACGGAACGGGGATTTCACCTACTCCCCAATCGATGCAGCGCAAAGCGAACAAGCACTCCTCGTCTTCGAATAGCGGACGCATATATGATGCGGCAAGCTCTGCCCGTTTCCATCGTTCCGTGAGTTCTGAATTCTTCAGCGCCATCTCGCGGTTCTTTTCTCCCAACTTCCAATTTTGAAGGGCCAGCCACGCACCCAATGCCACGGCAATGGTTGTAAGGGCAGACAAGGCGGCTTTCGCACCTTCAACCCAGACGTTTCCGTCCATGTTCGTTTCCCCACGCGGCAATCTTCGCAGACGATCAGGCTAGACTGGTGTGCTGTAGCGTCTATAGATGATAAAACCCTTTATCATGCGTATTTCGCCGCCCACCCAATCCCTACCCCTCCGCCGAGTCCACCGCCGCCACATCCAGCAACCGCTCAATCACCTCCGGCTCCTGCGCCCCGGCGATCGCGTGCCGGCCGCCGATCACGAAGCACGGCACTCCGTTAATGCCCAGCCGGTGCGCCCGCAGGTTGTCGGCGTGCACGGCGTCCGCCTCGGTGTCGGAGGCCAGGAAGGCTTTCGTTTCCACCGGGTCGAGACCGCACGCCACGGCGATCGCCACCAGCACGGCGTGGTCGCCGATGTCGTAGCCCTCGGAGAAATGCACCGAGAACAGCGCCTCCACCATGGCGTCGGCGCGCCCGTAGCGGGTCGCGTAACGCACCAGCCGATGGGCATCGATCGAGGATGGCGTGCGGCGGATCCGCTCGAACGCGAACGCCACGCCTTCGCGGCGGCCCAGTTCGGTGATGGAGGCGTAGAGCCGTTTGGCGCGCTCCTCGCCGCCGAATTTGCGGATGACGTAGTCCGGGCGGGCCATGCCGGCGCGCGGCATGTCGGGGTTCAGCAGGAAGGGCCGCCAACTGAGGTCGAACAGCAGATCGGGACGGCGGCGGAACGTGCGCAGCAGGCGGCGGACGCCCAGGTAGCACCAGGGGCAGATGAGATCGTAGACGATCTCAACCGAGAGCCGGGCTTTTGGTGGTGCAAGGACGTTCACGGCGTGATCCTGACGGGTTGGGCGTCAAATGTCACGTGAATGCGGTTGCGGAGGGGTTCTGAACGGCGCCCGCCGGCGGGCTTGGCCCGAGGGTCGGCTCGCCGAGGCACCCGGACCAACATTTGAATGCCTTGGCGTGTTGAGAGATCCTCGGGTCAAGCCCGAGGATGACGTTTTGGAGCCCCGAGGATGACGGGAAGAGGGGGGGCTTCGCCCTGGGTCAAGCCCTGGCATGACGGATGGTGGGCACTTAATCGGCCAGATCAGGCCAATGCCCGGCTAATGGCGACCCGCGCACCACCGCGCGCACGGCGTTCTGATCCGCGGGCGTCATCGTTGTCCGCCATCGCTCCGCCGCCGCGATGGAGTTGCGCAGCACGGCGTAATACCCGGCCGTGCCGGCGTGGTGGGTGCTGCGACGGAGAAACATTTCGGTCTGGGCGTCCCAGGGCAGGCCGGTGAAGCCCAGGATCGCGCGGGCTTCCTCCAGCGGGCGGGCGCACAAATCCTCGTAGATGATCACGCGCGCGTTGCTCAGGCCGGCGATCGTGGCATGCGCGGTTTCGTTGAACTCGCGCCAGCTCCAGGCGTATTTCGCGGCGTCCGGCAGGCGCTGGAACGTGGGTTCATCCACGCCAAAACGCGTGGCGAAGGCGATCGCGGACGCCTCGTCGAATGGCATGTCGGTGCCGGTTTCCGCGAGGTCGAAACGTCCGTCCCTGGTACCCCGCATGACCGAGGCGACCTGGCCACACGGGTGACGCAGAATGAGCACGGCCCTGCCCTTGGGGAACGCGCGGGCGAAGTCGCCGATACCGGTGCTCATTCGAACCGATTTGATGACGGCCCGCGCGCGGGCGATGGAGCCGAGATCCGGGATGGCGTATTCCGGCAGTCCGGCGCGCCCAGCGGCGGCTCCGGCGTAGGCCAGGGCGGTGCGCAACAGGCGGGCCGGCGCGGATTGCCAGGATTTCGGGAAAAACGGGCGTTTGCCGGCGGTGCGCGGATCGTGTTGCCGAACCCAAAGCGCCATGCTCGCCTGGATCGAGTCGCGCGCCGGAACGATTTCGTCCGGTTCGTGCCGATAGACCGTGNNTGGCCGCGAGGGCTTCGACGCTGGAACCGGCTGACATTGCTCACGCGGCGTAGGACATCGGCGGCGGCCTGTCATCCCGCGCCGCGTGTGTGTCATCCGATTGACGCCCCATTCGCCGCGTGGGACGTTGATCGCAACGCCGCGAGACGGCATCAGGGGGGAGGGAAACAGCGTATGGCGCAGACCATCGAGGGCTTTGTCGGCACGTCCATGGACAATGCCAGACTAAGTCCCATTCATTATCGCGTCTTCGCCCTGATCGCCGCCGGCTATTTCTTCGACGTGTGCGACTACGTGATTCTGGGTTCGCTGATCCCCGATATGACACGCAGCGGCTTCGCGACCGCGGCGCAAGCCGGCATCGTGGCCAGCGCGACCCTCTTCGGGTTGTTTCTTGGAACCGTCGCGCAGGGCGAGTTCACCGATCGCTTCGGACGCAAGACAGTCTATCAGTTCAACCTTCTGTTATACGGCATCGCGACGATCGCCGCGGCCTTTTCGCCCGACTACGTCTGGCTGGCGGTGCTGCGGTTCGTCGCGGGGATCGGACTGGGAGCGGAACAACCACTCTGCTTCGCGTACGCCGGCGAGTACGCGCCAAAAAACATCCGCGGCAGGTTCATTGCTGGTGTGCAACTCATCGGCGGTGCCTGTTCCTGGCCGTTGACGACGTTGTTCGCTCTCGCGTTCCGAGACTCATTGGGCTGGCGCGGCTGTTGGATCGTCATCGGCATCTGCGCCCTGATTGTATTCGTGTTCCGGTTTTCGCTGCCGGAATCCCCACGTTGGCTGGCGACGCATGGTCACGGCGACCGCGCGCTCGATCTGCTGGAACGAATGGGAATGAAGCGGCCGCCGGCGGACGAGACCCTGATCACCGACGCGGCCAGCGACAGCCACAGTGACCCCATCGCCGTGGTGTTCCGGCATTACCGACGCCGTGTGCTCGCCGGAATGGTCTGTTTCGTCGCCTTCTTCGGCGTCGCCCTGGGCCTCGGTGCCTGGCTCCCGAGCATGATGGCCGATCGCGGCATGACCATCACAAAATCGCTGACCTACACTCTGGGCATGCAACTCGCGTTTCCCTGCGCCAGCATTTTCATGATGTTCGCGCTGGAGCGATTCGGGCGGAAAATCACCTCGATCTCGGCGTTCATCCTGGCGGGCATCTTCGCGATCGGATTCGTCAACGCGGGCACCGATACCATCCTGATCGCGGTGGGATTCTGCATGATCTTCTTCATCCAGTTGGCCGGCAATTCGATGCAGATCTTCTGCTCCGAGGTGTTTCCGACCAACGCTCGGGCCTCCGGGTTCGGTCTGGCGCAAGGGGTGGGGCGACTGGGCGCGGCGTTCATCATTCCGTCGATCCTGTGGATTCAGAATGGCTATGGAATTTCCACGGTGTTCGCATGCGTCGCGATCTCCCTGGTGATCGCCGCCACGGCGGTGCATCTGATCGGACCGGAGACGCGCGGCATGGCGCTGGACGATATCGCGCCGCCGGAGGGATAAAGCGCGTTCGTCACCTCGGGAGGATCGTATGGGCAACGGACATCGGATCGGGTTTCTCGGTCATACCGACCAGGGCGGGCGGCCGGACGGCGTGCAGGTGATGGTGGCTGCCCAGCACGCGTATGTCGGGCACATGTTTTCCGACGGCATCACGGTGATCGACATGGCCGATCCGCGGACGCCGAAGCCGGTGCGGTTCATCGCCTGTCCCCCGAATACGCGAGCGAGCCACATCCAGGTGCATGGCGGCCTGATGCTCGCGGTCAACGCCGCCAATGTTTGGGCTTTGCAGCAATACGAGAAAGAGACCGATTATTTCGGCAAGTCCCTGGCCGACAGCTTCAGCAAGCGGGAGCGTGCCTTCGCCGCGGGAATGCGGGTGTTCGATCTGGCCAATCCGGCGGAGCCTCGGGAAATCGGCTTCATGGCGATCGACGGGATTGGCTTGCACCGCATCTGGTGGGTCGGTGGACGTTATGCCTACGCGTCGGCGCATCTGGACGGGTTCATCGATCATATCCTGGTGACGATCGATATGATGGACCCGACGAAGCCGGAGATTGTCGGGCGGTGGTGGTTTCCGGGGATGCATCGGGCCGGCGGCGAGACGCCCAACTGGGGTGAGGGCAAAAGGTGGGCACTCCATCACATGTTGACCGCGGGAGACCTCGGTTTCGCCGCGTGGCGCGACGGCGGCATGACGGTGATGGATCTGAAGGACCCGACGGCACCGAAGTTGGTGTCGCACCGCAACTGGTCGCCGCCCTTCGCCGGTGGCACGCACACGCCGCTGCCGCTTCCCGGGCGCGGTCTCTGCGTGGTGGCGGACGAGTCCACCAGCAACCGGTGCGCCAAGGGGTTGGCGTACACCTGGATTCTGGATGTGCGGGCACCGGAGAACCCGGTGACGATCGCCACGATGCCGACACCGGTGGGTGAGGATTTTTGTAACAAAGGCGGAAAGTTCGGGCCGCATAATCTGCATGAGAACCGGCCGGGATCGTTTCAGAGCGAAGAACTGATCTTCGCCACCTATCATAACGCCGGCGTTCGGGCGTTCGATATCAGCAACGCGCACGAACCGAAGGAAGTCGGGTATTATGTGCCCGACGCGCCGGAGCGGATCGTCGATATTCGCCCAGGAGCGGAGCGTGTGGTGCAATCGACCGATGTGTTCGCGGCGGCGGATGGCAGGCTTTACGTGACGGATACCAACGGTGGATTGAACATTCTGGAATATGAGGGGTGACTGCGCTGGTTCGGCGCGCTTATGGCAGCCGAACCGCGACGGTGCCAGGCTTGCTTGCCGCCAGTTGGTTCGCGACACGAGCAAACGTGAGATCGAATGACACGAAGGAATCGCAGCCGGCGGCGTTTGCCAGATGCAAGGCGTTGGCGAAATCCATTCCCTGTTCCGCCCAATCAAACGCGGCCACCGTTGACGCGGGCGCTTCAATCCGCACCCGCGGGAGGCCGGAGAAGGCGCGCAGCGCGGCGATAATCCGCTGGGATGAGAAATCGTGGATGCTTCGTAAAACCCACTCGGTTTCCAGCAAGACCGTGGTGGAAACGAAGACATCTTCCCGTTCGATGAGGGCCTTGGCCCGCGCGGATTGGATGGGGTGATCGCCGGTCAGGTACCGGACGATGACATTAGTATCGATCGCGAGCATGCCGCCGCCGAACCTCCCTGGCGATAGCGCCTTCCATTTCCTTTAGTGTCTTCGGAGCGGTTTTCCGAGGCAAACACGCGAACACGTCCACGGGCCGGGTGGGCGCGAAAAACGGCGCGGCTTTCAGCAACACACCGTCATTGGTGTTCTCCACGACGAGGCGCGTGCCGGCATTCCAATGCAACTGTTCGCGGATGGATTTTGGCAAGATGACCTGCCCCTTCGTTGACACGGTTGTTGTCTGCTTCACGGGCGGCGGCATGTGTTCACTCTCGAAGAGGTAAGACAAAAGTAAGATAGTGATATGCCGCCGATTGAGCAAGACTTTCAGGTCGGGCCGGCGATGCGCCTGCACCGTTCGCCCTCGGACGTCACCAGGTAGTTTCCGCCCCTGATGGAACAAAGCCTCGCGCACCACGTTCCAGCTTTTGCGTCCGGATTAACGCGACTGGAACGGGCGATGAGATTAACAGGAGGATTTTGTTATGGACAAAGACAGGATCGAAGGCGTCGGCAAGCAGGTCAAGGGCGCCGTCAAGGACGCCGTCGGCAAGGTCACCGGAGACGCGAAACTGCAGGCGGACGGCAAGGCGGATAAGGCCGAGGGCAAGGTCCAGAACGCTGTCGGCGGCGCGAAAGACGCGGTGCGCGACGCGCTGCGGAAGTAACCCCTGAACCTTCCCAAAGCTAACGACGATTCCCAGGAAAGTACGTCATGGGCCTTATTTTACTGATCGTGGTGTTGGTTCTGCTGTTTGGCGGCGGCGGCGGTTACTACGGCTACAGCCGGTACGGCGGCGCGGGACTCGGCGGGGTGCTCGGGACGGTTTTGGTCGTCCTGATCGTTCTGTGGCTGGTCGGCGCGGTGGGTCACACCCACGTTTGACCGGCCTCAGTCAAATATTACGCCGGAGTTGATTTCCCGGCGATTTTGCCGGCGTTATGCCCCCATGGTCCCGTCGCGGACCATGGGGGTTATCGCGCTTTAAACAGGAGGTGTCTCATGGGTCGCTCGGCGCTGAATGGACTGACGATCGTTGGTCTTGTGTTCATCGTCATCGGAGCGCTGGTGTTCGCGACACCAGTCTTCCAGACGCACCAGACGCAGAACGTGGCCCAGATCGGGGATCTGAAGCTACAGGCCGAAAAAACCAACACCTATACGATCCCGCCCTTTTTGGGTGGCGGGGCGCTCATCCTGGGCGCGGCGCTGATCGCGGCGGGAATCCTGCGAAGGCAATGACCTCCCGGGTGCCTGGTGCTTCCTTGACACCTGAGGAACCCCCCGCTACGCCGCCGCTCCACTGAGACGACCGGTCATCCCCGCCGGTCCCCCCTCGTTCGGGACATCAGTTCGGAGCCCAGTACGCATGCCCGTCCACGCCTTTATCTTTCCAGGCCAGGGTAGCCAGGCAGTCGGGATGGGCCGCGACCTCGCCGCCGCGTTTGGCGCCGCACGGGACGTGTTCCAGGAGGTCGATGAAACCCTGAAGCAAAAGCTGTCGAAGCTGATGTTCGAGGGGCCCGGAGAGGAACTGACCCTGACCGAGAACACGCAGCCGGCGCTGATGGCACATTCCCTCGCGGTGCTGCGGGTGCTGGAGGCGGAAGGTGGTTTCGACATCAAATCCCGCGCGATCGTCGCCGCCGGCCATTCTTTGGGTGAGTACAGCGCGTTGTGCGCTGTCGGGGCGTTCTCCATCCCCGGCACGGCGCGGCTGCTGAAGCTGCGCGGCCAGTCCATGCAAAAAGCGGTTCCTCCTGGCGAAGGGGCGATGGCCGCGCTGCTCGGCGCCGATATGGCCCAGGCGGAGGAAATCTGCGCCGAGGCCGCGGTCAATCCGGAAGGCCAGAAAGAGGTCGTGGAGCCGGCGAACGATAACGGCGGCGGGCAGGTCGTGATTTCCGGTCATCGGACCGCGATCGAGCGGGCGATCGAGATCTCGAAGACCAAGGGGATTCGCCGCGCGATGCTGCTGCCGGTCTCGGCCCCGTTTCATTGCGCTCTGATGGCGCCGGCCGCCGACGCGATGGCCGAGGCGTTCGAGCAGACCCCGCCAAAGGCGCCGTTCATGCCGATCGTCGCCAATGTCTCGGCGGCGAAAGAAACCGACCCGGCGCGCATCGCCGAGCTGCTGGTTCGCCAGGTCACCGCCACGGTCCGTTGGCGGGAATGCATCGGCACCATGGTTGGCCTCGGCGCGACCAGTTTCATCGAGCTTGGCGCGGGGAAGGTGCTTTCCGGCCTCGTGAAGCGGATCGCGCCGGATTGCACCAGCGCGGCGGCATCCACTCCGGCGGAGATCGAAGCTCTGCTGAAGACGCTATGACGGGAGGCGTCGATATGTTTCGTCTTGATGACAAGGCCGCCCTGGTGACCGGGGCCTCCGGCGGGATCGGCGCCGCGATCGCTCGCGCGCTGCATGCGCAGGGTGCGAAGGTCGTGCTGAGCGGCACGCGGATGGAGCGGCTGGAGGAACTGGCCAAGGATCTGGGTGAGGGCGCGTTCGTTTGTCCGGCGGATCTGCGCGACGCGGCGGAGCCGATTGCCCTGATCGAGGCGGCCGAGAAGGTCGCCGGTCCGTTGCACATCGTGGTGAACAACGCCGGCATGACGCGCGACATGCTGGCGCTGCGCATGAAGGACGAGGACTGGCAGATCGTGCTGGACGTCGATCTGACCGCCCCGTTCCGGCTGACCCGGGCGGCGTTGAAGGGCATGCT
>PLSZ01000396.1 GCA_003164305.1 Acetobacteraceae bacterium
CGTGCAGCATGAGGCGCTGGGCAGCGATGTGAATCGGCTGGCTAGTTTGTTTGTGGACATCTGCGAGGGCAATCGCGATCAAAGAGACTTTACGCGGGCAGAGATTCGTCGTGCGCTACGCGAGGTGGCGGCTTGCTTTTCGGTGTATCGGACCTATGTGGTGCCGGAGCGGAACGAGATTACGGACGAAGACAAGAAGATCATTGAGCAAGCGACCACGTGTGCGAAAGACAATCGTGCGGATGTGGATGGCGGGCTGTTCGACTTTATGCGGGACGTGTTGACGCTGAAGGTGACAGGCAAGATGGAGACGGAGTTTGTCTATCGCTTTCAGCAGTTCACCAGCCCGGTGATGGCGAAGGGCGTGGAGGACACGGCGTTCTACTGCTCGAACCGGTTGATTGCGATGAATTAGGTGGGAGGCGATCCGGACTGTGGCGGGTTCAAGCTGGACCACTTTCATGCGTACAACACGAAGGTGCAGACAACGTTTCCGTCGACGATGACCACGCTGAGTACGCATGACACCAAGCGGAGCGACGATGTGCGGGCGCGGCTGCTGGTATTGAGCGAGATGCCGGATGCGTTTGCGGAGGCGGTGCGTCGATGGAGTGCGATGGGGGCGAAGTATCGCACGGGGGATCTTGTGGATACGGGGACGGAGTGGTTTCTGTATCAGACGCTGGTGGGAGCCTGGCCGATAAGTGCGGAGCGACTGCGCGAGTACATGCAGAAGGCCATGCGCGAGGCGAAGGTGCGGACGAGCTGGGTGGCGAACAATGGTGAGTATGAGGGCGCGGTGAACTCGTACATTGATGCCTTCCTTGGGGACGAGGCCTTTACTGCGGATGTGGCGGCCTTCGTCGCGGGGATAGATGTTGCGGGGCGGACGAACTCGTTGACGGCGACGCTGCTGAAGTACACAGCGCCGGGTGTCCCGGATATGTATCAAGGTGGGGAGATCTGGGATTTTTCGCTGGTGGATCCGGATAATCGGCGGCCGGTGGATTATGCGCACCATGCAAGGATGCTGACCGAAACACTTGACGCTCTCGAGCGAGACCGTGCGAAAGCCTGGTCGAAAATGTCGCGAAACTGGCACGACGGCCGCTGCAAACTGGCGATGACCGCGAGCTTGCTGGCGGAGCGGCGGAACCATCCGGCTTTGTTCGCCAACGGGGGCTATGAACCTCTGATCGCCAATGGACCGAAGGCGGATCACATCTGTGCGTTCTCCCGTACCGAGGGCGACGCTGCCCTGGTGACCGTCGCGGCGCGCTTCCCCGTACGGTTCGAGGCGGACCCAAACTGGAATGGCACCGAGATCGCCTTGCCACGCACGACCGCCGGGAATACCCGCTGGCGCGACCTGGTGACCGGCCGGATCGTGGACTCCCGCGGCGCGGACGCTCTGCCCGTTGAAGCATTGTTGCGCGATCTGCCCGTCGCGGTTCTGGTGCCGGACAACGGCTGACACTTTAAGCCTCCGCCGCGCCATGATACCTCGTCGCCATCAACGCGCGCGAGGGCAGCCATGAAGGTCGGACTTTTCATCAACACGCAGTTTCCCGAGGGCGACAATGTCGCCGCCCGGGTTCCCGAACTGGTCGAACAGGTTCGCGTCGCAAGGCGGTCGGGTTTTTCGTCGCTGCTGTTTCCGCATCACTATCTGACCGACCCTCTACAGATGCTACAGATCGGGCCACTGATGGCGTATCTTCTGCCCGAGGCGAAAGGCATGACGATCGGCGGCAATATCCTGCTGCTGCCGTTGCTCAATCCGGTTCACGTCGCCGAGGAATCCGCCACGCTCGACGTTCTCAGCGAGGGCAACTTCATCCTCGGTGTCGGGCTCGGCTATCGCGAGGGCGAGTTCGGCGCGTTCGGGATTTCGTTGAAGGAACGCGCCGCCCGGTTCACCGAAAGCATCCAACTGATGCGCGCGTTATGGGCTGGTGGCAAAATCACGTTCCGGGGACGGTTTTATTCCGTCATCGATCACGGCATCAGCCTGAAACCTTACCGTCCCGGAGGTCCGCCGGTTTGGATCGCCGGTCTGGTGGAAGCCGCCGTCAAACGCGCTGCCCGCATCGGCGATGCCTGGCTCATCGCCAACGCCACCACGCTCGGCGCCACCGAGCCATTGATGCGCGTTTACCGCGATACCTTGAAGACTCTGGGCAAGACCGTCGAGGAATTCCCCATCGCGCGCGAATGTTATGTCGGCACCAGTCACGCCACCGCGATGGAGGAATGCCGCGCGGCGCTGGAATACAAGTACAACTCCTACGCCGCCTGGGGCATGGAAAGCCCAACCGCCAACATGACATTTGAGGAAATGGCCCGCGACCGCTTCATCATCGGCGACAAAGTCTCCGTCAAGGAAGAAATCGCCCGATGGCACGAAACACTGGGCGTCAATCATTTTGTTATGCGCGTGCAATGGCCGGGTTTGCCTCAGGAACGGGTGTTGAGTTCAATCCGGCGGTTGGCGGAGATCTTCGCCTGACAGCAACGCCCCTACAACGGATCCACCCACCGCTCTCGAGCCGCCGGATGATCGTCCGGCAGCCGATCTCCACCCCCGAACAACTTCTGCCGATACGTCCCCAATCCATACCCCATCTTAAATGCCCCGCGGTCCTGCAACACCGGCACCACCAGATCGATAAAATCCTCCAGACATTCCGGGATCACCGTCCGCGACAAATTGAACCCATCGACATCCGCCTCATTCACCCACCGCTGCAACGCGTCCCCCACCGCGGAGGGCGACCCGACGATCGGCGTCTGCCGGGAGCCCAGAATAAATCGGTCGATCAACATCCGCTTCGTCCAGCCAATCCCCAGCGACGCCGCGATCGACTCGATGTTCGACTGAATCGCCTGACTGGCGTTCGCATCCACCGGCTCATCCATATCGAACTGATCGAAGTCGATCCCCAACGACGCCGCCGCGTGAGCCAACGCGCCCTCCACGTTGGTATGCCGCCGATATTCCTCCAGCCGGTCGCGCGCCTCCGCGTCCGTCCGAGCCACCACCACGGTCGCCCCGGCGAACACCTGGATCGGCCGAGACCCCGCCCGAGCCCGCAGATCCGCGACCACCCGCTTCGCGTGCCACAGATTGGTGCCATTCACGAACACGCACTCCGCGTGCCGCGCGGCGAAAATCCGCCCCCGGTCCGATGCGCCCGCCTGGTACAAGACAGGCGTGCGCTGCGGCGAAGGCTCCCACAACGGCAGCGCGTCCAATTTGAATTGCTTGCCCTCGTGCCGAATTGCGCGCACCCGGCCTGGCTCGGTGTAGACCTTCCGGATCCGGTCCCGCACCACGGCGTCGTCTTGCCAGCCGCCCTCCCACAGCGCGTAAACAACCCGCATGTATTCTTCCGCCAGATCGTAACGATCGTCGTGCGCCATCTGCTCGCGCAGCCCCATCGCCCGCGCCGCGCTGTCCAGATATCCCGTGACAATGTTCCAGCCGATCCGTCCGCCGGTCAGATGGTCCAACGTCGCCATCCGGCGGGCGAATAAATACGGCGGCTCGTACGCCAGGTTGCACGTCACACCAAACGCCAGATGCGTGGTCGCATGCGCCATCGCCGGCACCAGAGCCATCGGGTCCAGCAACGGGATTTGCACGCTCGCCCGCAACGACGGTGCCGCCGAGCCCTCCAGCACGTCGTAAACCCCCAGGATGTCCGCCAGGAACAACCCGTCGAACAGCCCTCGCTCCAACAGCCGAGCCAGCGAAACCCAATGATCCAGCGACGTGTAATCCGACGAGCGGTCGCGCGGATGCGTCCACATCCCATGCTGAATATGCCCGACACACGCCATGTCGAAGGCGTTCAGCCGAATTTCCCGTGCCATGACCGCGTGCGTCCCCCAAGCAGCGGCATGAGCCTCGACAGGCCATTCCCGCCGCCGCATGGTGCCCCCACCGCTGATCGGGATTGTCGACATGAATGAGCGCCGGATCAACCTGCATCTCGTTTCCGAAGCCACCGGCGAGACGCTGAACACGCTCGCCCGCGCGACCACCGCGCAGTTCGAGAACACCCATATTGTCGTCCACCGCTGGAGCCTGATCCGCACCAGCTTCCAGCTTCACCGCGTTCTCGAAGGCATCGAGCACGAGCCTGGACCCGTCCTCTCCACTCTGGTCGATCAGGCGCTGCGCGGCGAACTCGAAACGATGTGCCGCCGGATCAATCTGCCAGTGGTGAACGTGCTCGATCCGGTGATGAACATGTTGCAGGAGTACATCGGGGAGGTCGCGGCGCACCGGCCAGGCCGGCAATACGTGATGAACGCGGACTATTTCAAACGCATCGACGCCATGCACTACGTCCTCCAGCACGATGACGGCCAGGCCCAACCCGGGCTGGCCGAGGCCGACGTGATCCTGGTCGGCGTATCCCGAAGTTCGAAGACGCCGACGTGCTTTTTCCTCGCCAACCGGGGCATCAAGGCGGCCAACGTGCCGCTGGTACCGCACGCCGGCCTGCCGGACGGGCTGGAGGGCGCCAACTGTCCGATCATCGGCCTGGCGATCGAAGCCCAGGCGTTGATCGATATAAGGAGGAATCGGTTGCGGTTGATCGGAGCGGACGGGCCGGGCGGCATTCGCCAAAGCGAAACCGCTTACGTCGATGAGGAAGCGGTTAAAAGCGAGTTGCTGTGGGCACGCCGGTTATGCAACCGGAACGGTTGGCCGGTGATCGACGTGACGCGCCGCTCGATCGAGGAAACCGCCGCCACTGTGCTGCAACTGATGGACGCGTGGCACCAACGGCGACGTAAGCAAGCCGCGGTCGCGGAGGCCTGAACGCAAACGCGTCGCGAGCGTGCGGATGGAACCGAACACCTGCGCGATCGCGCGGGCGCCGCATCGTGTCCGTCCCGTCTCCTGGATCGACTCAGCGGAAGACGAAGGTGTGCACTGGCAATTTCGTGCGGATTAAATTAACTTATCTTCGCGGCCATCGGACCGCATAAGCGCCGTTTCGCGTGTCTCGCATGCCATTGCAATCACAAAATGTTGTAGATTTTAGACACCTCTTCATGCTTTGTTAACTTTCATCAAAGGATGCTCCCAGGAGATTGAAATGACCGAATCCGTGACCGCCGAGATCATCCCGTTTCCCTCCCGCGCGGTCGCGTCGCCGGAGCCCGCGCCGGCTTCGGGTCAGCCCGCGTGGAATCCGCCTCTGGCCGCCAACCCTCTGGCGGCCAATCCTTTGCCCCGTGCCCCCGGCGAGCCGACCCCCGCGGAAGCCCGCCTGGCGCGCGCGCTGGCGGGCCTCAACAACGCGGTGAACGCGCAACGGGCCGCGATGACAGCCTGGAAAGCCGCGCTCGGCGACCTGAAAACCGTGACCGGACGGCTCGGCGCCAGCTTGCGCAGCTACAATGACAGTCTCGGCCACCTCGACGCCCGCGTGAACACGCTTCGCACCGAAGCCGTGAAGCTGGAGGCATGGGCCGACGACGCTATCGCCAAGAAGCTGTGACCGCGTCCGTTCTCCCTGGTTTCAGTCCCACACGTTCTTGACTCCCTGTTTGCCCAACGGTAGCAAGCCCCCGCTTACCGGCCCCCGGGTCCCGATCTTCGGGGCGCGGGGCGTTGGCGGGAGCGGATATGCACGAGGAACCGGGCGGCCCGGATGGCTCCTTCGAGGAGCGATTGAAAGCCGCGCGAGGCAGGCGGGGTCTCGATGACCCGGAGACGCCCAAGGGGTTCAACCCTCACGGCGTCGAATCATCCCCGATGGGGATCGGCCTGCGGGTGGGGATCGAACTGGTGGCGGCTCTTGTCGTGGCGGTGGCCATTGGCTACGGGCTCGACTGGCTGTTCGGCACCAAACCCATTCTGACCGTGGTGTTCGTCCCTGTCGGCGGCGCGGCGGGCGTGTGGAATGTGTGGCGTGTGTTCGCGCCGAAGTCAGGACAGGGGTAGTTGGGTGGCGGCCGAAGGACATAGCAGCATCGACCCACTGAGCCAGTTCAAACTGGCTCCGGTGTTCGGCCCCCTCGGTGGGACGCTTCATTTCAGCAACGCCAGCCTGATGATGCTGGTCGCCAGCGTGCTGACGCTGCTGCTGATCTGGGTCGGCATGAGCCCACGCGCGATGATCCCCGGGCGCCTGCAATCGGCCGCCGAAATGGCCTACGAAACCGTGATGACCCTCTGCGTCGAGCAGATCGGCCACGAGGGCAAAAAATTCTTCCCGTTCGTGTTCACGCTGTTCTTCTTCGTGCTGTTCGGCAATCTGCTCGGGCTGCTGCCGTTCAGCTTCACCTACACCAGCCACATCGCGGTGACCGGGGCACTGGCCATTTTCGTCGTCGGGCTGTCCACGATCGTGGGGCTGCGCTTCCACGGCTGGCACTTCTTCAGCTATTTCGTGCCGCACGGCGCGCCCTGGTACCTGCTGTGGCTGATCGTGCCGATCGAGGTCATCTCCTATCTCTCGCGCATCGTCAGCCTGTCGATCCGTCTTTTCGCCAACATGATGGCCGGGCACGTCATGCTCGAAGTGTTCGCCGCCTTCACGGTGATGCTGGCCGGGTTCGGCGTGCTGGGCGTGCTCGGCGCCGCCGGCCCGCTGGCGCTGAACGTGCTGATGATGGGCTTCGAACTGCTCGTCGCCGCGCTACAGGCCTACGTGTTCGCCGTGCTGACGTGCATCTACCTGCACGACGCGGTGCATCTGCACTGAGCCCCGCCTCGCTTCCACCCCAACCGCAAACCAGGAAGGATTGACCATTATGGACCCTGCCGCCGCGAAAGCCCTCGGAGCCGGCATCGCCGTGATCGCCCTCGCCGGCGTCGGCGTCGGCATCGGCAACATCTTCTCCGCGCTGGTCACCAGCATCGCCCGCAACCCCTCGGCCCGCGACCAGGTGTTCGGCCTCGGCAT
>PLSZ01000488.1:0-135 GCA_003164305.1 Acetobacteraceae bacterium
ACGGCTCGCACGTCGATCAGCAGACGGACATTGGCGTCCTTCAAAGTGGTCAGCACGCCGTCTATCGTGCAGCCCTCGTATCCGATGGTCAGCAGATCCGGCGGCATGGATCAGCCATGGGCCAGCCAGTCCTCG
>PLSZ01000488.1:155-3729 GCA_003164305.1 Acetobacteraceae bacterium
GGAAACGGCCAGGGCTGGCTGGAGTGGTAGTGCACGTCGCCGCAGGTCACGCCGACTTCTTCCAGCACTTCGCGCCGGACAGCCTCTTCCAGAGTTTCGCCCGGTTCGACGAAGCCGGCCAGGGTCGAATACATCGTCGCCCGCGGGAACCGGGTGGAATGGCCGAGCACCGCCCTGTCGCCCTGATGCACCAGCATGATGACGGCGGGGTCAGTGCGGGGGAAATGCTGAGCGTCGCAGGCGGTGCATTGCATCATGTGGCCCGAGGATTTGATCGCGCAGACGCCGCCGCACACACCGCAGAACCGATGCCGCGCGCGCCAGTGCATCAGGCCTCGCGCGTGCGCCAGCACGGATGCCTCGGGCTTCGGCACGCCCCACCCCACCGAACGAAGATCGACAAAGGTTCCGACGGTCTCCGGCAGCAAGGGGACCGGGTCGTCCGCGGTGCTGATGTCGATCGCGAACACCGCCTTGTCTTTGAGCAGTCCCAGAAACGCCCATGGGCCATTACTCATCCGCAATCGATTGGCGGCCTCGCCGGAGATGTAGACCGCTTCCGGTGTGCCGCTATCCATGCCGGTGACGAGATTGCGATTGCGCCAAACGGGAACGAACAGGCTCTCCGGGTCGCGCAGTTGCTGCTCGATCCATTCGTGGTCCTCCCGCCGCACGCCGATGCGGTCGAGTGGCGAGGAGGAATACACGTTGGGACGACTGGCCAGGATCAAGGTCACGGGGCTGCGCTCACTGTTCGGGATCGATTGCGGACGGGACCGTGCCACGCGGTGGTTCCCGGGGCAACTGAGTGGCGCGCGGCCGGACAGAGCGGCGGCCTGGCCCGGCTGACCGGAGAAAGATGGCGCCGGCGGTTCGTTCTGTTAACGAGACCGCCAGCGCCATTCCTCAGTCGTCAGTTCCCGGCACGACCTTCAGTCCGTCCGTGCAACGTTCAGCGGACGAAACCTTCCAGTTCGTCCTGAGCCCAGTCCACAACCTGTTTGATTGACTGGCCGCTTTGCAGCTTGGCGAACATCGTCGGTAGCGTGCCTCGGTTGTATACCTGCACCGCGATCTCGGGCGGCGCCGGAGCGACGGCGATGTGCGAAACCTGGTTGTGCGACTTACGAATTGGATAGTGATACACGGTCCCTTTTGGTGGCGAGACGTCATCCCAGATCTTGAAGTCGGTCATGCTGGTGAAAGGTGGCACATCGTAACCAAGCACGACCGAGCAACGTGCCTCGACGTTGTCTCGCTGTGACAGGAACTCAATCAGTTCCTTGCCGGCGGACTTATTGGGCGAGAAGTTCCACACACCCCATGAGAACGCGCCCATCGGCAGGAAGCGCCCTTTGGGTCCCTTCGGCGCCGGGAAGGTCCAACAATCTTCGGCGACTTTTGGAGCATCGCGGCGGGCGACCGCCCAGGCTGACGGAGGGTTCCAAATGAGGGCGGATTGGCCGGAAATGAGGGCGCGGTTGTTTGACGCGTCGTCGTAGCTGACCGCGTCCGCCGGCAGCACTTTCACCAGTTGCCGCGCGTATTCCAGAACCTGGCGCACCGCGTCGCTCCTGACGGTGATATCGCCTTTGGCGGTGACGACTTCAGCGCCATAAGCGGCGAAGATGGCACCGGCGGTATCGACGGAATCCGCGGTCGTTCCAAGTCCGATCCCGAACGTCATTTTCGCCTTGTGACAAGCCTCGGCCGCCTTGAGCATCGTGTCGTAAGTCCAGTTTTCCGCGTCGGGCGTCGCATCGGCGGAGGGTGGGTACATCTTCACAATGTCCAGACCGGCGACTTCCTTTAATACGGAGATGCGGCCGCACGGTCCCTTGTTTTGATTGCCCGCGCTGGCGGGCACCGCACGCCAGGTACCCTTGCTCTTGAACAAGTATTCGCTGGCTTCGGCGACAGGGCCGTATTGACCGATCAGACGTTTCATCACGTCATCGATCGGCTCCAGATCGTCGATGTGATTTTGCACCTCCCATCCCGGGAACTGCTGGACATCGTGACCTGTCTTGGCCTGCGCTTCGGCGGCGATGGTCAGGATGTTCTTGGAACCGACCGAGGTGACGAAGTCGGCTTGCACATCGACCTGATGCTTCGCGCCCCATTCGGCACATTGCTTTTTCATCACTTCGTTGCCCTCGGGAACCCAGTGATCCCAGAAAGCGATGGATACTTTGCCGGCGGCGTGACCGGTGCGGATGTGCACCAGCGGTAAGACGGCCCCGATCGCGGCCGTCTTGAGCGCGGCACGGCGGGTGAGGCGATATTTATGGGTCATGGCGTTTTCTCCACGGCGCCGGACCACGACGGCTCGGCTGCGGAGATTTTACCGGGGTCGGGGAATGGGGGCAAACAGAGGGCCGATCCGCCTGGTGGCGGGTCAAAGAAAAACTGATATTGCAACGGAATGTTACCGGGTCAGCTTAAATAACGCCACGCCGTCACGGCTCGGCGGAGCCATGACGGCGCAGATCGGCAACTAAACGTCCAGATTGGCGACCTTCAACGCATTGCCGACGATGAACTCCCGGCGCGGCTCCACCACGTCGCCCATCAAAGTGCTAAACACCTGGGCCGCGTCCTCGGAATCACCCACCTTGACCTGCAGCATGGACCGCGCCGCCGGATCCAGCGTCGTCTCCCAAAGCTGATCCGGGTTCATTTCGCCCAGTCCCTTAAACCGCTGGATGCTCAATCCGCGACGGCCCTGACTGATGATTCGCTCGAACGTCGAAGCCGGGCCCGCCACTTCAACCGTCTGCTGATCCAATTTCAAGGTCGCCGGCGAGCCGAACCGATGGGCCAGAGTTTCCGCGCGCTCCGCCAGCCAGTGCACTTCGGCGCTGCGCAACGCGACGGCTTCCAGGCTGTGTTTCTCGACAACGCCGCGAACCGTCCGCGATAATGTCAGACCATTATCCGCGCTGACGATCCAGCCGCGCTCGGTAGGTAGTGACACGGCGTTCAGGCGTGACGCGAGCATTGGCGCGTTGGCCGTGGCGCGCACCCGGTCCGAGGTCAACACACCGGCGATCGCCGCCTGTTCCAGGAGAGCGATCGGAATGGCCGGCGCCAGACGCCGCAAATGCAGGGTCGCCTCCCGCAGCAGGCGCACCTCGCGGCGCAGCTCGTCGCCTTCCAGGACAACGCCGTCGGGATAGCTCAGCCGAGCGTTGGCCAGCGCCTTGTCCAGCAGGAATGTCTCAAGTCCGTCGTCGTCCTTCAAGTACCGCTCATCGTTGCCCCGCTTGGCGCGGTACAGCGGTGGTTGGGCGATGAACAAGTGGCCGCGTTCGATCAGTTCGCGCATTTGCCGGAAGAAAAACGTCAGCAGCAGTGTGCGGATATGTGACCCGTCCACGTCGGCGTCGGTCATGATCACGATACGGTGGTAGCGCAGTTTTCCGGCGTCGAAACCGCCCTGATCGACCGGCCCCTGACCGATCCCGGTACCAAGCGCGGTGATCAGCGTGCCGATTTCCTGCGAGCCGAGCATCCGGTCGAAGCGCGCGCGCTCCACGTTCAGGATCTTGCCCTTCAGCGGCAGGATCGCCTG
>PLSZ01000006.1 GCA_003164305.1 Acetobacteraceae bacterium
TATGCCGGGGTGGCCGCGCTGCGGGTCAGCGGAGCGGTTACCCTCGACGGCGGCGGCCAGGTGTCGATGACCGACGCGTCGGGTTACGCGAGCGCGACCACGCAGGCGATCGCCGGCACCGCGTCGTCCGACTCCCTCGACAACATCGACAACCTCATTTCCGGCTACGGTTCCCTTGGTGCCGGCACGCTGACTCTGACCAACGAGGTCAAGGGCACCATCAAGGCGATCGGCGGCGTTCTGACGGTGGATACCGGCGCCAACACAGCCACCAACAAAGGCCTGATGGAGGCGATTGGCGGCACGTTGCAACTCGCGACCAACGTCGCCAACAGCGGCACCATCCTGGCCGGAGCAGCCGGAGGTGTCGTGGTCGCGGCGGCGGTCGCCAACACCGGACTGGCGGAGGCAGCCAGTGGCGGCACGCTGACGGTTCAGGGCACCGTCGACGGCACCGCCAGCAGCGTCAAAGTGTTGGCGGGCGGCACACTGGTGCTGGATGGCGGCCTGCTCTCGGGCGGCACGCTGACCAACGCGGCGACCGGAGTTGTCGATGTCACTACCAACGGCGGCACGCTGACGAACCTGGCGATCGTTAACGCCGGGTCGCTCAACGTGATCGGCAACCCATATGCCGGCACCGCCGTCGCGCATATCGGCGGCACGGTGACGTTGTCCGGCGGCGGCGCGGTGACACTGTTCGATGCCTCGGGGAATTTCGCTTCGTCCACGCAGGTGGTCACCGGAACGAAATCCTCCGATACGCTGGACAACGTCGATAACCTGATCAGCGGTTACGGCCAGTTGGGCGGCGGTGTGCTCACGCTGATCAACGAGGCCAAGGGCACCATCGAAGCGACCGGAGGCTTACTGGTTGTCGATACCGGAACCACCACCGCCACCAACCGCGGGCTGTTGGAGGCGGTCGGCGGCACGCTCGACCT
This sequence comes from Acetobacteraceae bacterium, assembly GCA_003164305.1. Next base: position 945 of record PLSZ01000006.1, read on the forward strand.
GCGAAGCGTCGTGGATGAGACAAGCGGTGGCGCCGTCGAGGCCCTGAACAACGGCGGAACCACCTCCGGCGTCGTGTTGCTGGACGGCGCGACGTTGCTCGGCGGCACGATCTCGACCGATCTGAAGGACGCCGCGTCGGTCGTGGAAACCGCCGGCACCCTGGCGTCCACCCTGGATGGCACCGCCGCGGCGATCACGTTCGCCACCGGCGCGCACGTCCAGATCAACCCGGCGCAGACGCTGATCGCGAAGGGCACCATCGCCAATCAGGGCACGCTGAGTGTCATCGGCAATGTCTACAGCGGGGCGGATTCCGAACTGAACGTCTCCGGCACGCTGACGCTCTCGGGCGGCGGGCTGGTTTCGCTGGAGGAGGCTTCGGGCAATAATTCCGCCGTGCAGGAGATCGTTGGCGCCGCGGCGTCCAGCACGCTGGACAACATCGACAACCTGATCAGCGGCTACGGGATGCTTGGCGCCGGAACGTTGGCCCTGACGAACGAGTTAAAAGGCACCATCGACGCGACCGTCGGCGTTCTGACGCTGGATACCGGCACGAACACGGCCGTCAATCACGGTCTGATGCAGGCTCTGGGCGGCACGCTGCAACTGAACACCGCGCTGTCCAATGACGGCTCGATCACCGCCGGAGCGGGTGGCGGCGTCGTGGTCGCGGCGGCGCTGAGCAATGCCGGCGTCATCACGGCGGCGAGCGGCGGCACCCTGACGGTTCGCGGGATGGTCTCAGGCGCGTCCAGCGATGTCACCGTGGCGAGTGGCGGCGCGCTGATCCTGGACGGCGGCACCATTTCCGGCGGCGTTTTGCACAACGCCGCCAATGCGACGATCGACGTCACGACCGGTGGCGGCCTGTTCGACAGCCTGACCATCGACAACGCCGGCTCGTTCAGCGTGGCCGGAAATCCATACAGCGGCGTTGTGGCGGAGAAAGTCATCGGGGGCACCGTCACCTTGTCCGGCGGCGGCACGGTGTCGCTGCTCGACGCCTCGGGCCTGAATTCCTCCGCCAGCCAGGGAATCACCGGCGCCACCGATTCCGCCACGCTGGACAACATCGATAACCTGATCACCGGCTACGGGCTGCTCGGTGCCGGAAAGATGACGCTGGACAATGAGGCCAAGGGCACGATCGAGGCGACCGTCGCGACCCTGGTGGCCGACACTGGCGCCAACCTGATCGTCAACAAAGGCCTGATGGAGGCGGTCGGCGGCACGCTCCAGGTCGCCAGCGGGCTGACCAACAGCGGGACTGTCCTGGCCGGCGCGGCGGGCGACGTGATCGTGGCCGGCGCGATGACCAGCACCGGCCTCGCCGAAGCCTTGAACGGCGGCACTCTGACGGTCGGCGGCGCCATCAGCGGCGCCTCCAGCACCGTGACGGTCGCGGCCGGCGGCACGCTGGTGGTCGATGGAGGCACGCTGTCCGGCGGCACCGTGAGCAACGCCGCGAAGGGCGCGATCCAGGTCACCACCAATGGCGGCACGCTGGCCGATCTGGCGCTAACCAACGCCGGCACGCTGAGCATCATCGGCAATCCGTACAGCGGCAAAGTGGCGACAGTGAACATCGCCGGCACCGTGACGTTGTCCGGCGGCGGCACGGTGTCGATGCTGGATGTCTCCGGGCTGAACGACGCCTCGCAGGAGATCACCGCGAGCGTGGTCGGCGCGACGCTGGATAACGTGGATAACACCATCAGCGGCTACGGGACGTTGGGCGCCGGGCTCCTGACGTTGGTCAATGAATCCAAGGGCACCGTCGAGGCGGCCATCGGCACGCTGACCGCCGATTTCACCACCGTCGGCATGACCAATCAGGGGCTGATGGAAGCCAATGGCGGGACGCTGGTACTGCGTGGAGTGATCGACGGCACGCAGGGCGGCACGATCGCGGCTCTGAGCAATGGCGGCACCTCCGGGGTCGTGTCGCTGGACGGCGCGACGTTGCGCGGCGGCACGATCGCGACCGACGAGAAAGATCCAGAATCGCTGGTCGAACTGACCAGCAATGGCGGCACCCTGGATGGCACCGCGGGGGCAGTCACGCTCGCCGCCGGCGCCCAGATCCTGGTGAGCGGCGCTCAGACGCTGACCGCGAGCGGCACTATCGCCGATGAGGGAACCATCACGCTGGCCGGAAATCCGTACTCCGGCGCCGCGACGGAGCTACGCGTGGGCGGCACCGTCACGCTGACCGGCGGCGGCGCGATCGCCATGTCCGATATTTCCGGATTGTTTTCCACCAGCGCGCAATCGATCATCGGCGGCACCGCCTCCGACACCCTCGACATCGCCCACGGCCGCGTCTCCGGCTTCGGTCAACTGGGCGCCGGCACGCTGACGCTCATCAACGAGGCCGCGGGCACGATCGACGCGAGCGGCGGCACGCTGACCGTGGATACGGGGGCGAACACCGTGACCAGTCAGGGATTGCTGACCGCGGACATCGGCGGCGTGCTGGATTTGCGCTCGAACGTGGCCAACGCCGGGGTGCTGGCGGCCGAAGGCACGGTAACCAACGAGGCCACGCTGACCAACACCGGCGACCTGATCGCTGACGGCTTGTTTTCCAATGCCAACACCGTGATGGGTGGCGCGACCGTTTCAGCCTCGGGCACGTTCGCCAACCTCGTGGGCGCCGTCGTCACCGGAACGGTCGCCGCCTTCGGCACGGGCGGGACGATCTCCAACCTCGGCACCATCGACGGGGTGGTTACCATGACCGGTGGCGATCGGCTGGTAACGGGCGCCGGCGCGGTGTTCGCCGGCGGCATCACCGGCGGCAGCGGCGGCAACACGCTGGAAATCGCCAGTGGTCCCTACACGCTGACCAACTTCAACGCGCCGGGCACACCCCAATACAGCACGCTGCAAATCGACGCCGGGGTCACGCTGATCACCGATGGGTCCGACAACCTCAGCGGCATCGCGCTGAACAACGACGGGATCATCGACCTGACGGCGTTCGAGGCCGACTCGCCGTTTCAGAACGCCGGCGAAATCGTTGGCGACATCACCCTCAGCGCCGGCGTGCCGCTGACCAACAGCGCCGGCGGGGTCATTTCCGGCGCCGGCCTGGCGGTGATCGAGGCCCTGGGCCCGGCATCGGTGATGAACGCGGGCATGATCGATCCGGCGACCTACGGCGTGGATCTCATGGCCGGCGGCACGGTCACCAACGCGGCGGGCGGCACCATCGACGGCACCGTCGCGGGCGTGCTGGTCACCGGAGGCGCCGGAACCGTGATCACCGGCGGCTCGATCATCGGCGGCGGCACCGATGCCGTCTCGCTCCCGGCCGGTTATGCCAACCGGGTGATCCTGGATCCCGGCGCGGCCTTCATGGGCCTCGTCGATGGCGGCAATCCGGCGGGAGGCACCATTGCGAGCGTGCTGGAACTCGGCGGTGTGGCGGGTTCCACGACGTTGAGCGGCCTCGGTTCCCAGTTCGTCGGCTTCGGCACGGTGGCGATCGACTCCGGCGCATATGTGCTGCTGAGCGGCGCCAACACGCTCGGGGCGGGCGTGGCGCTGACCGACGCGGGCGTGTTCAGCATCAAAGGCGGCGCCAGCCTGACCGAGGCGTCGGCGGGCGTCGTGTCCGGCTCGCTGACCACGGTCGATGGCGTGGGATCGTCCTGGAACGCCGCCGGCGGCCTGGTGGTGGGCGGTCCAGGAGGCGCCAGCCTGGTGGTCAGCGGCAAGGGCAGCCTCGGCGCGGCGGGCTCCCTGACCGCGCTGGTATTGGGCTCGGCGGCCGGCGGGACGGGCGCTCTGACGGTGACCGGAACGGGATCGCGGGCCACGCTGACCGGCCAGGTGAACGTCGGCCAGGCGGGCGGCGGCGTGTTGACGGTGGCGAACCAGGGCACGGCGTTCACCGGCGGTTCGGCGCTGGCGCCGTCCGCCGGCATCGATGCCGCCAGCGCGGCCGGCGGCGCGGGAACGATCGCGGTGACCGGGACGCGATCGCTGTTGCACAACACGGGCGCGTTCATCGTCGGCGACGCGGGCGTGGGCGACCTGGCGATCTCCGGAGGCGGCACGGTAATTACCTCGCCGGGCACCGTCGCGGGCCTCGCGGGCCTGGTGATCGGCGCGTCCGCCGGCGCGGCGGGGTCGAGCGCCGAGGTCAGCGGCGCCGGCTCGCGGTTGGACGTCACCGGCCTGCTGGATGTCGGCATCGACGGCTCGGCCGGATTGCTGATCGATGGCGGCGCGACGGTCACCGCGGCCTCGCTGGATGCCGCCAATCTGGCGACGGCGGTCGGCGAGGTCACGCTGTCCGATCCCGGCACCGCGCTGATCGTTTCGGGGGACGCCACGGTGTCCGACGATGGAACGGGCGTGTTGTCGGTGCTGAATGGCGCGTCGTTCTCGGCGCGGTCGCTGACCATCGGGTCGCAGACCGACAGTTCGGGCGCTCTGGTCGTTTCGGGCAACAACACGACGCTGACCGTCAGCGGCGAGCTCAACATCGGCACGGCTCTGGGCACCGGCGATCTGACGGTCGGGCCGGGGGCGGTGGTCAACGCGTCGGTGGTGAATTTGCAGGGCGGCGTGGTGCTGGAGGGAGGGCTGCTCGACCCAACCGTCTACATCGAGAACGGCGGCAGCACGACGGGTGGCTTCGGCACGGTCTCTTCGCAGTTCATCCTGCTCGAAGGCACCATCCTTTCCAACGGCGGCAAGTCCGGCAAGCAAACCGAGGTCGTTCAGGGCACGGTGGTCGGTGGCGGCACCGCCACCATCAATGGGTCCGTTTCGGTCAACGGTCCCGGCATTCTGCAGATCGGCACACACGACACGATCGAGCTGACAGGGGCCGTGCTGAACGCCGCGACGACGACCTTCACCGACAACCTGACGCCGACCGGCACTTACACGGTTAACAACAGTGTGATCGACGTCGTGTTTCAGGATACGACGGGCGTTTTGCAACTGGACGACATCGCCGGGTTCGCCGGGACCGTTACGACGTGGAAGGCGGGAGATTCGTTCGTCATCACCGGCGGGACCTTGTCGAACATCGGGGTCAGCAACGGCGACACGTTGACGGTGCACGACAGCGGAACCGAAGCGGGCGCGGGCGGCATTGACTCGATCATTTTCGGCTCAGCGATCGGCGCGGGCGGGTTCAGCATCGTCAACGGCAATACCGTGCAGGCGGTGGCCTGCTTCGCCGAGGGCACGCGCATCCGGACCGAGCAAGGCGACCTGGCGATCGAACAACTGGCCGCCGGCGATCATGCGGTCACCGCGGACGGCGCGTGCGAGCCGATCGTTTGGATCGGGCACCGCGCGGTGAACTGCCGCGCGCATCCGGCACCGGAGCAGGTGTGGCCCGTGTGCGTGCGCGCCGGGGCGTTCGGCGAGGCCGTTCCGGTGCGCGATCTTTATCTGTCGCCGGATCATGCCGTGTTCGTCAACGGCGTGCTGGTGCCGGTGAAGTTGCTGATCGACGGCACGCGCGTGGTTCAGGTGAAACGCGAGCGGGTGCGGTATTTCCACGTGGAATTGCCGCGTCACGCGATCATCCTGGCGGAAGGGCTGACGGTGGAAAGCTACCTCGACCTCGGCGATCGGGCGAACTTTCACCAGAACGGGGAAACGATCCGGCTGTTTCCCGATTTCGCCGCGCGGCTCGCACCGAAGACCGCGATGCTGTGGGAGACAAAGGGCGCGGCGCCGTTGGTCCTGGCGGGAGAGGCGCTTGAAGCGGCGAGGCGGACCGTGGCCGTGGCGGTGTCGAGGGCGGCGATCCCGGTCCATGAGCGCGACGTCATGGCAACAATCGCCATCCGGTAGTCACACGGCCTCCAGATGAGGCAACGCGCCGAATGGTGATCCCGCTCCGAGGTGGCCCGCCACGACGATATAATCTCTTAATACCGACCAGCGGAACGACTGATAGCAGCGGCCCCTGACCCCGACTCTCC
>PLSZ01000571.1 GCA_003164305.1 Acetobacteraceae bacterium
AGGCCGGGTTGTGCACCGAGGTCAGCCAGCGGCTGCTGTCCGAGCACGGGATGTACGCGACACCGATCAATTACCCGACGGTGCCGCGGGGCGAGGAACGGTTGCGGTTCACGCCGGGGCCGATGCATACCGACGCGATGATGGACCAGTTGGTGGACGCGCTGTGCGCGATCCTCATGCCGGCGCGGAGAGCGGTGGCGTAAGAGTGCGTTCGCCAGTGATGTCCCGCCCTCGCCGACGTAATCCTGCCGCGGGTTCTCGCCGTTCATCGCTGAAGGTTCGCCCGTCATCTCCAACGATCCCTTCGTTATCTCCCGCGATTCCCCCGTCATCCGGGGCGCTTCCCTTCGTCATCTTCCGGCTCGGCCGGGGGACCGGTCGAGCCGTGCCATGACGATGCGACCTCCTCCCATGCCGTTGACCTCGCTGACCTGTGAGCACGAAAATGGGTCGAGCGTGATTGAACTGTCCGAAGATGGGAAAGCCCGATTGGGTCCGCCCAATACGGGGGAAGCCTCACAATGACGGATGTATTCGTGGTCATGTCCGAGGATTGGGGGGTCGATTCTACCGCCGGTTGGTGTAAGCGGTCCCCCGTCGGCCGGACGCACGACGGCCTGTCCTGTGAGGGTTTCAGCGCATGATCACCGAATTCGGCCATATGGCGCTGATCCTGGCGCTCTGCGTGGCGCTGGTGCAGTCGACCGTGCCGCTTCTGGGTGCCTCCCGCGGCTACGCCGGCTGGATGGCGGTCGGCCGCAACACCGCGCTGGTGCAGTTCGTCCTCGTCGCCATCGCGATGCTGGCCCTGATGCACGCTTACGTCACGTCCGACTTCTCGGTCATCAACGTCATCGAGAACAGCCATACCGACAAGCCGCTGCTGTATAAAATCACCGGCGTGTGGGGCAATCACGAAGGCTCCATGCTGCTGTGGATCTTCATGCTCAGCGTATGTGGCGCCGCTTTGGCGTTGTTCTCCGGCAACCTGCCGCCCGACCTGAGGGCGCGCGTGCTGTCGGTGCAAGGCATGATCGCGGTCGGTTTCCTGGTGTTCATCTTGCTGACCTCCAACCCGTTCCTGCGCACCTGGCCGCCGGCGGCGAACGGGCACGGGCTCAATCCGGTGCTGCAGGATCCCGGCCTCGCGTTCCATCCGCCGTTTCTCTATCTCGGTTATGTCGGGTTTTCCGTTTCCTTCTCGTTTGCCGTCGCCGCCCTTATCGAGGGCCGCGTCGATGCCGCATGGGCCCGCTGGGTCCGCCCCTGGGCTTTGGCCAGTTGGTGCTTCCTGACCGTCGGCATCGCGATGGGCAGTTGGTGGGCGTATTACACCCTGGGCTGGGGCGGTTGGTGGTTCTGGGACCCGGTCGAGAACGCGTCCTTCATGCCCTGGCTGGTCGGCACAGCGCTGATTCACTCGTCCATTGTCGTTGAGAAACGCGACACGCTGAAAAGCTGGACCATCCTGTTGGCGATCGTCACCTTCTCGCTGTCGCTGGTTGGCACGTTCCTGGTGCGGTCCGGGGTGTTGAGTTCGGTGCATGCTTTCGCCGTCGACCCGTGGCGCGGCAGTTTCATTCTGCTGCTGTTGATCGTGGCGATCGGTGGGTCGCTGACGCTGTACGCGATGCGGGCACCGGCGCTGAAAGGCGGCGGATTGTTCGCGCCGGTGTCGCGTGAGGGCGCCTTGCTGCTCAACAACATTCTTCTGACGGCCTGCGCGGCGACGGTGTTTCTGGGCACGCTGTATCCGCTGTTCCTGGACGCGGTTGGCGGCGCGAAAGTCTCGGTCGGGCCGCCGTTCTTCGATCGCACTTTCGTGCCGATGATGATCCCTGTGCTGATCGCGATGGCGGTGGGGCCGATGCTTGCCTGGAAACGAGGAGACCTTTTGGGCGCGTTGCAGCGGCTGTGGGTCGCCTTCGCGGTCGCCGCCGGGTTCACGCTGGTGATGCTGTATGTCACTTATGGCGGGCCGGTCCTGGCGGTGCTCGGCCTGGGGCTGGCGGTCTGGACCGCGATGGGCGTGGCCGTCGAACTCGCCGAGCGGGTGCGGCTGTTCCGCATTCCCGCCGCGGAGAGTTTCCGCCGCGCCATCCATCTGCCGCGCTCGGCGTTGGGCATGACATTCGCGCATCTCGGAATGGCGATTTCCGTTGCGGGGATATCGGCGACCGCGTGGGAGACAGAGCATCTCGCCATCGTTCCAATCGGCGGCGGTTTCACTCTCAGCGGGTATGACTTCCATCTCGATAAAGTCGAGAATCTGCAGGGCCCGAACTACATCGCCAACGATGCGACTGTCGTGGTGCGGCGCGGCGGCCAACTCGTCGAGGTCATGCACCCGGAACGGCGGTATTTCGCGCTACAGGATCAGACAACCAGCGTGACGGCGATCCGCAGCAATCCGTTCGCCGATCTCTACGTGGCGTTGGGTGAGCCGGCGGCGGACGGCGGCTGGACCATTCGAGCTTACTGGAAGCCGCTGATTTCCTGGATCTGGGGCGGCGCCATCATCATGGCGTTCGGTGGCGTGGTCAGCCTCAGCGACCGCCGCTGGCGTGTCGGCGCGGCGGCCAGACGCCGTCAGCCCATGGCGCAAACCGCGGCGGCCGAGTGATCATGCGACGCACTCTCTATCTGCTGCCCGTCGTGTTGTTCTTGGCGCTCGCCGGTTACTTCGCGGTTGCGTTGCGGCCCGATCACGATCCGCGGGAGTTGCCGTCGGCGTTGATCGACAAAGAGGCGCCGCAATTCGCATTGGCGGGTCTGAACGGCCCGATGGTCGCTCGCGACGCGCTGAAGGGTGGTCCGGTCATGATCAACTTCTTCGCCTCGTGGTGCGTGCCGTGCCGGATCGAACATCCGTTGCTGATGCGACTGGCGGAACAAAATCACGTGCCGCTGTACGGCATCGATTACAAGGATGAGCCCCAGGACGCGCAACGGCTGCTGGCGCGGTTCGGCGATCCGTACAAGGCGATCGGCATGGATCGCGATGGCCGCGTCGGCCTGGACTTCGGCGTCTACGGTGTGCCGGAGACTTATGTGCTGGACAAAACGGGACATATTCGCAAGCGCTTCGTCGGGCCGCTGACGGCACAACAGGTGGACAACGAATTGTTGCCGCTGCTGAAGGAACTGGGCCGGCCATGACATCGGCTGTCCTGGCTCGGTTCGCCCTCGCGGCCTCATCGCGGGGGCCAGGCCCCATAGGCATCAGGATAAAGCACAGGGGAGGAAACTGTTCGCCGCTTCCCGTCATCCTCGGGCTCGACCCGAGGATCTCTCGACACGCCAAGGATGTCGAAAGTCGGGCAACATGCCTGCAGGGGCCGATCCTCGGGTCGAGCCCGAGGATGACGTTATGGAGGAAGGTTCTCGCCTTCGCGGGCCTTATCCTGATGCCTATGGGGCCAGGCCCGGTAATGTGGCGCCGCGTGGGGATGGCGGCCATTCTGTGGATCGCGGTTTGCCTGGCGCTTCCGGCGTTCGCGGTCGAGCCCAACGAAATGCTGAAGAATCCCGAACTTGAGGCACGCGCGCGGGCGATCAGCTCCGGGCTGCGTTGCCTTGTTTGCCAGAACGAAACGATCGACGAATCCAACGCCAGCCTGGCGCACGATATCCGCATCCTGCTGCGTGAGCGCCTGACCGCCGGCGATACCGATGAACAAGCGGTCAAGGCCATCGTCGATCGCTATGGCGAGTTCGTGTTGCTGAACCCGCCGGTGCAACCCGCGACGTATGTGCTGTGGTTCGGACCGGTCGCCATTCTGTTGGCCGGGATGCTCGGCGGCGTGATCTGGGTGCGCCACCGTGCGGTACCATCCGAGGCGGCGGCGCCACTCAGTCCAGAGGAACGCGGCCGGCTCGACACACTTTTGCGAGAGGCGGACTGCTGATGCTGTTCACGTTATTTTGTGCCGGCATGGTGCTGCTGGTGCTTGCCGCTGTCAGCCTGCCGTTGTTGTCCGGCGGTGACGGCTTGCCGACGCGGGGCCAGTACGACCGGGCGGTATATCGCGACCAGTTGCGCGAGGTGGATCGCGATGCCGTGCGCGGCGTGCTCAGCCCGGAGGAAGCCGACGCGGCGCGGTTGGAGATCCAGCGGCGTCTGTTGGCCGTCGATGGCATCGACCGCGCGTCTGGCTGGCGCGCGCAGTCCCGTAGCCCGGTCATGGCCATCGTGGCGTCGCTGTTCGTTGTGCTTGGCGCGGGCGGGCTGTACTGGCGACTCGGCACCCCCACGCTGACAGACGCGCCCTATGCCGCACGGCCGGCGCCGGAGGCGAATGCGGTGCCACCCGGATCGAACGCCCCCGCGAGCGCGGGTCCGGCGGCACCCCACACTGACATGCGGCAGGCCGCCGAGAAGCTGGAGCTAAAGTTGGCGGCGGATCCGAACAACGCCGAAGGATGGGTCCTTTACGCCCGCACCACCTCCATGCTGGGCGACTGGCAAAAGGCCGGCGATGCTTACAAGCGAGCCCTCGATCTCGGTCAAAAAGGCAGCGAAGTTTACGCCGGCTATGGCGAGATGCAGGTGATGGCGGCGGACGGCATCGTCGCGCCAGGCGCGCGCGACGCGTTTAAGTCCGCGCTCGAGACGGATCCAGGGAACGGTGTGGCACGCTATTACCTGGCGCTGGCGGACGGCCAGGCCGGCGAGGAACACAAGGCCGTGGACGCCTGGCTGGAATTGGCGGGCGGCCTGCCTGAGGACTCGCCGATGCGCGAGGAAATCGGCAAACGGATCGAAGAGGCGGCGAAATCCGGTGGCTTTGCGCCGCCGCCGTTGCCGAAGGGCCTCGCCGCGGAGGCACAGTCCGGGCCGTCGGTCGAACAGATGGAAGCGGCTCAGAATATGTCGCCTGAGGACCGGGCGAAGATGGTCGGTGGCATGATCGAGCAATTGGCCGCGAAACTGAAGGAGCAGCCGAACGACCTGGATGGCTGGCTGCGGCTGGCGCGCGCCTATGAAGTCCAGGGCGACAGCGCCAAAGCGGTCGATGCGCTCGATCACGCGGCCGCGCTGAAGCCGGGCGATCCGGGGATCAAGCTGCAAACGGTGTCGGCGCTGCTGTCGGGGCTGAAGCCGGAGGACGCGCTGCCGCCGCGCGCCATCGCGATGCTGACCGAAGTCGCCACGGTCACGCCCGACGCGCCCGAGGTGTTGTGGTATTTGGGCGTCGTCGCGGCACGCGATGGCCGGCCGGCGGACGCGCGGGAGAAGTGGACGAAGTTGCTCGGGTCGCTGGCGCCGGGTGGCGAGGACACGAAAATGGTGCAGGCGGCGCTGGCACAATTGCCGGCGAAGTAAACGCGAGGCCCCCCTCGTCCGGATACGGGGGAAACCAGCGTTTCCCTTGGCCACCATTGACAGCCGTATGGCCGAGCGGGCGGGATGCGGGGACGCATTCGCAGAGGACGCTCCCGCATGATCCATTCCCGCTTGAACAGGCGACAGATGTTGGCCGGTGCGTCTGGGCTGTTGGCCAGCGCCGGTTTGCCGCGCGGTGCGCGGGCCGCTGGTGGGATCGTCACCGCGGTGCTGGAATCCGAGGCGGTGATCCTGGATCCGCACATGACCACGGCGGCGATTTCCCGCACGTTTGGTTATCACGTGTTCGATACGTTGTTCTCGATGGACAGCAGGGGCGCGATCCATCCACAGATGGTCGATGGCGTGCACACGTCGGCCGATGGGTTGACGTGGGAGTTCACGTTGCGGCCCGGCCTGACCTTCCATGACGGCGCGCCCGTCACGGCGGCGGATTGCGTGGCGTCGTTGCGGCGGTGGATGCCGTTGGACAGCATGGGACGCATGCTGGCCGCCGCGACGGATTCAATCGATGCGAAGGGCGTGGGTGGGTTTACCATTACGCTGAAGCATCCGTTTCCCTTGATGCTGGACGTGTTGGGCAAGCCGAACGCGGCGGTGCCGTTCATCATGCCTGCGCGCATTTTGCCTCCGGGCCGCGCGGACCGAATCAAGGAAATCGTCGGCTCCGGTCCGTTCGCGTTCGACGCGGCACGATGGCGGCCGGGCGACACGATGATTCTGAAGCGGAACGATCGCTATGTGCCGCGCGCCGAGCCGGCGGATTTCGTTTCGGGTGGTAAGAAGGTGCTGATCGATGAGTTGGTGTTGAAGACGATGCCGGACGATGTCACCGGTGCGTCCGCTCTGATCGCCGGCGAGATCGATTACATGCAGTATCTGCCGTTCGATTTGCTGGAGAAGCTGGAAAGCAATCCGGCGCTGTCGGTGATGCGACTGTCCGGGGTCGATACGTTCCAGGGCAATTTCCGGCTGAATCATGCCAGCGGCCCATTCGCCGATCCCGCCGTGCGCCGGGTGTTGTGGCAGTTGGTGGATCAGGACGAGATCATGCAAGCGATCGGCATTCCGGATAAGTACCGGGTCAAAACGTGTCCGTCGTTCTTCATGTGTGGCGCGCCGCTGGACAGCAACGCGGGCGCGGAGATGGCGCGGTTTTCCATCGCCGGAGCGAAGGGGGCATTGAGCCGCACGGCGTATAAGGGCGAGCCGGTGATCATGATGCAGGTTTCGGGCTCGATTTCGCAGACGGCGGGGAATGTGCTGGCGGCTCACATGCAGGCGGCCGGGTTTACCGTGCGGGCGGAGGCGATGGACTGGGGGACGGTGCTGGCACGGCGCGCGAAGAAAGAGGGGTGGAGTTTGTTCCCGGTTTATTCGAACGGGATCGATATGGATTCGCCGCTGACGCACTTTTACACGGCGAATAACTGCGCGGACTATCCGGGGTGGAGTTGCGATCCGGCGATGACGAAACTGCTGGAGGACTTCGCGGCCGCACCGGACATGGACGCGCGGAAGCGGCTGGCGGGGGAAATTCAGGCGGCGGCGTATCAACTCGTGCCGTCGGTGATGTGGGGTCAGTTCGCTCGTCCCGCCGGGTATCGGAAGCGGTTGAAGGGGATGATTATCAGTGCGTTTCCGATGTTCTGGGAAGTGGCGGTTTGAGGGGGTAAGAAAGGTTGGTCGGCAAATGTTGATTGGATCGGCTCCTCATGTTGACCACGCTCGGGCTAACGATGGACATTCTCTATCGTCAGAACTTAATAAAATGAAGTCGAAAAATGAGGGAGGCAGCGCGAAATGGACTGGGTTGATTTGATTTCGAGAAAGCGGGTTCAGGACTCCGCGACAGAATCGCCGCATCGTTCCGCATTTCAGCGTGACTTCGATCGCATTGTTTTTTCTGCTGCGTTCCGCAGGTTGCAGGATAAGACCCAGGTTCATTCCTTTCCAGAGTCCGACTATATTCGGCGCCGTCTTACACACTCACTTGAAGTTTCGTGCGTCGGACGTTCTCTCGGCACCGCGGCGGGGGATTACGTTGTTGGGAATGACCCATCAATTGGGAAATCGTTTCCGGATTTTCCTCACATTCTTGGGCAGATCGTTGCAAATGCATGTTTGGCCCACGACATCGGAAACCCGCCCTTCGGCCATGCCGGAGAGCAAGCGATTGGGTCCTGGTTCAAAGACTGTCTTCCCACCGCTTTAGCCAGTGAACTTTCCGCCGAGCAACGGTCCGATTTGGACAGCTTCGAAGGTAATGCTCAAGGGTTTCGTTTACTAACACGACTGCAAGAGGGCCGTGATACAGGAGGACTGCGATTAACTTATGCTACACTAGCGACGTTCACGAAGTATCCGACTTCTTCGAGCAACGTTAGCCCAAGCGAATATGTTGGCGCTAAGAAGCATGGGTTTTTCGCCGACGATACAGAAACCTTCATCAATATAGCAACGCTCACAGGCCTGATCAAGTACGAGAAAGGCTGGCGACGACACCCTAGTGTTTCTAGTTGAAGCCGCAGATGATATTTGCTACAAAATAATTGATGTTGAGGATGCATTCAAGTTGGATCGCCTGTCCTTCAACGAAGCAGAGCAATTGCTCCTTGCGCTGCTTCCCGAAAATAGCGGCTATCATCACCATTTGGACAAAAATCAGAGTATAAATTGGCTGCGAGCCAAGGCAATCTCTGAGCTTATTGACCAAGCTGCCAGTGCGTTCATTGAAAACCTTCCTCAAATAATGGATGGAAATCTGTTGGTGCCCATATTGGACAAAGTTCCATCTCAATCACTCGGCAATTGAGAATGCGAAGAAAATTTTTCAGCAACGCGTTCTTAATTGGGAACGAACTATATCAGCCGAGATTGCTGGAGCGCGGATGATAACTGATATCCTTGGCAGACTGATTTCCACGCTTGAATCACCGACCTCGTTCGTAAATGATAAGTTGCTCGGAATCGTTCCTCATTTCGATGCGGGATCGGAGACGTATCAGAAGATATTGTGCATAACGGACTTTTTGGCGGGAATGACTGACAGTTATTTGCAGCGCATCCACAAGCGGTTAACAGGCAATCAATTCATTAGCCAGATCGAAATTGACGGCGTTGCCGAAGAAGCTGTGCTGGCATCACGTTCGGTCGGCCTTCTCTACCGCCCCACCACCTGAAACCCCCGATCCGCCGCCTCCAGCACCACATCGATATCCGCCTCCGTATGCGCGCAAGACAGAAACATATTGTGCTTTGGATGCAGATACGCCCCATGCCGTAACGCCTCCGCGCAAAACGCGTATCCCTTCTTCCACTCCGGATCGTCCTCGAACAGCACCGTCGGCATCGCCGCAGGCCCCGACTGCGAAATCCGCACACGTCGAAATGCCGCCCGCTCCGCCAGCCCCTCGCGCAGCCGCTCCCCCAACCCGAGCAACACCGCCGGCGCATCCACCCGCCGCAACTCCCCCAGAGTCGCCACCGCCGCCGCCATCGCGACGGCCCCGCACCAAAACGATCCCGTACTGAACACCTGCGTCGCCGCGTCCCGCAGCCACTCCCTGCCGGTCACCGCCGCCAGAGCGTACCCATTCCCGATCGCTTTACTGAACGCCGACAAATCCGGCCGAACGCCCAGTGTCTCCCACGATCCACCCAGATGCAGCCTGAAACCGGCACGCACGTCATCCAAAATCAGTGCGGCGCCTGTCGAATCACACACCGACCGCACATGCCATGCGAACGCCAGAGACGGCATCTCCTGCGCCACCCCCATATCGTGCCGGAACGCCGACACAACGATCGCCGCCAGATCCCCGCCCGCGGCCTCCACCGCCGCGTCGATAGAATCGACATCGTTGTAATTAAAATGCAGCAGATGCGCCCGGTCCTCCGCCGTCACCCCCGCCACGGAGGGCGAGCACCACGGCACCGCCCCATGATACGCCCCGCGCGCCACCAGTACTTTCCGCCGGCCGGTGCCCGCTCGAGCGATCGTCACGCAACCGGTCGTCGCGTCCGTGCCGTTCTTGCCGAACTGGCACCATGCGGCGTGCGGTATCATCGCCACCAGGGTCTCGGCCAGGTCCACCAGCACCGGCCCCGGGCCATTCATACAATCGCCGCGCGCCGTCTGCTCCCGAGCCGCCGCTTCCGCCACCGGATGGCAATGACCCAGAATGATCGGACCCCAGGCGCACATCAGATCGACGAAGGAACGACCATCGACGTCGGTCAGCCGGCAACCTTCCCCCCTGGCGAAATATTGCGGGTAGCCCTCCGGCAGGCGGTCGGCGTTCATGTGGCCCCACAGGCCGCCGGGGATGACGCGGCGCGCGCGCTCCCGCAGGGCGGTGTCGGCGGAGTTGACCCTTGTATCCATGCGATGCGCTCCTGGCGAAGGCGGCTATCATAGGCATCCGACCGGCGAAGAAGGAAAGCGCATGATCACCGAACGAGACCTGACCGACGCTCTGCCCCGGACCGACGGCACGTTGTCCGTTCCCGGGTTCGACGCGCCGGTGGCGATCCTGCGCGACGAGTGGGGCATACCCCACATTCGCGCGCGAGGCACCGCTGACGCGTGGCGAGCGCTCGGGTTCGTGCACGCCCAGGACCGGATGTTTCAGATGGAACTGAATTTTCGGCGGGCGGTGGGGCGGGCGGCCGAGTGGATGGGCCCGTCCGCCATCGACAGCGACGTGCTGGCGCGCCGGCTGGACATGGAGGCGGTCTGCCGCCGGGATCTTGCCGCGCTTGGTCCCGATGCGAGCGCCATGCTGGACGCTTACGCCCAGGGCGTGAACGCGGCGGAGGCGCGGCCGGTGGAATATAAGCTGCTTGAAACAATGCCGGAGCCTTGGCAGCCGTGGCACAGCATCGCCGTGATGCGCCGGTTGGGGCTGCTGATGGGCTCGGTCTGGTTCAAGCTGTGGCGGGCGGTGGCGCTGCCCGTGGTGGGGCCGGACGGCATCGCCAAACTTCGTTACGACGATGGCGGGCGTGACATGCTGTGCATCCCGCCCGGAGCCGATGCCGACCGTCACGCGGCCGGTTTGCTGGCACTCCAACCGGCGATAGCGGCCCTGCTCTCCGCCCTCACCGACGAAACCTCCGGCGGCAGCAACAACTGGGCCGTCGGTCCCGGGCGAAGCGCCACCGGCCGGCCTGTGTTGGCGGGCGATCCGCACCGGGTGTTCGAAATTCCCAACATGTACGCGCAGCACCATTTGGCTGGTGACGAATTCGACATGATCGGCCTGACCGTGCCCGGCGTCCCCGGCTTTCCGCATTTTGGCCACAACGGCAAAGTCGCTTATTGTGTCACGCACGCGTTCATGGACATCCACGACGTGTTCCTCGAACGCTTCGACGGCCCAAATGTCCTGACCGAAGACGGTCCCGTGGCGATAGTCCACCGTACCGGAACGATCGCGGTGCGAGGCACCGCGCCGCATGCGTTTGACGCCTGGGAAACCCCGCACGGCCCGATCATCGCCGGCGACCCTGGCAAGGGCCACGCTCTGGCGCTGCGCTCGGTGCAGTTCGCCGAGATCGATCTGTCGTTCGATTGCCTCCCGCGCATGGTGCGCGCCGACAGCGTCGCGGCGTTGTATGAGGCGACGCGCGGCTGGGGCATTATCGACCACAACCTCGTCGCCGGCGACATCGACGGGACGATTGGCCATCGGGTCCGCGCGCGCATCCCTCGCCGAAAGCGCGAGGCCGGGTGGTTGCCGATGCCCGGCTGGACCGGCGAATACGACTGGCAAGGCTGGATCGCGCATGAGGACATGCCGTGCGTCATCGACCCTCCCGGTGGCCTGATCGTTACGGCGAACAACCGAGTTGTCGCTGACGATCATCCCGATTACCTCTCCACCGATTGCCATCCGCCGTATCGTGCCCGTCGCGTCCTGGAGCGGCTGCGACAATCGCCGTTCGGCCCGGACGATGCCGCCGCGTTGCATGCCGACACGCTGTCGCCCCACGCAAGTTTGTTCCGCGACCGCCTCGCCGTGTTGCCCACGCCGGAGAACCCGGGCGCCGCGGCGAAACGGGATCTGCTTCTGGCCTGGAACGGACGGATGGACGCCAACAGCGTGGGCGCGACCGCCTATGCCGCGTTGCGCCGCGCGATGACCTCGATCCTGGCGGAACGTAGCGGTCTGGCGGCGGTCCCACGGCATCCGTTCGCCGCCGTGGCGCCGGGGATCGCCGCGCATGGCCAGTTGTGGTGGACACTGCCAAAGTTGTTCCGCGACAATGACATCTCGCTATTGAACGGCTGGGACTGGAACCAGGTGCTTCAGGCCGCGTTGGCCGCGACCGCCGGCGAACCGTCCGCGCCGTGGGGCGAGCCGCATCGGCCGCGGCTGACTCACCCATTGTCGGCGATGTTTCCCCAGGTGGCGCATTTGCTGGACCCGCCCTCGTTGCCGATCGGCGGAGACAGCGACACGGTCATGGCCACCGGGATCGCGCCAACCGCCGGCCTCGCGGCGACGTACGGCGCGCTGTCTCGCTATGTGTTCGACGTTGGGAACTGGGACAATAGCCGGTGGGTGGTATTCCACGGCGTCTCCGGCCAGCCCGGCAGCCCGCGTTACGCCGACCAGAACCCAGCCTGGAGCGCCTGCCGAATGGTGCCGATGCGCTACTCCTGGCCGGCGATCGAGGCGGCATGCGAGCACGTCCTGCGGCTGGAGCCATGAACGGGCGCATGGAGGCCAACCATGCCCAAAGCATGGAGTTGCAACGCCATAAGCGAAATTGACCGGCGGACACGGGTGTGTACGGTCCCGTTGCCGCGCGGGTCGCCCGGTATGGAGGGAACAGTGCCCGACGACGCGCGGACGACGACATTGATCACCGTCAGGACCGAGCGTCCCACGAATGTCCGATGGTTGATCGTCGGCCTGCTGTTCACGGTGACCGCGGTCAACTACGCGGACCGCGCGACGATCGCGATCGCTGGACCGGTCATCTCCAAGGACCTCGGCCTGAACGCGCAGCAGATGGGCTTCATCTTTTCGGCGTTCGGATGGGCGTACGTGATCGCTCAGCTGCCGGGGGGATGGCTGCTGGACCACTATGGATCGAAGCTGGTGTATGCCGCGAGTTTGGCGCTGTGGTCGGTGTTCACGATCGCTCAGGGGTTCGTCGGCTTTGTCACCGCCGGGCTGGCGGTGCTGACGTTGTTCGCGTTGCGCTTCCTTCTGGGCGCTTCCTTCTGGGCGCTTCCTTCTGGGCGTCGCCGAATCGCCGTCGTTTCCGGGGAACAGCCGCGTCGTGGCGGCGTGGTTCCCGAAGCAGGACCGCGCCACCGCGTCGGCGATCTTCAACTCCGCGCAATATTTCGCGACCGTCATATTCGCGCCGCTGATGGGCTGGATCACCACGTTCTTCGGCTGGCCCTGGGTGTTCGGCGTCATGGGTGGTCTGGGTGTGCTGCTGACCATCGCCTGGTTGAAGCTGGTCTACAGCCCGGCGGACCATCCCTGGGCCAATCGCGCCGAGGTCGCCTACATCGCCGCGGGCGGGGGGCTGGTGAACATGGATGTCCCCGCCTCGAAGGACGCCGAGGCGGATGGCGGCGCGAAATGGCACTATATCGGGCAGATGTTTCGCGATCGCATGATGGTGGGCATTTTCATCGGCCAGTACTGCATCAACGCGATCACGTATTTTTTCATCACGTGGTTTCCGATCTACCTGGTGCAGGCGCGCGGGATGTCGATCTTGAAGGCCGGGTTCGTCGCCTCGCTGCCGGCGATCTGCGGCTTTCTGGGCGGGATCCTTGGCGGGGTCTTGTCCGACCTTATGTCGCGACGCGGCTTCTCCCTGACCGCGGCCCGAAAAACTCCGATCGTGGGAGGGATGCTGCTGTCGATGGCGATGATCGCCTGCAACGACACCGATTTGCAGTGGGTGGTGGTGGCGCTGATGGCGCTGGCGTTCTTCGGCAAGGGCGTGGGCGCGTTGGGGTGGGCCGTGATGTCCGACGCCGCGCCGAGGGAGATCACCGGACTCGCCGGCGGGGTATTCAACATGTGTGGCAATATCTCATCGCTCACTACGCCGATCATCATCGGCTTCATCATCCAGACGACGGGTTCGTTCAACGGGGCACAGGTGTTTGTCGCGGCGAACGGGTTGCTCGCGGCGGTGAGTTATCTGGTGGTCGTCGGTGAAATCCGGCGCATGGTGCTGGTGCGATAGAGCGCGATGGCGGCGAGGCGTGGCCGCTTCGCCGCCAGAACCGAACCGTCCGGACATGGCGGTGCGACGTAACGCGGAGGATGATTCCATGACCGACATTCAGCAGGCCACGGGCCGTACGCCCGTCGTGACCGAGATGCTCGTGGTTCCCGTCGCGGGCCAGGACAGCATGCTGCTGAACCTGTGCGGCGCGCACGGCCCGTTCTTCACTCGCACCATCGTCATTCTGAAGGACAGCGCCGGCAACACCGGGCTCGGCGAGGTGCCCGGCGGCGAGGGCATTCTGCGCACGCTGGAACGCTCCATTCCGCTGGTCGTCGGTCAGCCCATAGGCGCCTGCAACGCCATTCTGAACGCCGTCCGCGCCTCGTTGCCAGGGGCGAAGGCGCTGAAGCAGACGATCGCCCATCAGGTGACATCGGAGGCGGAGGCGCGGGTGTTGCTGCAGCCGCACGAGATCAATCTGCGCACCGACAATGTGATCACCGGGATCGAGGCGGCGTTGCTCGATCTGGTGGGGCAGCACATGGGAGTGCCCGTGTGCGCTTTGCTTGGTAATGGCCAGCAGCGCGAGGCGGTGAAGATGCTGGCGTATCTGTTCTACGTCGGCGACCGGCGCAAGACCGATTTGCCGTACGCCGACGGCACGCGCTCGGGCAATTCCTGGGTGCGGGTGCGCGACGAGGAAGCCCTGACGCCCGAAGCCATCGTGCGCCAGGCCGAGGCCGCGACCGAACGTTACGGATTCGGCGACTACAAACTGAAGGGCGGCGTGATGTCCGGCGAGGACGAGATGCGCGCCGTTCATGCGCTGAAGCAACGATTCCCCGCCGGCCGCGTCACCCTGGACCCGAACGGTGCCTGGCCGTTGGCCGAGGCAATCGCTCTGTGCCGCGGCCAGGGTCACGTCATGGCCTACGCCGAGGATCCCTGCGGCCCGGAAGACGGTTATTCCGGGCGAGAAATCATGGCCGAGTTCCGCCGCGCCACCGGCATCCCCACCGCCACCAACATGGTCGCCACCGACTGGCGGCAACTGGGGCACTCGTTGTCGTTGCAGGCGGTGGATATTCCGCTGGCCGATCCGCATTTCTGGACGATGCAAGGCTCGGTCCGCGTGGCCCAGTTGTGCGAGGCGTTTGGCCTGACATGGGGCTCGCATTCCAACAATCATTTCGATGTGTCGCTGGCGATGTTCACGCATGTCGCGGCGGCGGCGCCGGGGGAGGTGACGGCGATCGATACGCATTGGATCTGGCAGGAGGGGACCGAGCATTTGACGAAGGAGCCATTGCAAATCGTCGGCGGTTGCGTGGCGGTGCCGGAGAAGCCGGGTCTGGGCGTGGAGATCGACATGGATCGGTTGCGGCATGCGAACGAGCTTTATAAAAAGGTTGGCACCGGTGCGCGGGACGACGCGGTGGCGATGCAGTACCTTGTGCCTGGATGGGTGTATGATCCGAAGCAGCCGAGTTTGGGGCGAAGGGCAGGATAGGAGAGGGAGCGATCGACCGGCTGGCCTCGGTTCGCGAGAAAACGGCCACAAATGGCGGGCACTGTGTCGATACTATTCACCCACCTGATCCGGCGTTCCGCAAAAACCAATCTCAGCAGAGGTGCCGAATTATGTCGGATTTCTATCAGCGGCCGGATTGGCCGCACGCTCGCGCCCGCGGTTCTGAACGTGGTGATGAATTCGGCCGTGCGGTCAACGTGAACGCGCCTCAGGTGCGCCAATGACCCGCACCATCGCAACGACCTATGGCAGTTTTGTTTCGCTGTCCGGTCCAGCCGATAACCCGACAACTATAACGGCCGACGGTGTGCTGGACGACGGCCTTAATGTGTGGAGCTATAACGAGCCCTGGATGATCACCAACGCCGGTGGAATTCTCGGCCTGGGGCTTACGCTCGCCAGCGTTGGCACGATCATGAATTCCGGCGGCATTTCTGGGTCCCAGGGCTGGGGTGTTAATCTCAACGCGGGTGGCAGTGTCACCAACCAAAGCGGCGGAACAATCACCGGGTACGACGCAATTTCCAGCCAGGGCGCCGTGACTGTGGTGAATGCCGGCAGCATCGGCGGCTACGCAAAGTTCGCTGCCAGCTTCGGCGCGAAATTGTTGTCAGGCGGATCGGTCACCAATCAAAGCGGTGGTATCATCAGCGGGGACCGGGGGATCTACGGCGCGAGCGCGCCTGTGACCGTAATGAATGCCGGCAGCATCCCGGCGATACTGGGCGTTGAACTCCTCGCCGGTGGCAACGTCACAAATGTCAGTGGCGCTACCATCGGTGACGTTGGCGGCGCGGTCGGGATTGACGGCGTGGCCGGCAATGTCTTCGTGGTGAACGCCGGTAATATCGTTTCGGACACCGGTATCGCGCTCGGAGGGGGCGGCAGCGTCACCAATGAAATTACTGGTACCATCAGTGCGAATCCTGTGCAGCCAGGTGCGGCGATATATGCCGCGACCTCCTTTGTGACCGTAGTAAATGCCGGCAGCATCGCGGCACCGTATTCCAACGGCATAAAGCTCGCCTCGGGCGGCTACGTCTCCAACCAAAGCAGCGGTAGGATTACCGGATATTCCGTCGCGATTTACGGGAAGACCGACCCCGTGACCGTGGTGAATACTGGCGGCACTGTGGGAAATTCCTCGTACGCCGACAGCAAGGGCGTGGTCCTCATGGCGGGTGGCAACGTCACCAACCAAAGCGGCGGCGCCATCCTCGGCCAGTTCATCCAGATTGGCCCCGATCTCGCGCCTGCGTTTGGAGTTGGCGCAATTGTTGGCAAACTTGCCCCCGTGAATGTCGTCAATGATGCAATCATCGCAGGAAACTCGGCGGCCGGCATAATCCTCGACGGGGGTGGCAGCGTCACCAACCAAAGCGACGGCATGATCAGTGGTTTCGTGGGGATTTACAATAATTTCAGTGCCATTGCGACCCTTGTGACCGTGGTCAACGCGGGCAGCATCATCGGGACCGCCGCGGGCCTCTACCTCCAACGAGGCGGCAGCGTCACCAATGAAACCGGTGGCATCATCGACGGGATCGGTGGCGGCGATCTCGCCGCGATGACGGTGGTAAACGCCGGCAGCATCAACGGCGGCAACCTCGTCGTCGCGTTCAACTCGGGATACTCGGACCGGCTGGTCATAGACCCAAACGCGGTGTTCACCGGCGACGTGACTGGCGGCAACACGCTCGGCGCGACCGCGATCAGCACGCTTGAACTCGCCTCGGGCACCACGACCGGCACGCTGTCCGGCCTCGGCACGAAATATATCGACTTCGCAAGCGTTACCATCGACGCTGGGGCGGCCTGGACTCTGAGCGGAACCCAGAGCGGCTTCGCCACTCTGACCAATGCCGGCGGCCTGGCGTCTGGCATCACTCTGGGCTCCGGCGGCCTTACGCTCAGCAACCAGTCGAGCGGAACAATCAGCGGCAACAACGCGATCTATGCCATTGGAACGGCGAGCGTGGTGAACGCCGGCAGTATCATAGCGACCGGGCTGGGTGTTTACCTCGGGGGCGGGGGCAGGGTCACCAACCTGAGTGGCGGTACAATCAGCGCCGGCTCCGTTGGGGTAGGTGACGGGGAACTCAGTACCGTCGTGAATGCCGGCGTGATCAGCGGCACCTCGACCAACAGTGTCGGTGTGTATCTGGGCGCGGGTGGCTCGGTTACCAATCGGTCGGGCGGAACGATCAGCGGTGCCATCGGCATCGATGCGCATGCCATATCGCTCACAATCTCCTCGGGTCCGATGCCGGGAGGGACCCAGATCATTCATGGTGCCCCGGCCACGGTGGTGAACGCCGGCAGTATCGGGGGCACCTCGACCAGCGGCGTCGGTGTCTATCTGGGCGGCGGTGGCGTAGTCACCAATCAGTCGGGCGGGACGATCACCGGCCGCGCGGACGCGGTGAAGTTCGCGGGCGGGGTCAGTGATCGCCTCGAGGCTGATCCCGGCGCCGTGTTCATCGGCACAGTCGATGGTGGGAACACGATCGGCGCGACGGCCGTCAGCACGCTGGAGCTGGCGGCGGGATCCAACACAGGCACGCTGACCGGCCTGGGCACTCAGTTCATCAACTTCGGCTCGATTGCCTTCGACCCTGGCGCGAACTGGTTTGTTTCGGGCAATACCACGGGGCTCCCCGGCACGATCACCGGCTTCGCCCCTGGTGACACGCTCGAGATAACCGGCATCGGCGCGATCGGATCGAGCTATTCCGGCGGAATGCTGACCCTGACCGAAGCGTCCGGCTCAGCCACGCTCAATCTCCCGGGAAGCTTCGTCACCAGCGACTTCGTGGTGAGGAATATCCAGGGCGGCGTGAACGTCAGCGTCCTCCAGGCGCGCATCTTGACCTGGACTGGCGACGGCAGCGACGCCATGTTCGCCACGGCGGCGAACTGGACCGACGTCACGAATGGCCTGGCCCAGGCCCAGTTGGCGCCCGTTTCGGCGGACACGGCGGTGTTCGACAGCAGCGGCGGCGCCATCACCGGAACCGGCACCGTGGCGGCGCTGGAAGTTGGCGCGAGTGGCACCGGAGCGTTGCAGCTCAGCAACGGTGCCACGATCGTTGCGGGATCGCTCGACGCCGGCGTCGTCAGCGGCGCCGTTGGCCAGATCGGTCTGACCGATAGCGGCACCGATCTGACGGTCACCGGCTCCGCCACGATCGCCGATGATGGCACCGGGGTGCTGTCGGTGCTGAACGGTGCCACCTTCACCGCCGCCACTCTGACCATCGGCGGGCAGAGCGACAGTTCCGGCGCGCTGGTCGTCTCCGGCGCTGGTAGCCTCCTCGATGTATCCGGCGCGCTGAACATTGGCACCGCGCTTGGCACAGGGGACCTGACCGTCGGCCCAGGCGCGGTGGTGAACGCGTCGGTGGTGAACCTGCAAGGCGGCGTGGTGATGGAGGGCGGGCTGCTCGATCCCACGGTTTATATCGAGAACGGCGGCAGTACCACAGGCGGGTTCGGCACGATCGCTTCGGATTTCATCCTCCTGGAAGGCACGATTCTTTCCAACGGTAGTAAATTGGGCAAGCAGACCGAGGTCGTGCAAGGCACGTTAGTGGGTGGCGGCACCGCCGCCATTAAAGGCTCGGTCTCCGTGAACGGGCCAGGGATCTTGCAGATCGGAACACATGATACGATCGAGCTGACCGGTGCCGTTCTGAATGCCGCGACCACGACGTTCACCGATAATCTGACACCGACGGGGACTTATAGCGTCAACAACAGTGTCATCGACGTGGTGTTTCAGGACTCGACGGGCGTTCTGGTGCTGGACGACATCGCCGGGTTCGCCGGGACGGTAGCGACGTGGAAGGCGGGAGACTCGTTCGTCATCACCGGCGCCATGTTGTCCGGGCTGAGCGTCAGCAACGGCGACACGCTGACTGTCTCGGACACGGGAACCGGCGCCGGAGCGGGCGGAATCGACACGATCATCTTTGGCTCGGCGATCAGCCCAGGCGGGTTTGGCATCGTCAATGGGAACACCGTACAGGCGGTGGCGTGTTTCGCGGCAGGCACG
The DNA here is from genome assembly GCA_003164305.1 of Acetobacteraceae bacterium. Next base: position 19,144 of record PLSZ01000571.1, read on the forward strand.
CGGATCGAGACGGAGCACGGACCGGCGGCGGTCGAGGACCTGGTACTGGGCGACAAGGTCGTCCTGGCGGAGAATCAGGCGCGGCACGAACCGATCGTGTGGATCGGGCGACAAGAGGTGGCGTGCCTGGATCATCCAAACCCGGAGGCGGTTTGGCCGGTGCGTGTGCGTGCCGGGGCAATTGGGTCCGGCTTGCCAATGCGAGATTTGCTGCTGTCGCCGGATCACGGAGTGCTGGTCAACGGCGTGCTGGTGCCGGTTAAGCTGCTGATCAACGGCACGAGGATCGCTCAGGTGACTTGCGACCACGTGACGTATTTCCACGTTGAATTACCGCGGCACGACGTGATCCTCGCTGAGGGGATGCCGGTTGAGAGCTATCTGGACACTGGTGATCGGGCGGATTTCGTACAGAGCGGCGCGATGCGACTGTTTCCTGACGGCAACGTCAAAAGCGCGGCGCATGCCGCTCGGGCGTGGGAAACACTGGGCGCCGCATGCCTGGTCGTGACTGGGCCCGACCTTGAGGCGGCGAGGGCCTCGGTCGATGCTTGAAAATGGGGAAGAGCGTTTGCGGGCGCGTCTTTTCAATCAACCCGTCGAGGCAATGCCGGACGCGAACCGTCCTACCCGTGTCCGCGCCTCGGTCAGCCGCGCGCCAGAGACGACCAGTTCGGCGCAGGCCTCCGCCTCCCACACCAGGCTGACATACTCCGCGCGCCGGAGCCGTTGCTTCACCGTATCATCGCGGCCGCCGGTGTCGAGGAAACTTTCGCTCGGCAGTCCCTCGGCCAGCAGCACCGCGTGACGCGGCAATTCCACGTGCCACCATGTCACATTCTCGCGCGGCTCCGAAGCGATCATGTCGCCATCGACCAGATGCTTCACCGGGATCAGCACGCCATCGACGAACACCGCGTGATCGGGCGACAGATACAGGTCGCGCATCGGCAAGCCCGCGCCGAACGCGCCGGCCCGTACCCGCACCGGCCAGCCGGAACGCGGGTCAGCCACGTCGGCGAACTCGACATCGCGATGGCCAATCCAGATCGCCGGAGCGGTCCCACCGTCGGCCAACACGATCCGCGCGCCAATCGTCAGTTCCTCCACTGGCACATCGCCGTCCATGGTACGAATTCTCGTTCCTGTCGCGAAACACGAGGTCAGCGCCAGTTGCGCGAGCTGCGCCAGTCCCGACTCGCCGGTCTCCGTCGGATGTTCCTTGTCGAAGAACAGATAGGTGTCCTGCACCGTGAGAGTGGTGCTGACGAGATCGGCGGGGGTGTAACTGCTCGCGCTGCCGGAATACACCGGCGTCGATGTATTCGTGAGGCCGTACGACCCCGGATTGGCGACCGCGTTGTCGATCAGCCCGAACGCGTTATCGATCACATCGTGCGCGCCGCCGAGGTTCAGAGAGCCGACATCCGCGCTGAGCAGCTCGTTATAGTATTCCGCCAGCACGGTTCCCGCCGCGGCCGGCGTGGCGCCTAGGCCCAGGGCTTCGGGGGTGAGGCCGATGTCGGGAACGTTCATGATGACCGCGCTGGTTACGCCCGTGGCGACGAGGCTGCCCAGAAACGCGGCCTCCAGACTAACCGCCTGGGCGATGTCCGTCCCGGCCTGCGTCGCGCCCACGGTGGCGAGCGTGGTCCCGGTGCCATAGAGCGTGGCGAAATTCGCGTCCTCCAGCACGTTGAACACGTCGTTGCCGCCGATCGACACGGTCGCCAGCGCGTTGGCGGCGGGGGTCGGCACGTCTCGCTGAAACGTCGCCAACTGCGCGGCGAGGCCATCCAGGCCGGTGACCGGCGAGTTCTCGCTGGTGGGGCCGGTGACCGCGCCGCCGATCGCGAAATCGGTGCCTCCGGCGGCACCCGAGACCAGAGGAATGTAGGGGTTCGTGCCGGAGACGCCGGTCGCGAGCTCCAGCAAAAACAGATCGGTCGCCGCCTGGCTCGCCCCAACCTGGGCGGTCAGATCGGCCAGGACGGTATTGGCGTAGGCGCCGACTCCGCTCGGGGCGAGGGTGCCAAGACCGAGCGACGACGAGAGATCCTGGGTCCAGACGGGGCCGTTGCTGAACACGTTGGCGGTGACGTTGCTATAGATCTCCTGATAGTACGGAGGGCTCACCGGCTCGGGCGACAGCCCCAGGCCGGCGGCATAAGGGCTGTTGGTGAGGAGCCAGGCGTTGCCGGCGTCCGACAGGCTGTCG
>PLSZ01000439.1 GCA_003164305.1 Acetobacteraceae bacterium
TGAAGATCGTGGTGATGAAGTTCATCGCGCCCAGAATGGAGCTCGCGCCGGCGAGATGGAGCGCGAACAGGGTGCAATCCATCCCCATTCCAGGCTCATACGTCGCGTTCGACAACGGCGGATACAGCGTCNNGCCAGAAGCTGATGTTGTTCAGCCGCGGGAACGCCATGTCCGGCGCGCCGATCATCAGCGGAATGAACCAGTTGCCGAAGCCGCCGATCAACGCGGGCATGACGGAGAAGAAGATCATCAGCAGCCCGTGGCTGGTGATGATCGTGTTCCACTCCTGCCCCGACGTGACGATATGATTGTTCGGGAACTGCAACTGCGCCCGCATGATCTCGGACAGAATGCCGCCGACCGTTCCGCCGATCACGGCGAAAATCAGGTACAGCGTGCCGATGTCCTTGTGGTTCGTGCTGAACAGCCAGCGTTGCACGAACCCGGGTTTGTGGTCGTGAGCATGATCATGGTCGCCGTGCGCGCCATAACCGTGTGCGTCACCGTGAGTCGCTTCAGCCATCGTCAGTCTCCTTCACGCGTCCAACCCCGAGGGTCAGCGCTGAACATTCCCGGTATCGGTCCGCGCCGCGACGGCGAGCACATTGGGGTTCGGCGGGATAACGCCGGCGTTTTTCTTCGCCTGCTCAACCCAGGTCTTGAACTCCGCTTCCGTCACCGCGTGCACCGCGATCGGCATCTTGCTGTGATCCTGGCCGCAGATCTGATTGCACTCGCCATAATACACCCCGGGCTTATCCGCCTCCAGCCACAACTCGATCGTGCGGCCGGGGATCGCGTAACGCTGCGCGCCCAAGGACGGGATGAAGAAACTGTGAATGACATCCGCGCTGTTGGTCAGGATGCGGATCTTCTTGCCGGCCGGAATCACCAGCTCATTATCGACCGCGAGCAGGCGCAACTGGCCGGGCTTCAGATCCTCATCGTGGACATAGCGGCTTTCGACATCAACTCCGCCGTTATCCGGATAGGTGTATTCCCAGTACCACTGATGGCCCGTCACCTTGATCGTCATGTCGGGGTTCGGCGTCCGGTCGAGGTAATAAATCAACCGGAACGACGGAATCGCCATGACCACGAGAATCAACACCGGCAGCACCGTCCACGCGATCTCCAGCCCCGTATGATGGCTCGTCTGACTGGGCACCGGATTCCGCTTTTCGTTGAAGCGGTAGCAGACCCAGGCCAGCAGCCCGGCCACGAAAATCGTGACGACGGTGATGAGCACCAGCACCAGATTATGGAGATCGATGATCCCCTGTTTCATCGGGCTGAATGCCGGTTGCATGTCCATTTCCCACGGCCGCGGCACCTGCGCGAGCGCGGGATGCGACGTCAGCCCCGCCAGTGGCGAAAGTCCCACAATCTGTGAGATCAGGGCGAAAAACCACACGGCGAACTGCCGCTTCGGAAGCTGCATGGATCGAATACCCCGTTGCGTGCCCGGCCCCGGCGATCGCGCGCCGCCCACCAGGATTTCAGTAATACCGCCTACCGGAGGCTCGCCGGGAGATCAAGGGAGGCCGGAGCTTTTAACCATGCGCCCCGACTGGTTTTCATGCGTTCACGATGGTTTTTACGCGTGCGCGCGGATCGCGGCGCCCTGGCCGGTATGCGGATCGACCGCGAGGTACCGTTGCGGCCGCTCGGTCGCCACCTGAAAAGCGCTGAGCCGCGCGAGCAATTGCTTGTCATCATCGGACAACCGCGTCGCTTCGCGCAGGTGGTCGGTCCAGTTCTCCATCGACCAGACTTCAAGCCAGCCTTCGGGGTGCGCCACATCCTCGTACACCTGCCAGAACAGGGCGCCGGAGCGGCCGCGGACAAACCGCGCCTCGTGCATCAAGGCCAGGAACTCGGCGCGCTGTTCCGGATCGACGCGGTAATGTACGGTCTCCATCACCCGGCCGCGGGTGTTGCGCAGCAGCCCCATCAACTCGGCGGCCGGCGCCTCGGGGCCCCGCACGGGCTCGGCTTCGGGCGGCATCGGAATCACGGTGATCGACTCGATCCGCGCGTAGCGGGCGAGGATCGTCAGGATCAGGCCCACCGCGGCGGCCACCATGAACGTCCGGTGCAGGCCGATCGTCCCGCCGACCCAGCCCCAGCCGAACGATCCAAGCGTCAGCGCGCCATTCTGCGCCAACTGGTAGATCGACAGAGAGCGCGCGCGCACCCAGGAGGGGCAGACCAACTGCGCGGCGGCCTGGATCGTGGCGTAAGCCGACGTCCAGCCGATGCCGAACAGCAGCATCCCGAACGCCGCCGGCGCCCAATTGTCCGCAAGACCGACGAACGCCATCCCGGCACAGGAGAACAGGCTGCAGGCCACCACCGTGGCACCCCGGCTCAATTTGCCACGCACGATCGGCAGCAACATGCCGGAGGTGACGCCTCCGACCCCCATCATGCCCAGGATCACGCCGTACATGCCAGGCCCGAGCAACAGGTCGCGCCGGACATACAGCGGCAGCAGAGCCCATGGCGCCGAGGCGGGAATGGAAAAGGCGATGGTGCGGATCATCGCATGTTGAATCGCGGGCGTATTGCGCACGAACCGCATGCCCGCCCGCATCGCGGAAAACAGGTGCTCGCGCGGCAGGCCGGTGAAGCGGCGGCTGTCGCGGCGCCACATGATCAGCGCGCCGATCACCGCCAGGATCGACACGGTGTACAGCGAAAACGTCAGACCGGAGCCGCCGAGCAGAATGAGAAAGCCCGCCAGCGCGGGGCCGATCGCCCGGGTCAGGTTGTACCCGATGCCGTTCAGGGTGATGGCGCCGACCAGGTCCTCGCGCGGCACCAGTTCGGGGATGATGGCGCTCCAGGCGGGCGCGGTCAGCGCGGAGCCGATGCCGATGGCGAAGGTCAGGATGAGCAGCCACCCGGCGGTCATGCCTCCGGTGAGGGTCAAAGCCGCCAGCAACCCGGCCGCCAGAACCGTCCAGACCTGGGTGCCGATCAGGAACAGCCGGCGATCGACGATGTCCGCCATGGCCCCGCCGGGCAGCGCCAGCAGGAACACCGGCATGATCGTCGCCGCCTGCACCATCGCCACGATCAGCGGCCTGGGCGCCAATGTCGTCATCAGCCATCCGGCGCCGGTGTTTTGCAGCCAGGTGCCCAGCCAGACGACGACGCTGGCGAACCAAAGCGTACGAAATGTGCCGTTGCGCAGCGGCACAAGGGCCGGGGGCAGCCGCATGAGTTCGATCTCTCCATTGAGGATTCAAGCCGCTATAACCTATTCGGCGGCCGATGGGCTACCGGGTGTGCCGAACACACGCGTTTCGCATGGTCGATAGTTCGCGGGCTTTTCGCGGTCGCTCCCTCGCTCCCTCCGGCGTCACCCAACCCCCGGCGTCATCCCGGGCTCGATCGCGACCTCTCGGGGCCGCCAGGGATCCCCGCGACACGCCAGAGCCGACAGGAGCGCAAACGTATCCCTCCGTCCGCCCGACGAACGCGACGCCAGGGCGGCTTGACCGGGCGATCCGCGGCGCCATCGTGCTCATGACACGGCCCGGTCCCACCCGGACCACGCCCATACGGACCATGGCGGAGCATTCGCATGAAAGTCTTCTGGCACGACTCGCAACTCAAACACTCGCCGCGCTTCTTCCTGACGCGCGGCCAGATCCGCCCGAATTTCGAGGTGCCGGCCCGCGCCGAGGCATTATTGGCCGCCTGCCAATCCATGCGCCTCGACATCGTGGCTCCGAAACCCGTCGGGCGCGCCGCGTTGCTGACGGTGCACGACCCCGCATACCTGGATTTCCTGCGCGACGCCCACGAAGCGTGGTCGGCCCTGCCGGACGCGGGTGAGGAAGTCGTGGCGAACAGCCATCCCTCCCCGGAAATGCGCGACAATGGCGCCCGGATGCCCGATCACATCATCGGCAAGGCCGGCTGGTTCACCGCCGACGCCGCCTGCCCGATCGGCCCCCACACCTGGGAATCAGCCTCCTGGGCCGCCGCCTGCGCCCTGGCCGCGGCGGACGAAGCGGCGGCCGGACGCTCGGCCTACGCGCTGGCTCGCCCGCCCGGGCATCATACCTTTCGTGCCCGGGCCGGTGGTCATTGCTACGTCAACAACGCCGCATTGGCCGCCGAACGGTTGCGTGCTTCGGGCGCTGTCCGGGTCGCGGTGCTCGACATCGACAGCCACCACGGCAACGGCACGCAGAACGTTTTCTGGCACCGGCCCGACGTGCTGTTCGTCTCCCTGCACGGCGATCCCAACCGCTATTACCCCTGGTTCACCGGTCACGCGGCCGAGCGCGGCGGCGGCGCGGGCGAGGGCTTCAACCGGAACTTCCCCTTGCCCATCGGCTCCGGCGACGCCGGGTGGCTCGCGGCGCTGGATGACGGACTGACCGCCATCCGCGGCTTCGCACCCGACGCGTTGGTGGTCAGCCTGGGCTTCGACGCCTCGGAGCACGAGCCTCTGAACGCCCTGGCGGTCACCGCCGACGGCTTCGCCCGAGCCGGAGAACGCATCGGCGCCCCGCGGCTGCCCACCGCGATCATCCAGGAAGGCGGCTATAACACCTCGCTTCTCGGCGCGCTGTTGGCCCGGTTTCTCGGCGGGTTCGGCGGCTGAGCGAATTTGTCTCCTATGGACCGGGAACGCCCCGCCGTGCTTTCATGTCGATATGAGTGAGACGACATCCGCAACGCCCGGCGATGCGACCGAGCAACGCGGCACCCCCGATCTGGCCGCGACCGCCCGATGGCTCGAATCTAAATACGGGTTTGTATCGAATCTGGCGCAGACCATGGCGCATGCTCCAGACGCGCTGATTCCATGGCTGAACCTGGAGAATTATTGCCGGTTCCAATCCGACCTGACCGAGCGGCAGCGCATAATCATCATCCTGATCGCGGTACGCGACGTGCATTATTGCTGGCCGCATTATCGGCCTCTCGCCGGCACGGTTGGATTGAGCGAGGACCAGATATCTCTCATTCGGCAAGGCCGCGTGCCGCAGGACATCGCCGAGGTCGAGCAGGTTGTCTGTCAGATCGCCAACGAAATCGTCGCAGGGCGGCGCGTGCCGCAGGCGATGT
>PLSZ01000339.1:0-352 GCA_003164305.1 Acetobacteraceae bacterium
ATCGATCGTCCGTTGGACGCCATAAACATTCGCCGAGATTGGCAAACCGCATTGCGGCCCAGGTCCGCAAGCTATTTGTGTGCGAACGAGACCGGTGCGATCCGCCGGGCTATAACTGACATCGAAACGGACACAATCCGGGCACGGTTCGGTCGCCATTCGGCCGGTCACGATTCCCGACAGCCCGACCGCGATCAGGGCGGCGGCGAGGCGCGAACCAACCATGAAGCGATCAACGTTCATGCCCGCGTCCCCCGTATCAAATCAATGCCGTCATCGTCGCGCGATGCGCGTGTGATCAGGCCGGGTGCACGGCCCATTCTACCTCGGCGACAGCACCATCACCATCTGG
>PLSZ01000339.1:431-4038 GCA_003164305.1 Acetobacteraceae bacterium
TGATCTCGATGACTTTTTGCTTCTTCTTGGCCTCGTTCTTCTTCTTCTGCTGTTCGTATTTGAACTTGCCGTAGTCGAGGATCTTGCAGACCGGCGGATCGGCGTTTGGACTGATTTCCACAAGGTCCAGTCCTACGGCGTACGCGCGCAGCATGCCGTCCCGGGCGCTCATGACGCCCATCATCTCACCGTCCTGGTCGATCAGACGCACCTGAGGCACGCGGATCTCTTCGTTCACTCGGGGCCCGTCGCGAGTCGGCGGCGCCTGCATTGGTCCTCTGGCTATGGGTAGCTCCTGTCATGGTTGCGTAAGCGTGTTCCGGGCGCCGCCCGAGGGCGGGTCCCGGAACATTCGTCATTTTGCCCTTATTTACCGAAAATTCAAGCGATCATGGTGCCGCCGGGCGGCGCGGCCGTGGAATTCCGCAAATCGGGCGGCGTCGCCTCCCGCGACAGACGGGAAACGGCCTCCGCCAGAGGCAGCACTTCCTGCGCCTGCGAACCAAGCCGGCGCAGCGCGACCGTGCCGTTTTCCGCCTCTTTGCGGCCGACGACCGCCAGCACCGGAACGTGCCGCAGGCTGTGTTCGCGGACTTTCGCGTTGATCTTCTGGTTCGTCAGGTCGGTCTCCGCCACCAGACCCGCCGCGCGGAAAGCGGCCACCGCGTCGCGCGCGTAGTCGTCCGCGTCGGACACGATCGTCGCCACCACGATCTGCACCGGCGCCAGCCAGAGCGGGAAACGGCCGGCGTACTGCTCGATCAGGATGCCGAGAAACCGCTCGAACGAGCCGAGGATCGCGCGGTGCAACATCACAGGGCGATGCCGTGCGCCATCCTCGCCGACATACTCGGCGTCCAATCGCTCGGGCAGCACGAAATCGACCTGCAACGTGCCGCACTGCCAGTCACGGCCGATCGCGTCGCGCAACACGAATTCCAGCTTCGGGCCGTAGAACGCGCCCTCCCCCGGGTTCAGCGTGTACTCCACGCCCGCCGTGGCGCAGGCTTCCATCAGCGCCCGCTCCGCGCGATCCCACACATCATCCGATCCCGCGCGCGTCTCCGGCCGGTCCGACAGCTTTATGCGGAACGATTCAAACCCGAAATCGCGGTAGACCGAGCTCAGCAGATCGACGAACCGCACCGTCTCGGAGGCGATCTGATCTTCGGTGCAGAAGATATGCGCGTCGTCCTGGGTGAATGCCCGCACCCGCATGATGCCGTGCAGCGCACCCGAGGGTTCGTAGCGATGACACGCCCCAAACTCCGCCAGCCGCAGCGGCAATTCCCGATACGAGCGGATGCCCTGGCGGAAAATCTGCACATGGCATGGGCAGTTCATCGGTTTCACCGCCAGCGTTTTATTCTCGTCCTCCACCTGGGCGATGAACATGTGCTNNTGATAGCCGGACGCGTCGAGCCGGCGGCGCATGTAGTCCTCGGCGACGCGATAAAGCCGCCAGCCTTTCGGGTGCCAGAACACCGAGCCGGCGGCTTCCTCCTGGAAATGGAACAAGCTCATGTCCTTGCCGATGCGGCGGTGGTCGCGGCGTTCCGCTTCCTCCAACTGATGCAGATACGCGTCGAGTTCCTTCTGGTCCCGCCACGCGGTGCCATAAATCCGGCTGAGCATCGCGTTGCGGTGATCGCCGCGCCAATACGCCCCCGCGACCTTCATCAACTTGAACGCCGTGCCGACATCGCCTGTGGTGCGCATGTGAGGGCCGCGGCACAGATCGATCCAGTCGCCCTGGCTGTACAGCGAGATCGTCTCCGATACCGGCAAATCCTGGATCAACTGGGCTTTGTATTTTTCCCCTTTGTCCGAGAAGAAGCGGATCGCTTCCTCGCGGTCCATCACCTGACGGACAAACGGCGTGCCGCGGGCGACGATCTCCCGCATCTTCGCTTCGATCGCGGGAAAATCCTCGGGCGTGAACGGGTCATTACGGGAAAAATCGTAATAAAACCCGTTTTCGATCGAGGGTCCGATCGTCACCTGGGTGCCGGGATACAGCGCCTGCACCGCCTCGGCCAGCACATGCGCGGCGTCGTGGCGGATGAGTTCCAGCGCGGCCTCGTCGCGGCGGGTGATGAACGCGAGCGACGCGTCATGGTCGATCACGGTCGACATATCGACGATCTTGCCGTCGAGCTTCATCGCCAGAGCGGCGCGGGCGAGGCCGGGACCGATCGCCTCGGCCACCGTCGTGCCCGTCACCGGCGCGTCGAACTGGCGCACGGAACCGTCGGGCAGGGTGATGGCGGGCATGAGTCGTGGTCCTCTGTTTCAGGGTTTAAGCCGGGGGGACATGGCACCGGTGGCGCCGCGCGGCAAGCTTTTCGTGCCCGCGACGCGGCGGCTCCCGCGCCGCGTGCCTATGCCGCCACGGTTTCCGGTTCACGGACCGGTTGTCCGGTCAGAACGGCCTCATACACATCCAGCGTCGCATCGCGCATCGCCTGCAACGTATAGCCGTTCAGCACCGACGCGCGCGCCCGCCGGCCCAGAGCCATCCGCGAGTCCGCGTCCATCGACAACGCGTCCTCCAACGCCCAGACCAGCGAGTCGATGTCCTGGGGGCGGGTCAGCCAGCCGGTCACGCCAGCCCGCACGGTCTCACTGGGACCGCCGAGGTCGGTCGCGATCACGGGCCGGCCCATCGCCTGCGCCTCGATCACGACGCGGCCGAACGCTTCGGCCTGGGTCGAGGCGTGCACGACGACGTCGGACAGCATCAGCGCCGCGGGCATGTCATCGACCTGCCCGATGATGCGGACGCGATCGGCGATCCCCAGGGTTTCGCTGAGTGTTTCCAGTTCCCTGGTGTATTTCGTGCGCCCCTGATCGGAGCCGACCAGCACACAACACACATCCTGGCGTGACAGCCGGGCAATCGCCTGGAGCAGCACCGCCTGGCCCTTCCACGCGGTCAGACGCCCAGGAATGACGACGGTCAGCATGCCGTCGGGGACTCGCATGGTTTGCGCCATGCGGGCGATGCGATCGGCGGAGACGGTATCCGGATTGAACATCATCGGATCGACACCGCGCGGAATGACCCGGATGCGGGACGGATCGAGCCTGTGCTGTCGCCGCACCACATCCGCGACGTATTGGCTGGCGGCGATGACGATCTCGCCTTTGGCCATGATCGCGTTGTAGTGGCGCTTGAACGGCAGGTCCTCGCCATACACGCCATGATATGTGGTGACGAAATGCGTCCCGGTGCGTTTGCAGGCCAGCCAGGCGGCCCAGGCGGGGGCGCGTGAACGAGCGTGGACGAGGGTGACGTTTTCGGCGCGGATCAGCGCTTCCAGCCGCGCGGCGTTGCGCCAGATCGTGACCGGATCGCGGGACAGCAAAGGGAGCGTGAAGTGCCGGCCGCCGGCGCGTTGCACGGAGTGGACCAATGGGCCACCGGCGCTGGCGACCAGGGCGACAGCCTCAGCCTCGGTGATGGCCTGGGTGATTTCGATGGTTCCGCGTTCCACGCCACCGGTGACCAGCGACGGCAACACCTGCAGTACGACGGGCGGGCGGTTCGGTTCGGGCGAGTCGTTCGTCTCCATTCTGTCCGGATAATAGGGGGCGGTCACGATAG
>PLSZ01000109.1 GCA_003164305.1 Acetobacteraceae bacterium
TCGGCGATCGTCGCGGTCGCGAAACCCCCATCGCGCGTGTAGCCGTTGAACAGCGGATTGTCGCAGAGATTCTCCTGACCAGCTCGGCAGAAACGGCAAATCCCGCAGGTGTGGCCGAGCCACGGCAGGCCGACCCGCTGGCCAAGATGCAGCCCCTCGACCCCGTCGCCGACCGCGTCGATCCGGCCGACGATTTCATGGCCGGGGATGATTGGCATCCGCGGATTTGGCAACTCGCCGTCGAGCACGTGCAGATCGGTCCGGCAAACGCCGCAGGCGGCGACCTTCACCCTGATTTCGCCGGGTCCCGGCTGCCGGTCAGCAAGCTCGGTCCATTCCAAAGCGGTTCCGGGAGTCTTCAATACCATCGCATGCACGGGGGTGATCTCCGACAGTTGCTCAGACTCACACAAACGGGCTGAAGAATTGACCTACCGGCCACCGGTTCGTCATGCCAGGTCTGACCCCGGCATCTTCTGATGCAGGCCCCGTGCTCTCAGGTCGAGCACGATTTCTGTACAGGCCGATCCTCGGATCAAGCCCAAGGATGACGGGGACGGGGGCGTCACGACCGGGAGCACACCCCAGGTCGCGATCATGGTTCCCGTCAGCAGCAGCCGCGAAACCGTCCCTTGCCGACCGAATATCGTGCTTCCTGACGCTCACGGAAGAACTCCTTATGCGTCATGATTGGCCGCCCAGGATGGTTGGTCTGAAGATGCGAGACGTACGTGTCGTAGTCGGGCACGCCAACCATCAGCCGGGCGGTCTGTACCACCATATCGCAGACGAAACGGGCTCGCCTCGCGACGCCCTCGGCCCTGCCTGGCATCTCAGTCATCGCCGGCCGCCATCGCATCGAACGCCCCAATTTCCACCGCCCCAATTTCCACCGTCGTGTCGCGCGGCGTCCGCAACGCCTTACGCGCGTCCAGGATGCCGTAAACCACCATGGTCAGCACGATCGTCGCGAACAACCCCGCCAATCCAGCGTCGAGATAGTCGTTGAATACGATCCGCCCCATTTCATGCAGCGATTTCGCCGGAGCCAGAATTTGTCCCGCCGCCGCCGCCCCGCCGAACTTCATCGCATGCGCCACGAAGCCGACCGCGGTATCCGGGCTGAACACTTTCTCGAACCCGGCGGTCACCGTGCACAACACCAGCCACACCGTCGGCACGATGGTGACCCAGGCGAGCCGCTCGCGTTTCATCTTGAACAGCACGACGCTGCAAAGGATCAGCGCGATCGCCGCGAGCATCTGGTTCGCGCTGCCGAACAGCGGCCACATCGTCCAGATCCCGCCCAGAGGATCGATCACGCCCTGATACAGAAAATACCCCCACAACGCGCAGGCGAACGCCGAGCCGAGGATGTTGTTGACCCATGATTCGGTCGCCCTGAACGCCGGGATCACGTTGCCGACCAGATCCTGGATCATGAAGCGGCACACCCGCGTGCCGGCATCGACCGTTGTCAGGATGAACAACGCCTCGAACAGGATGGCGAAGTGGTACCAGATCCCCGCCAGCTCCGGACCGCCGAGGAAGCGTGACAGAATGGTGGCCATGCCCACCGCCAAGGTCGGTGCCCCGCCGGTGCGCGACATGATGGTGCTCTCGCCCACCTCGTGCGCAACCTGGGTCAGCATATCCGGCGTCACCGCGAAGCCCCACGCCGAGATCACCTGCGCCGCGTGGCCCGGATCGGTGCCAATGACGCCGGCGGCGCTGTTCATCGCGAAGTAGACGCCGGGATGGATCACCGACGCGCCGATGATCGCCATGATCGCCACCAGCGATTCCATCAGCATGGCGCCGTAACCGATGAAGCGGATCTGGCTCTCGTTCTCGATCATCTTCGGTGTCGTGCCGGACGCGATCAGCGCGTGCCAGCCGGATACCGAGCCGCAGGCGATGGTGATGAACAGGAACGGGAAGATGCTGCCAGCCCAGACCGGGCCCGAGCCATCGATGAACCGCGTCATCGCGGGCATCTGCAATTCGGGGTGAACGACGATGACCGCGATCGACAGCAGCAGAATGGTGCCGATTTTCAGGAACGTCGAAAGGTAATCGCGCGGCGCCAGCAACAGCCACACCGGCAACACCGAGGCGACGAACCCATAGCCGATCACAATCAATGCCAGCGTCTCGCCGCTGTAATTGAACCATGTCGCCAGCGCCGGGGTTTCCGACACCGTGCGGCCGTAGATCAGCGCCGCGAGCAGCAGTGCCGCGCCGATGCCGGACATCTCGGCGATGCGGCCGGGCCGGATGAAGCGGCTGTAGACGCCCATGATCAGCGCGATCGGAACGGTGCAGAATACCGTGAACGTGCCCCAGGGACTGCCCCTCAGCGCGTTCACCACCACCAGTGCCAGCACGGAAAGGACGATGATGCAGATCAGTAGAATGCCGACACCCGCGATGCCGCCGGCCACCGGTCCCATCTCCGACCGGATCATGTCGCCGAGGGATTTGCCGTCGCGCCGGGTGGACAGGAACAGCACGGTCATGTCCTGCACCGCGCCGGCGAACACGACGCCGGCCAGGATCCAAAGCGTGCCGGGCAAATAGCCCATCTGCGCCGCCAGCACCGGCCCCACCAGCGGTCCCGCTCCTGCGATGGCCGCGAAATGATGTCCGAACAGCACGTATTTGTTGGTCGGCACATAATCGAGGCCATCGTTGTGCCGATACGCCGGCGTCAGCCGCTTCGGATCGATCCCGAACACCTTGCCGGTGATGAACAGCGCGTAGAACCGGTAAGCGATGAAGTAGATGCACACCGCCGCCACGACCAGCCAGGCGGCGTTCACGGGTTCGCCTCGGGTCAATGCCACCACGGCAAAGGAAACCGCGCCCAAAACCGCGACCCCGATCCACATCAGCTTCGCCTGTAGCGTCATCGCCGCGCTCCCATGATCCGGCCCGCTGCGTTCGTGACGTCACGAACCGAGGCCGCTGATCATGGCGGATTGGCACCCTTGATCCGTCCGCGCATTGATCTGGATCACCGCCTCGCCCGTGCCGCGTGGCCGGTTGATTCAGGTCAACGCAGTCCGGCTGACCACCTGCCTAAGGTGTGATCGAGCCGGCGCGATGAACTGACCGCCGGAGCTTCCGGGCCCGCCGGGCCTGGCAGCGAATGCGCGTGTGTCCATCCGTGCGGCCGGCGCCCAGGCCGGGCAGCCGCGCTGCCGTCTTCCACCGTTCAGGCCCCACGACCGAGGCAGTCCAATGAGCACCCGCCAGCACGACATGAGTCCCCTGATCGATATGACTCGCCGCCGTGCCGCTGGCCCAACAAGAACCGCTCACCCCGTTTACGTAGACCTGCTGCCGCCCTGCAACCAAGCCTGCCCCGCCGGCGAGGACATCCAGGCCTGGCTGGGCCTGGCCCAGGCGGGCCGCTATCGCGAAGCCTGGGACGCACTGGTCCGCGACAACCCGATGCCGGCGGTGCATGGCCGGGTCTGTTATCACCCTTGCGAGACCGCTTGTAATCGCGACGAACTCGATGCCCCTGTGGGGGTTCACGCGGTGGAGCGGTTTCTCGGCGACCTGGCCACCGCGGAAGGCTGGACATTCAAAATCGACGCCCCGCCCACCGAAAAGCGCGTACTGGTGGTCGGCGCCGGACCCAGCGGGCTATCCGCCGCCTACCATCTCGCGCGATTGGGCCACACTGTCGAAATCCACGAAGCCGGCCCCGTCGCCGGCGGGATGATGCATTTCGGCATCCCGGCGTATCGTTTGCCCAGGGCCGACCTGATGCGCGAAATCCAGCGCATCGAGGCGATGGGCGTCAAAATCGTCCTCAATCACAAAGTCGAAGACGTCCAGGCGGAAATCGCCGATGGCCGCTTCGACGCCGCCTTCATCGCCATCGGCGCCGACGTCGGCAAGCATGTCGATATTCCCGCTCGCGACGCGGTGCGCGTGCTGGACGCGGTGACGATGCTGCACGACGTGGGGCTGCACGACNNTGGGGCTGCACGACGTGGGGCTGCATGACGCCGGCTCTGGCGAAACGCCGCTGTTGGGCCGCCGTGTCATCGTCTACGGCGGCGGCAACACTGCCATGGACGCCGCCCGCACCGCCCGCCGGTTGGGCGCCGATGAAGCGCTGATCGTCTACCGCCGCGACCGCGCCCACATGCCCGCGCACGGCTTCGAGGCCGACGAAGCGATGGAAGAAGGCATCAAAATCAAGTGGCTCACCACCATCAAGGAGATCGTCGGGCCCACGCTGACCGTCGAGATGATGGCGCTGGATGAGCATGGCCGTCCCCAACCGACCGGCCAGTTCGAAACGCTGACCGCCGACGCGGTGGTGTTGGCGTTGGGCCAGGCGACGGAAAGCGGCTTCCTGCGCAACGTTCCCGGTCTGGCGTTCGGCTCTGACGGTACCGTCGTGGTCGATGCGACCATGATGACCGGCTGCCCGGGATTGTTCGCCGGCGGAGACGCGATCGCCGGGGAAAAGTCGGTGACGATCGCGGTCGGCCACGGCAAGCGCGCCGCGCGCCACATCGACGCCTGGCTGCGCGAGGTGCGCTACGTCCCGTCGCCCAAGGCACCGGTCGTGTCGTTCGGCATGCTGCATTTGCCGGTCTACAGCGACGCCGATCCCAGTCCGCAAAAGACCCTGGAAGCCGCCAGCCGCGTCAGCGGGTTCGAAGAAGTGCTCAGCGGCCTGTCAGCCAAGGAAGCGCGGCGCGAGGCGCAGCGCTGCCTGTCCTGCGGCAATTGTTTCGAGTGCGACAACTGCTTCGCCGCCTGTCCGGAGACCGCGATCGTCCGGCTCGGCCCAACCCACGGATACCGGATCGACATGAATTTGTGCACGGGCTGCGCCGTGTGCGTGGAGCAGTGTCCCTGCCACGCGATGGAAATGGTCCCCGAGACGGCGGGAGCCGGACGATGAGCACCCGCGCCACGATGGACGGCAACACCGCCGTCGCGCACGTCGCTTATCGCGTCAACGAAGTCTGCGCGATCTTCCCGATCACGCCGTCCTCGACCATGGCCGAGCTCGCCGACGAATGGATGGCGAACGGCGTGAAGAATATCTGGGGCAACATCCCCGTCGTGCAGGAGATGCAGTCCGAGGGCGGCGCCGCCGGTTCGGTGCATGGCGCGCTGCAGTCGGGCGCGCTGACGACAACGTTCACGGCCTCGCAAGGCCTGATGCTGATGTTGCCGAACATGTTCAAGATCGCGGGCGAGCTGAACGCGACGGTGTTTCATGTGGCCGCGCGTTCGCTGGCGACCTCGGCGCTGTCGATTTTCGGCGATCACGCGGACGTGATGACCGTGCGTCCCACCGGCTTCGCGCTGCTGTGTTCCGCGTCGGTGCAGGAGGCGCACGATTGCGCGTTGCTGGCACAGATGGCGACCTTGGAATCACGCGTGCCGTTCCTGCATTTTTTCGACGGTTTTCGGACCTCGCACGAACTGAACACGCTGGAGTTGCTGAGCGACGCCGACATCCGCGCGATGATCGATGACGATCTGGTGCGCGCGCA
>PLSZ01000140.1 GCA_003164305.1 Acetobacteraceae bacterium
CAAGCCGGGTGATGACGAGGTATGGAGTGGTGAGCCAAAGTACGCGCAGGATCGGCGTGGTGCCTAAAACGCGATCGGGCACGCGCCGTTACGCGGCGGGACGTTCGGCTTCGGGGAAGGTCAGGCCCTCGTAGAACTCAGCGCATGGAACTTCGATCCCGATTTCGGGCATCGCCAGCACGGCGTCGCTCGTGAGCAAGGTGCCGACCCAGCGCTCGCCCTCGCGCGCGAAGACGATGCCCGCCGGTTCGTGCTGTTCCAGCATGACATAGCGCTGCACCGAGGGCGTCAGCCGGTATTCGTCGTTTTTCGTCACCCGGTCCCGCCGCTCACTCTCGTCCGAGAGGATTTCGAAAATCACCACCGGATCGGTAATCACTTTGTCAGTGCCGGCGCCCGGCGTGCAGACGACGAATGCATCCGGGTAACGGATCCTGCCCGCGACCTTGATCTTCAGTTCGCTGCCGTGCGGTTCGCATCGTTTGCCGCGCAGGCGACCCGTCAGGGCGAACAGAATATTTCGCTGGATGACCGAATGCGCGCGCGTGACGCCTACCATCGCGACGGGCTCGAAGCCGTCGAACTCGTATTTGCCTTCCTGGCGTTCGTCCCATTCCAGGAACTCGGCCAATGTCATCGCGTGGGCGCGGGCAACGCTCATGTCAGCCTCCGGATGGCGTAGCCTACTCCGATCGGCCGGCCTTCGCCACGTTCCTCTGTTCGCCGGCCGCGATCACCCAATCAGCCCCGCGACCCAATGGAACAGTCCGATATGCGTCAGATCGTTCCACGTCGCGAAAATGAACAACCCGCCCAACAGCGCGATCCCCGCCCGGAAGCTGTATTCCTGCGCCCGCCGCGGCAGCGGCCGCCCGCGCAGCGCCTCGATGAGGTAGAACAGCAAATGCCCGCCATCCAGCACCGGGATCGGAAACAGGTTGATCAACCCGAGGTTCACCGACAGCACCGCGATGAACGACACCAGGTTCGACAGCCCCAACTGCGCCACCTGCCCCGACAACTGGGCGATCCGCAACGGCCCGCCAAGTTCGTCAGTCCCGCGTTGACCCGAGATCATCTGTGCCAGGCCGCTGAACGTGTCCGTCGTCACGGTCCAGGTCTGCGTCACACCACCAACCAGCGCCGCGCCAAAGCCAAGCGGCTCATAATCGACCGTGCCGCCGCGGATCCCCAGCAGGCCGATCCGCTTGCCGCCCACCTCGCGCGCCTCGGTGGTGACCGCGAAGTCCTTATCCACGCCGTCGCGTTTCACCGTCACGTTCAGCGTTTCGACCGGATGCGCGGTGATGATGCGCTGGATGTCCTCGAACGAGTGGATCGGCTCTCCCGAGATCGTCTCGATCCGGTCTTTGGCCAGCAATCCGGCGCGCGCCGCCGCGCCGTCGGGCAACACTTCGCCGACCACCGGCGAGGTCACGGGTCGGCCGACCGCCATGAACAGGCCGGCGAACAGCACCATGGCGAGGATGAAATTGGCGATCGGCCCAGCGGCGACGATGATGGCGCGCGACAGCACCGATTTCTCGTGGAACGTCTGGCCGTCTTTCCAGCTGGCGCGGACCTCGTCGGAGACTTCCTCCGGCCGTTCCTGGCCGTGCATCTTCACATAGCCGCCCAAAGGCAGCCAGGAGATGCGCCAGTTGGTGCCGTGACGGTCGTACCAACTGAAGATCGTGCGGCCGAAACCGACCGAGAACGCCTCCACGTAAACGCCGCGCCAGCGCGCCGCCAGATAGTGGCCGAGTTCGTGAAAGAACACGAGAACGCCCAGTACCACGACGAAGGCGGCGACGGTGCGCAGAAGGTCGGGGAAAAGGTGCGGCAAGGGGCGGGATTTCTTTCATCTGAACCAGATTGAACGTCGGGACGGCGAACTCAGGCGGCCTTGGCGGTGGCGAAGGTTCCGGCGGCGCGGCGGGCTTCTCCGTCGAGGGCGATGACCGCGTCCAACGTCGCCGCGGCCGGCGTCCCGAGCGCTTCCAGCACCCGCTCGACGGTTTGCACGATATCCAGAAAGCCGATCCTGCGTTGCAGAAAGGCTTCGACCGCGACTTCGTTGGCCGCGTTGAAAATTGTCGGCGTTCCTCCACCGGCCCGCAACACGTCCCGAGCCAGCCGCAGGGCCGGAAAGCGCACCAGATCCGGTGCCTCGAAGTCCAGCCGGCTCACCGCCGCGAGATCCAGCCGCGGCGAGTTGGTCGCCATCCGCTCCGGCCAGGCCAGCGTATGCGCGATCGGAATGCGCATGTCGGGCGACCCGAGTTGCGCCATCACCGAGCCGTCATGATAGCAAACCATGCCGTGGATCACCGATTGCGGATGGAACAGCACGTCGATCTTTGTCTCATCCAGGCTGAACAGGCGGGCGGCTTCGATCAACTCCAGGCTTTTGTTCATCATCGTCGCGGAGTCGATGCTGATTTTCGCGCCCATCGACCATATGGGGTGGCGCAGCGCGGATTCCACCGTGGCGCGCTTCATCTCCTCGAGCGAGGCGGTGCGGAACGGGCCGCCGGACGCGGTCAGGATGATTTTTTCGATGGCGCCATGATTGCCGTCCGCCATCGACTGAAAGATCGCGTTGTGCTCGCTATCGACGGGCAGCAGGGTCGCGCCTGCCTCGGCGACCGCGCGCAGCATCACCTCCCCGGCGCAGACCAAGGCTTCCTTGTTGGCCAGAGCGACCGCCTTGCCGCGGCGCACCGCCGCGAGCGTGGAGGCCAGGCCGGCCGCGCCGGTGATCGCCGCCATCGTCCAGTCGGCGTCCATCTCGGCCGCCCGCACCACCGCCTCGGGTCCGGCGTCGTAGGTGATGCCGGTGTCCGCCAGAGCCTCCCGCAGCGCGGGCAGCGACGCGGCATCCGAGACTACCGCGTGTTCGGCGCGCAAGGCGATCGCCTGCTCGGCCAGAAGTTTGACGTTCCGCCCAGCAACCAAAGCGCGAACGGTGAAGCGGCCGGGCGCGGCGCCCATCAGCAGATCAATGGTTTGCGTGCCCACGCTGCCGGTGGATCCCAGGACGGTAATGGAACGCGGCACGGCGTCGGTCCTCGGTGCGACCGGTCGATCAGAATCTGGGCTCATCGCCAAAGGACTACTCCTCGTCCGACAGTGAATGCCAGCAAAGCGGCGGCGGGCGCCACGGCCAGCAAGGCGTCGATGCGATCCAACAGACCGCCATGGCCCGGAATGATACGGCCCGAATCCTTAACACCAAAATGCCGTTTCAGAGCACTCTCCAACAAGTCCCCCGCCTGCGAAATAATACCAAGGACAATCGCCAGTCCAATCACATGTGATGGCGAGAATCCGTTCGAAAGACAAGCCGCTACCGCAAGTCCCGCCAGCGCCGCGCTGACCAGGCCGCCCACCGAGCCGGACCAGGTCTTGCCGGGTGAGATCGCCGGCGCGAGTCGCGGCCCGCCCACCAGGCGTCCAACCATATAGGCTCCGATATCGCTGCCCCAGACGATCGCCAGCACGAACACTGTATTCGCCAGTCCCGCCCCTGGATCGGCGCGCAGCCACGGCAGCGCCACCGCGCCGAGGCCAAGATATGGCACGCCAAACGCCAGATTGAACTTATGGTCCCAAATGCACACCGCCGCGCCGGCGTTACCCGTGGTCGTTCGATCGCCCACCGAGGCCGAAGCGCGACGGAGCGGAAAAGCCCAGGCAAGAACGGTGCCGAGGGCGAGAAGGGTCAGGGCGGCGAGCGCGGAGCCCATTTCGGTCAAGGCCGCGACGGCGGCCAGTCCGGTGGGAAACCAGTACCACGCGCTGTCCGAAGCCGAGGCGCCGCACATCCCCAGAAACTCGTACCCCAGCACCAGGCAGCCAAGCGCGATCAACGACAAATACGCGGCGCCTCCCCACCAGACGCAGACTATCGCCACGGGCAGCAACACCAGCGCGGACGCCACGCGACGGCTCAGGTCACTCCAGCGAGAGGCTTTGGACGCCGGATCGTCAGCCAGGGCGCGCCCCGAACCGCCGCTCCCTTCGCCCATACTCAGCCAGGGCGGCGGCGAAGTGCTCGGCCGCGAAGTCGGGCCACAGCACATCCTGGAACACCAACTCGGCGTATGCCGCCTGCCACAGCAGGAAATTCGACAGCCGCCGTTCGCCCGAGGTCCGGATAATCAGGTCGGGATCGGGCATCTCGGCGGTGGCGAGGAACGCGGCGAACGACTGCTCATCCAGTTTCGCCGGATCGAGCAACCCGTCGCGCACCGCCTCCGCCGCCGCGCGCGCCGCCGCGACGATCTCCGCTCGCGCGCCATACGACAGCGCGATGGTCAGGTTCAGGCGTGTGTTCGCCGTGGTATCCCGCTCGGCGTCACGCAGATCGCTCTGGATCCCGTCATCGAACCGGCAGCGGTCGCCAATAAAGCGCAGCCGCACGCCGGACGCCTTCAGTTCGGCGATCTCGGTGCGCAAATACTGCCGCAGCAGACCGGTCAGATCGAGCACCTCATCCACCGGCCGCCGCCAATTCTCGCTGCTGAACGCATAAATCGTCAGCCACTTCACACCCTGAGCGATCGCCGCCTCGATGGTGCGGCGCACCGCGCGCGCACCCTCCCGATGCCCGGCGATTCGCGGCAGATGGCGCGCGGCAGCCCACCGGCCGTTGCCATCCATGATGACGGCCACATGCACGGGCGGCGGCTCGGCGGAGCCCGCCTGGGTTCGCCTCGCGGCGATCGGTTGGGTTGCGGTCGACATTCTTTCCAATTCAGACTTGGCCAATTCAGACCTGACGGATGTCCTTTTCCTTGTCCGCGAGGCTGTCGTCGACCTTTTTCACGTATTGGTCGGTCAGTTTTTGCACCTCCTCGGACCAGGTCTTGGCGAGATCCTCACCGATCTCGTGCTTTTTCTCATGTGCCTTGATTTGTTCCATGCCGTCGCGACGCACGGCGCGCACGGAAATTTTCGCGCCCTCGGCATATTTGTGCGCCATTTTGGCCAGTTCGTTGCGCCGCTCGGTGGTCAACTGCGGAATCGGGATCCGCACCAGCATGCCGTCGGCGGCTGGATTGAGCCCCAGCCCCGAGTCGCGAATCGCTTTCTCCACCGCCGTCACCATCGACTTGTCCCACACCTGCACCGTCAGCATCCGAGCCTCCGGCGCGCCGATGGTGCCGACCTGATTGAGCGGCATCTCCTGCCCGTAAGCGATGACTTTCACCGGCTCCAACAGGCCGGGATGCGCGCGCCCGGTGCGCAGACCGGCGAACTCCCGGCGCAATGTTTCCAGCGCGCCATCCATGCGGCGCGCCAGATCGTCCTTCAGGGCCTTCACGTCGGCGGGCATTGTCGTCCCTCCTGCTTCACGGTGGTCAGTGTCCGAATCGGGCGCGGTCGAACCACAACCAACCTAGCCATCATTTACTTCAATTCGGGTAAACTTTCCCTCGCCGCGCATCACCTGGGCGAAGGCACCGGCCGCGTTGATGTTGAATACAATGATCGGCAGCCGATTCTCTCGCGACAAACTGATCGCCGCCGCGTCCATGACCTGGAGATCGTTGGCCAACACATCGTGGTAGGTCAGCCGCTCATACCGCGTGGCGTCCGGCACCTTGCGCGGGTCGGCCGAGTAAACGCCATCCACCTGCGTGCCCTTCAGCAACGCGTCGCACCCCATCTCGGCGGCCCGCAACGCGGCGGCGGTGTCGGTGGTGAAGAAAGGATTACCGGTGCCGGCACCGAAAATCACCACGCGGCCCTTTTCCATGTGCCGCTCGGCGCGCCGACGAATATACGGCTCACATACGCTGGCCATCGGAATGGCGGNNAGATATTGCCGCCGCCGATCACGATGCACACTTCGACGCCCATCGCGACGACGTCGCCGATGTCGCGCGCGATGGCACCAACGGTATCGGTGTCCAGCCCAAACTCCCGGCCGCCCATCAGCGCCTCCCCAGAGAGCTTGAGCAGAACACGCTTGTAGTGGGGGGCCTGAGACATGGTTTCCCTGTGAAGCTGCCCGTCGGAGTGAATTTCCGCGGGACGAATCCCGCCGCCTGGCCGGAATTTCGCGGCAACCTATAGACGCACGCCGCCGGGAACAAGATGAGGTTGCGCGTGGGGGCGGGGCGGAGAAAGGAAGGCGGGGCGTTGCCCCGGACCCTACCAGGAGGCTCTGCCTCCTGGACC
>PLSZ01000616.1 GCA_003164305.1 Acetobacteraceae bacterium
GTGGTCGGTGACGCTCGGCGGGCGCTCGGGGCGCGTGGCGTGGCAGTGCATCCAGGATGTCGCCGGCGAACTGGGCTCGACAGCGGCTTAGCCGGCCGGCGCCGGGTTCACCGATCCGGCGGACGCCCCGAACACAAACCGGCGCCGCGAAGATGGGGCATGACCTCATGGCGGGGCGCGCATAAACCCGCGCCGCCGCCAAGGCGTGAACGACGCGCGCGTTAACGGTTCCTTCATCTTTAGGGGCTATCAGGCGCATCAACCATCACTGGTTGCTCGCGCCATCATGAAATTTCTCAGCCGCCTCCGTCTGCGCACGAAACTGACCTTGCTGCTCGGGCTATCGTCCATCGCGATGATCGCGATCGCCGTCACCGGCGCCATGACGGTGCACGATCGCATGCTGGACGACCGCACCGACAAGCTTCGCGCCATCGTCAGCACGACCGTCGCGATCGCCGGCGGTCTTGAAGCAAGGGTCGCCGCGCGAGAGATCACGCGGGAGCAGGCGGTCGATCTGTTCCATCGCGATATTCGGGCGATCCGTTTCGACGACGGCATCGGCTATCTCTCGGTGCTGGATCTCGATACCGGCGATGTTCTCATGCATGGGGTCGCTCCGGCGCTGGAGGGCAAGCCGACACCGGCCGATACGGCGACCGGTCAGCCGATTTCGAGACTGGTGATCGCGGCGGTTCGATCCACGAATGAAGGCGTGTCGAGCTACATGTTCCCGAAACCGGGCCAGACCGCGCCACTGCGCAAGGTGGTCGCGGTGGCGAAATTCTCGCCCTGGGGTATCGCGGTTTATGGGGGCGCCTACACGGACGATCTGGATGCCTCCTTCAGGGGACTGCAACTGCGCATGGCGGCGATCTGCGGCACGATCCTCGTCGTTACCATGCTCGCGGCGTGGCTGGTGAACCGCGATATCACCGGGTCGCTCGGCGCGTTGAAGACCGCGATGGAGCGTTTGGCGAAAGGCGATGTGGCGGCCGCCATTCCGGGCACGGATCGGGCCGACGAGGTCGGCTTCATGGCGGCCACCGTTCTGGTGTTCAAGGAGACCATGATCGAGACCGAACGTCTGCGACTGGAGCACGAGGCGGCCAAGGCCCAGGCGGCGACGGGACAGAAAGCGGCGTTGCATCGCATGGCGGATCGTTTCGAAGGCAAGGTTGGCCAATTGGTCGGCGTGCTGTCGTCGGCCTCGACCGAGTTGGAGGCCACGGCGCGATCGATGACCGCCACGGCGAACCAAAGCCAGGAGCAGGCTGGCTCCGTCGCCTCCGCCGCCGAAGAGGCCGGTACCGGCTTGCAGACGGTGGCCGCGGCCGCCGAGCAACTGACCGCGTCGATCCTCGAGATCAGCCGGCAGGTGACGCAATCGTCCACGATCACCGGAAAAGCGGTGGAGGATGCCAAACGAACCGACGTGATCGTGCACGCGCTCGCCGCGGGGGCTGAGAAAATCGGCGCGGTCGTCGGGCTGATCACCAACATCGCCAGCCAGACCAACCTGCTGGCGCTGAACGCCACCATCGAGGCGGCACGGGCGGGCGATGCCGGGAAAGGTTTCGCGGTGGTGGCGTCGGAGGTGAAAAGTCTCGCCACGCAAACCGGCAAGGCGACCGAGGAGATCGCCGCTCAGGTGGCGCGGATCCAGGCCTCCACCAAGGAAGCCGTCGAAGCGATCCGAAGTATCTTCACGACCATCGAACAGGTGAGCACGATCGAAAGCGCGATCGCCGCGGCGGTCGAGCAGCAAGGTTCGGCCACGGCGGAAATCGCCCGTAACGTTCAGCAAACGACCCGGGCCGCGCGACATGTGACGGATGGGATCGGCGGCGTGAGCCAGGCGGCGCGGGAAACCGGCGCGGCGTCGGGTCAGGTACTGACCGCCGCATCCGATCTGTCGAAACAGGCTGAACAACTGTCCCACGAGGTGAACGATTTCGTCGCGGGCGTGCGGGCGGCGTAAACCGGCGGCGAGTGGTTCGGCGCGCCGCGTTCGCCGTTCTCGCGCCTTTCGGGTTCCGGCGTTTGGCGGACGGAAAAGCGGACCAGACGGCGGCTGTCACCGATCGGTCACCCCGCGGCCCGTTGCTGTTTGCTTCGGGATCGGTCATGACCCGCCGCTCATCGTCAACCGGTCAGGAGCCGTCATGTCCCGCACCGCGTTTTTGCTCGCCAGTTTGCTTGGCGCCGCCTGCGTTCTCCCCGGCGCCGCGCGCGCCGCCGATCCGATCCGCGTCGGCATCACCACCATCCTGAGCGGTCCCTACGCCGACCGCGGGCAATCCGAGCAGTATGGCGCGCAACTCGCGCTCAACCAGATCAACGAGGCCGGCGGAGTGCTGGGGCGGCCGCTGGAGGCGTTCTACGCCGACAACGCATGCAAACCCGACATCGGCGTGCCGGCGGTGAAGCGCCTGATCGAGCAGGAGCATGTTCCGGTGGTCATCGGCGCGCTCTGCACGCCGGTGACCCATGCGATCGAGCCGGTTGTCCAGGCGGCGAAGATCCCGCTGGTGATCGCCACCTCGGCCGGGCAGGATTTCGTCGACCGGTCGGGCGTGGGCGGCAACGACTATCTGTTCAAGACCATTCCGTCCGAGGTGGACATCGCCCGCGGGCTGATCCGGTTTCTGGCGGCGAAGCACGTCCAGTCCGTGGCGATCGCGGCGGAGGCGGGCGGGTTCCCTCAGGCCAACGCCATCGCCTTCGAGAAGGCGGCCCAGGATGCGGGGATGAAGGTCACTGGGCGGGAAATCATCACGCCGGGGAGCACCGATATGACGGCGCTGCTGACCACGCTGAAGGCCGGTGCGCCGGACGAATTGCTGATCATGCCCGGGGCGGCGACGGCCGCGTTCTTCAAAGCCTATGAGGCGTCGGGGTGGAAAGTGCCGATCAGCGGGCGGTTCGATGTCGCGGGCGCTCTGGGTGCCGTTTCGCCGGCGTTCCGGGACGCGGGCGGGCTGGCGGACCTCACCGGCATCGCGGTGTTTTCGACATTGATCGACAAGCCCGCCGTGAAGGATTTCATGGCCGCTTATCAGGCGCGTTACGGGCTGGTGCCGACGCAACGCTCCTGGTTTGTTTATGAGGCGACGTATCTGGTGGCGGACGCCATCCGGAGCGCGGGTTCGGATCAGCCGGCGGCGATCGAGACGGCGTTGAAGAGCACGAAAATGGCGTCTCGATTGGGCGGCACTTATGCGCCGGACGACCATAACCACGCGCATACGCCGCTGTTCATCGTGGGGCTGCGCGATGGCAAGCCGGCGGTGATCGCGACGGAGTAGGATGGCGTGGGTTAGGCGGTCATTTTGCGCCACCAGAGTCCGGACCTCGGGATGACGTCGTCCCCGGAATGACGTGAGAATCCCTGCCAGGACATGGAAAGTGTCTCGTTCCAGCCCTTCGTCGGGGTATGCTCCATACAGGCTACAGCCGCTTTGGGTGGCAAACGGACACAGAACTATCGAAGCATCGACGGCCGCTTCGCACCATAACGGTCATCACCGCGCGACCAGGGGCGGGCCTGAAACCGGACATTCAGTGTGTTGCGTCATTACGGCTTGATGACCTTCATTCGGTGTACACGGAACCGGCAGCCGGCCAGAGCGACGGGACTCACGAAACAGGCACGCGGCCTGGCCGGGCAGAAGCGCCTCGCAGCGCATTCTCCAAATCGTTTTGGGTGTACGGTTTGCTCAGGATCGGTGTACCCCGAAAAGCCTCTGGCAACACCGTTCTGGCATTATAGCCGGTGCAGAACACGAACGGAATGTCTCGCCCCCGAACCACCGCCGCCACATCCCAGGACATTTCGCCATCCAGATTGACGTCAAGCAGCGCAATTTCGAAGGCATCGGTGGCGGCGATCTCCAATGCGGCGGCACGGCGCGTAGCGGGTCCAACCATCACCCACCCGAGATCATCGAACACCGCCTCGAGCCCAAGCAGTATCATGGCTGAATCCTCGACCACCAAAACACGCAACCCCACCTCCGTCCCGGTGGAGATTGCCGGCGTCACTGGCATCGGCACCGGCGAGACCGCGGCCGCTTCACCGGCCGTCATGTCCACGGCGCAAATCGCCGTGGCCGGCAGGAACACCTCGCACACCACGCCACCGCGCGGGTAATTCAGCGTGGCATGCCCGCCGGTCTCCAGCGCCAGCGCGCGCTCGATCAGCGAGGAGCCAAAGCCGCGCCGCCTGGGCGGAGTGACCAACGGTCCGCCCGCCTCCCGCCATGACAGGGTGAGGGCCCCCTCGCTGTCCCGCCGCCACTCGATCGAGACCCGCCCGCCAGGTTTGGCGAATGCGCCGAATTTCGCCGCGTTCGTTGATAGTTCATGCACCGCCAAGGACAGCGCCAGCGCGGATTTCGGCGTCAATTGCACCGCGGGCCCGTTCAACGTCAGGCCGGTGCCTGTTTCGGAATAGGGCGAAAGCTCCTCACGCAACAAATTCTCGATCCAAACCCCCTCCCACCGGCTCTGTGACAGCAGGTTGTGTGCCTTCGCCATCGACTGGATCCGCCCATCCAACCCTTTGACAAAGCCGGTGAGCGTATCGGCCCCTTGGCTGGTTTGCATCACCAGCGCCTGAATATTGGCGATGGTGTTTTTCACGCGGTGGTCCAGCTCCGCCATCAGCAACTGGTCGCGTTCGTTGGCCAGCCGGCGTTCGCGCGCGGCGACATTGATTCGGCGCAGCACGACATGGAGAAGGGAGACCCGCAGGTCGAATGCGGCGTCAGTGTCGGCATCGGTCCAGGGCATGGACCGGCCGCGCACGGTTTCTTGCCATTTTTCAAACGATTTGCGCGGCGATAGCCGTGGCCCATCCTGGCCATCCCGCACCAGCTTGGCGGGCGCGCCCGCCCAGGCCGTGCCATGAACCAGTTCAGGCCGGAACCAGATAATGTAATTGGACGACTCATCGGAGACTGAGATCACCAGTACGCCGGACGCAACCTTGGCGAACGCCACCGCCGCCGGCCAGAGCTCACCCAGCCGGTCGGTGGCGAAAACCCCCGCATGCGGTGTCATGCGGGTATCCAGCCAGAGCACCAGATCCGCGATCTGGCGCGCGGATGGTGTGTCACCCAGAAAGGTCAGATGCCCTGCCACCGCGACGGCGACCCCGCCCTGCCGCGTGGCGTCGGGTGTCGGCCCCCCGCAATGAATATAGTCCAGCAGGTTGGGAGATTGCCGCGTCAAGCCCAGAGCGTAATCGTCAGCACTTGCCAGGTTCAGCATGAGACCCTGCAGGACCATGCGGCTCGCCAGCCGCTCATCGAACCGATACCCCTTGTCGCGCGCTTCAAGCTGCAGCGAGAACATCGAGCCGAACAGCTCGCACACCGCGCGGAGATGGCGCGGCAGAAAGCGAGGGCTGTAATGGTGGCAGGCGATCAGCCCCCATAATTGCCCGCCGCGAATGATCGAGATCGACATCGATGCGTCGACTCCCATGTTCCGCAAATATTCCCGGTGAACCGGCGAGACATCGCGCAACACGGCCTGGCTCATGTCCAGCGGTTCGCCGGTGTTCGGGTTGTTCACGGGCATCAGCGGCGCCGGCTCATAATTCACCCGCGTGATCAGCCGCAGCCAGTTCCGCAGATAGAGTGCTCGCGCCTGGCGTGGAATATCGGCCGCCGGGTAATGCAGGTTGAGAAATGGCTCGAGCCCCGCGCGGCGGCTTTCCGCGATGACCCAGCCCGACTCGTCGGCCATGAAACGGTAAACCAGCACGCGGTCGTAACCCGTCAATTCGCGCACGTGTTCGGTGGCGCGTTGACATATCGCGGCAACGGACTCGACATCTTCAAGGCCCTGAATCATGGCCTGCACGCCGCTAAGCGGGTCCGCGGCATAACGATCCGACGGGTCCGCCGCCTCGAATTCCAGCACGAGGGAATCACCGCTGCGATGGATACTGGCATCCAGCGGCCGTGCCGCGACGATGCGCAATACCGGATCGAGAACATGACGTGGCGTGCCTAAATCAGCCGTCGCGGCAAGGTGGCGCAGCAACTCGACCTGCTCCGGCCGCAACAGCACGGACACGCACTGCCCCAACAGCGCTTCCGGCGTGGCGCCCAACAGGCGTTCCAGGTCACCGGCGACTTGCAAGATCCGCAATGTCCGCTGGTCGATCACCAGCATAGCCCCATGTGGCAAAATGGCGCCGGGGATATGGATCGGCTCACGGTCGCATTGTTGGAGGCCAGCCTCGCCTGGCGCGCGCCCTCCCGGTTCAGTCTGTGTGTTCGGCACGCCAGCCCTCCGGAGATTCGGAGAGGAAGTTCGGCTTTTCGTCTGTTTTGTTTTGCTTTGTTTGGTCGTCACCATAAGCCTCGCGCCACACGGATTTCGTCACGTCTCTGGCAATCCGGGTCGAGATCGAAGACTGTCCCGGGATACTTATCGAAGCCCGAAATTCAGATCTTTTCGGGTTGCCCCCCACGCGGCCCGTGCCCCTGCTTTCGCGAGAGTGAAAGCTATCCCGGCCAGGCGAAAGGTTCGGAATCTACTTAGGAGGCTACTGAAAACCGGTTGCGGTGGAGCACGATTCGTCCGATCGACGAGTGAGGTGGACCCTATCGGCTGACCTCAAACCTTCCCAACGAAGACCGCGGCCTGAAGGTCGGCTCAGGGTCGTATGCGGCGGTCGCATGTCGCGGACCATCCATTGCGCGTCACTCTCACAGGGTGTGAGTTTTTGTCTCAACAATCGCACATCGGACGGCTGCTTCCGTCTCAAACAATTCGCGTCGAAACTGTCGGTGTATCGACGCGTCGAAGCTTTCATCATGGCGCGGCGCTACAGATCGCGGCACGTGCTCACTCGTTTCTGCCCGGCCGGTTGGTGAACTCGCCGGGCGTGATGCCCAACACCTGGCGGAACGCGTGCCCGAACGCGGCGGCGCTGGAAAACCCCAGCCGGGCGGACACCGCGCCAATGGAGGCGCGCCTGCTGTCGAGCATCTCGACCGAGGCCAGGATGCGGGCGCGCTGCCGCCACTCCTTGAACGTCAGATCGGTCTCGGCCGGGAACAACCGTGTGATCGTCCGCGGCGAGGCGCCGGCCGCCCGGGACAGGTCCGCGAGATCGCGCACCCCGGCCGGGTCCACCAGCACCTGCTCCGCGACGCGGCGCGCGCGGGGATCGGAGGGCATCGGCATGAAGGTGGCCGCGTCCTCGGCCTCCGCCAGTTCGAACAAAGCCAGCCGCGCCAGCAGGTCGGCTCGGTGCGGGTCCACGTCCCCGGCGAACAGCGCCAGCACCAGTTCGCGCAGCAACGTCCCGACCGCGACGACGAACTCGCGGCCCAGACGCGGTTGCTCGGGGTGGGCGGCGAGCCAGGCGGGGGCGATGTAGAGCGACCGCATCTCCAGATCGGTCAGCATATCGACCGCGTGCTCCAGGCGCGGCGGCACCCAGACGGCGCGGCGCGGCGGGACCAGCCAGCGGCCTTTGGGGGTTGTCACCTGCATCACGCCGCGGGCGGCGAACAGCAACTGCGCCTCGGCATGCACGTGCAGGCCGAGATGCACGCCCCGGTCGTACGACCGCGCCAGAGCGGCGACCCCTCCGGCGGCCAGGGAAAAACCATCCATTTGGCGTGTCCACGATAACGGTTGGCCACACATCGACCACAGGCCACGATAATCTGGCGTGGAGGACGAGGACAAGACCGGCTGATCGAAAACGAGGACACACCCAATGAACAAACCCGCGACGGTGATCGGTTTCATCAACGCCGGCCATTTCATCGACCACTATGCCATGCTGGTGTTCGCGGCGGCGGTGATCGTCATGGGGCCCGCTCTGGGCATCAGCTATGGCGATTTGTTGCCCTACGCCACGCCGGCGTTCGTCGCGTTTGGCGCCGGAGCGTTGCTGAACGGCTGGCTCGGCGACCGCTGGAGCCGGCGGCACATGATGGCGATCTTCTTCCTGGGAATTGGCGCCTCGATGGTGCTGGTCGGGATGGTGCGAACGCCGCTGCAACTGGGCTCAGCGCTGCTGGCGGTGGGGTTGTTCGCCTCGATCTATCACCCGGTCGGGACGGCCATGCTGGTGGCGCATGCCGATAAGTTGGGGCGCCAGGTGGGCATCAATGGGGTGTGGGGCAATCTGGGCGTCGCGTCGTCCGCCGTCGTCACCGGCGTCATCGCCCAATACGTCGGCTGGCGCTGGGCGTTCGTCCTTCCTGGGCTGGTGACGATTGGCGTCGGGATCGGGTTCATGGCGCGGGTGCGGCATGAGGTGCGTACTGGGCATCAGCAGGCCGGCGCGGCGGCGCGGGTGTCCAAGGACATGATGTGGCGCGTGGTGGTGGCTCTGGTGGTCACGATCGTCGCCAGTTCGACCACGTTCAACGCGGTCACGGTGGCGCTGCCGAAACTGTTCGCCGAGCGGCTGACGATGCTGACGACAAGCCCAGCGTTGATTGGGTTGATCGCGTCGGGGGTGTATGTGTTCGGGGCGCTGACGCAGTACACGATCGGCAACCTGGTGGACCGGCACTCGCTGAAGACCGTGTTCCTGCCGTTGGCCGTGGTGTTTCCGCCGTTGCTGTTCGTCGCGGCGGGGATCAGCGGGTTGCCGTTCATCGTGGTCTCGGTCGGCGTCATCGCGGCCATGTTCGGGCTGGTGACGGTGAACGACGCGATGGTCGGGAAATACACCAGCGATCAATGGCGCGCGCGCGCCTTCGCCGTGCGGTACTTCCTGGGGTTCACGGCGGCGGGGTTCTCGGTCGGGCTGGTGGCGTGGCTGCATGAAACCGGGGGATTCGGGATGATGCTGCGAATGTTCGGCGGATTCTGCCTGCTGATCGTGGTCGGCGCGCTGATCTTCCCGCCGGAGCGCCGCGTGGCGGTGGCGCAGCCGGCGGAGTAGGCGGGAGCAAGCGCCGGAGGCGAAGCAGCGTCAGGGCTCCGCCCTGAAACCCGCCAAGGGGCTCTGCCCCATTGGATCTCCGCCCCGCGCGTCAGGCGCGAGGGCAGGCCATGGCGAGGCCCTCTGGACTTTATCCATTGGCGGGGGATCAGGAGTGGCCGACGGTGGCGTTTCAAGGTCCGTGTTGGCCCCTCCTGATCCCCCACCAAATTGACGGGTTCCAAGGGCTATCGCCCTTGG
>PLSZ01000200.1 GCA_003164305.1 Acetobacteraceae bacterium
CGGCAGATCGATGGTGGGATTGCTCATGCTGGCGACGATGTTCTCGACCAGATGCCGCCGTCCCACATCGTCGAGCGCTTTCTCCCACAGCAGCCGCGGCTGGCCGTAATAGTCCTCATCGTCGCACGGATAGCTGACATACCGGTCAGCGGCACCGTCGATCCGCAACGGCGGCTCCTTGACCGAGGGGTCCTCCCGCGCGCCGCCAAACGAATTGGGCTCATAATCCACGCCGCCCCCGGCGTTGCCGTCCACCCGCAGCGTGCCGTCCCGGTTGTAAGTGGTCGCATTGGCCAGCGGCCGGTTGACCGGCACCTGGTGATAATTGACCCCAATCCGGTAGCGGTGCGCGTCGGAATAAGACAGCACGCGGCCCTGCAACATCTTGTCCGGACTGAAGCCGATCCCGGGCACCACGTTACTCGGTTCGAACGCCGCCTGCTCCACCTCGGCGAAGTAATTCTCCGGATTGCGGTTCAATTCCATGACGCCCACTTCGATCATCGGGTAATCGGCGTGCGGCCANNACCTTGGTGAGGTCGAACGGGTTCCAGCGATAGGTGTCGGCGTCGCGCTCCGGCATGATCTGGACCTTCATCGTCCAGCGCGGCGGCTCCCCGCGCGCGATCGCGTCATGCAGGTCTTGCGTCGAGCTGTCCGGGTTGCTTCCCATGAGCTTTGTCGCTTCCGCGTCGGTGTGGTTGCGCACGCCCTGCTGCGTCACCAGGTGGAACTTGACCCAGAACCGCTCGCCCTTGTCGTTCCAGAAGCTGAACGTGTGGCTGCCGTAACCGTGCATGAAGCGAGCCGAGACCGGCGTGCCGCGATCCGAATAAAGGATCATGACCTGATGCACCGCCTCCGGCGACAGTCCCCAGAAATCCCAGCGGCGCCAATGCGGTTTCAGGTGCGTGCCAGGGTCGCGCTTTTGGGTGCGAATGAAGTCGCTGAACTTGAGCGGATCGCGCACGAAAAACACCGGCGTGTTGTTGCCGACCAGATCCCAGTTGCCCTCCTCGGTGTAGAATTTCATCGCGAAGCCACGCGGATCGCGCGCCACGTCGGCCGAGCCCGCCTCACCGCCCACGGTGGAAAACCGAGCGAACATCGGGCACGTGTTGCCCACCCTGGAAAACAATTTGGCGCGTGTGTAGCGGCTGATGTCGCCGGTCACGGTAAACGTGCCGTGCGCGCCATAGCCTTTCGCGTGCACCACGCGTTCCGGCACGCGCTCGCGATTGAAGTGCGCCATTTTCTCGATCAGCGCGAAATCCTGCATCAGTACCGGGCCGCGGGCGCCCGCCGTCAGCGAATGCTGATTGTCCGGAATGGGATTGCCAAATTCCGTGGTCATCGTTTTCGGTGTCTCGGCCATGACGCTCTCCTGGCTTCCCAGGCAGGCGCCGTGCCCGCCCTGGGCGATGTCCTCTGTACGCACCAAACCGAGACGCGGGCAGGTTCGGAAACTACGCAGCACCGCCGCGCCGGAATCCTTCTCCGGGCATGCCATCGGTGTTATGCTGGCCAAATGCCGAACGCTCTCGTGCCACCCGAACTCCTTGATCCGGTCGTGGCCTACTTTCAGCCACGCCGCGTGATCGTGTTCGGCTCGGTCGCTCGCGGTGACTCCGGGCCAGACAGCGACATCGACCTTCTCGTTGTCGTGGATGACGACGCCCCGCCGGAAAAGTTGACTTTGAAGGCGGGATATGAGGCACGGCAATCATACGGCTATCCCACCGATATTTTTCCGTGCCGGGAACAAACCTACCGCCGCAAATGCCAGATTGTCGGCACAATACCGTATGCCGCGAGGACTGAGGGCATCGTGGTCTATGAGCGGTCATGATCCAGATCTGATCGCTGAGCGACGCCTTGAAGCGATTCGCTGGATTTCGATCGCGGTCGATGATGCGGATGTGGCGCGGTTATGCCTGAACGCGTATGAGCCAAAGATCGCCGTCGGCGCTTATCATTGCCAGCAAGCCGTCGAAAAGCTGATGAAGGGGCTGTTGGTTCTCGCCGATGTTCCATTCCCCAAAACCCATGACCTCAGGGCAATTGGTAGAAGCGTCATTCTCCATTATCCGGATTGGTCAGAGCTGTTTTCCTCCACTTTTGCCTGGACGGTTTGGGGCTACGCCTATCGCTACCCGGGACCCGAGGATTACGAACTTCCGACGCCGGAAGAACTGAGACAGGCCCTCGCGACGTTCGATCAACTCGTGGCTCTTTTCCGTCCTCTTCTGACCCCGTGAACCGCGATCCGCTCGCCTGATTCAACTCACAGACCCGGTACACGTGTTCCGTTATCCCGCGCATTACACACGCACTACCATCGGCGCGGAGACGGCGGTCACGTCCCCGCCCGCGTCCTCACCCCATCCGTCCGCAACTGCCCGCACGCGGCCAGAATATCCTGCCCGCGCGGCCGGCGCACCGGCGACGCGTAACCCGCGTCGTTCACAATCCGCGAAAACCGCTCGATCGCGCCCCGGCTGCTGCGTTCGAACTTCGTCCCCGGCCACGGATTGAACGGAATTAAATTCACCTTCGCCGGCATCCCCGCGATCAGCCGCACCAACTCCCGGGCATCCGCCTCGGAATCATTGACACCCTTCAACATCACGTATTCGAACGTGATCCGCCGAGCATTCGACGCGCCCGGATACCGCCGGCACGCCGCCAGCAATTCCGCGATCGGATATTTCCGGTTCAGCGGCACCAGTTCATCGCGCAGATCGTCGCGCACCGCGTGCAGCGACACCGCGAGGCAAACCCCCAGTTCCGCGCCCGCCCGATCCATCATCGGCACCACACCTGACGTCGACAAGGTAATCCGCCGCCGCGACAAGCCGATGCCCTCGTTGTCCATCACGATCTTCATCGCTTTCGCGACGTTGGCGTAATTATACAGCGGCTCGCCCATGCCCATCAGCACGATGGTCGACAGCAACCGGGGCGTATCGCCTTTCGGGCTCGGCCACTCGCCATATGAATCGCGCGCCGCCATGAACTGCCCGACGATCTCCGGCGCTCCCAGATTGCGCACCAGAGTTTGCGTCCCCGTATGGCAGAACCGGCACGACAACGTGCAGCCGACCTGCGAGGAAATGCAGACCGCGCCGCGATCTTCCTCGACATCCGGAATGTACACCGTCTCCGCTTCCTGCCCGTCGCGGAACCGGAACAAAAACTTGCGGGTCTCGTCCGAACTGGTCTGCACCCGCGCCGCTTCCGGCCGGCCAATCACAAATCGCTCCGCCAGTTTCTCCTGCAACGGCCGGGCGATGGTCGACATCCGGCCGAAATCGGTCACGCCCTGGTGATAAATCCAGTGCCACAGTTGCTTGACCCGGAACGGGGCCTCGCCGACCGCCGCCATCTCGACCGCGAGTTCCTCGCGCGACATGCCGACCAGATCGCGCCGCCCGTCCGGCAGCGCGGCCCCCGGCGGATCGAACTTCGCCGAATGGGCGAGGATCTTCTCCCGCTCAGCGTCGGTCAGGGTCAGGTCTACCGCGGCGGACATGCTTTGCTGATGGCCGCGTAGGCGGCCGAAAAGCCCTTCAGACTGAATGTGTCGGTGATCGTCGTGTCGCGCGGCCCAGGAGAGCGGGCGATGGCCCGGCTGGCGCCCTGAAACGCCACCACCGCGTCATGGCCTTTGCGCGCGAACGCCGCTCGTTGCGCGGTGTAAAAATCGAGCCCGGTCTGATCCGCCTGCACCGTCACGTTGGCGTTCGGCGCGAAGGCGAAGCCCGCCTCCATCGCCACCGCGTCGCGCCCGGACAGGCGCTGGGTCACGGTCAGGACCACCCCGCCACGGCCAGCCAAAGCGGGCATCGAGCTTTGCGCGCGGGTGAACGCGTAACACACCGGCTGTCCGGCTTCCTGATGCGTGGCGGCGATCCAGTCGTCGAAGGCGCCGATCTTTTTCGGGCCCTCCGCCTTTGGCCTGTCCGGCGCCTTGGAAGGGGTCGTGGCCGTCGCGGTCACCGGCTTTTTCTTCACCGCCGGGGAGGCCGCCGGCTGCGCCATCGCCGGCGCGATCGGCACCAGTGCCAGGGGCATCGCCATCAGGCTCGCCAACAGGGGTGGAAACAATGCGCGCGGGTTCATGGGCGGGATACCTAAGGCGCGCGGCCAGGCGAAACAAGCACGCCCTGGTCCACCGTCACTCGAAAATCCGGTAAGTTGCCGCCATGACCGATCTGACCGACGCGCGCCTGGCCGCGCAGTACGAGGCTTACCCATACCCGCGGCGCGATCCGCGCGATGAGGCGAAGCGCCTGATCGTCGGCAGCCCAGGTCATTTGCGGGAAGTGGACTACTGGGTGTTCGGCGCGAAGCGGCCCGCGTCGCGGCCGTCGCGCGTCCTGGTCGCGGGTGGTGGCACCGGAGACGCCACCATCATGCTGGCTCAGCAAATGCACCGCGAGGGCCGGCCGGGCACGGTAACCTGGCTCGACCGTTCCGCCGCCGCGCTGAAAATCGCGCAGGCGAGGGCGGCCGAGCGGGGTCTGACCAATATCGTGTGGGAGCAACGGTCGCTGCTCGATCTGCCGGGGTCCGGCCTGGGTCCGTTCGATTACATCGACTGCTGCGGCGTGCTGCACCATCTGCCCGACCCGGAAGCCGGCGTGCGCGCGCTGCTGTCCGTGCTGGCGCCCGGCGGCGGCATGGGGCTGATGGTCTACGCTCCGCACGGCCGCACCGGCATCTACATGATCCAGGACGCCCTCCGGCTGCTGGCGCCGCCGGAGCAGGAGCCCGCCGCTCGCCTGGATATCGCCCGCCGCGTCATGAAGCATCTGCCGGAGACCGCCTGGCTCCACGCCAACCGGAGCGTCACCGACCATCTGGCGGGCGGCGACGCCGGGTTGTACGATCTGCTGCTCAACCCGCGCGATCGGGCTTACACGGTTCCGGCGCTGCACGACCTGCTCGCGCGCGCCGGTCTGGCGATCGCCTGCTGGGTCGAGCCGATCCGCTACGATCCGGTTCCCCTACTGCCCGACCCCAGGCTGCGCGCGCGCGTCGCGACGCTTTCGCCGCTGGAACGCGCCGCTCTGGCCGAAAATCTCGCTGGCAACATCGCCGCCCACATCGTCTACTGCACCCGCGTCGAGGAAACCCCGGTCCGCGCAGACCCATTTCACCCGGACGCCGTGCCGATCTGCCGTGAAATGAGCGGCGAAGTCCTGGCGAAGGGCATTCAGTCCAACAACACTCTGGTTGTCGGCCTCGACGCACTGCGGGTGCCGGTGCCGGTGCCCCCAATGGCGGGCGCGATCCTGCGGTTGATCGACGGCAAGCGAACGGTCGGAGACATCGCCGCGACGCTCGCCGCGCGTGGCACCAGCACGGAAGCGTTCGATCGCGCGTGGCGGGCCTTGTTTCCCGCGCTCGAGGCGATCAACCGGTTGCTGCTCGCGGCCCCGGACGGCTCTCGGACACCGGCGTCGGCGTCGCTTCCGCCAACTGGCGCATGATCGCGACGGTGGCCTGATCGGCGGGAAAGAACGCCTCGATCGCCAGTTCCGACAGCGTGATATCCACCGGGGTACCAAACACCGTGGTGGTGTTGAAGAACGACAGCGGTCCATGCACCGTCGCCAACTGGAACGGTATCGCCACCATGTCGTGGTTCTGCGGCTTCGCCCTGCCCGCGGGACCCGGCGGCAACGGGTAATCGCGCACTTCTTCGACCAGGTCGGCCAGCACCGGATCGCCCGTGGTTTCGATCTGCCGCCGCAGACGGACGATGATGTGGTGCCGCCATTCCACCAGATTGATGATGCGCGGCGCCAGTCCCGCCGGGTGCAGGCTCAGCCGGATCACGTTGACCGGCGGCGCCAACAGCATCGGATCGACCCCGGCGATCAAACCGCCGACCGCCTTGTTCGCCGCCGCCATGGTCCAATGCCGATCGACCGCCAGAGCCGGATTCGGGTCATGCATGCTCAGGATCAGGTCGATACTCTGGCGTGCCGACTGAAACGCCGGATCGTCCAGCGAGCGTTCCCGATACGTCGGCGCGAACCCCGCCGCCCGCAGCATCACGTTCCGGTCGCGCAGCGGAATCGCCATCCGGTCGGACAGATGCAACAACATCTCACGACCTGGCGACGACCGGCCCGTCTCCAGGAAACTGAGGTGCTTCGTGGAGATTTCCGCGTCGCAGGCGAGGTCGAGCTGACTCAGGCGACGGCGCTGCCGCCATTCCCTGATCAGGTCGCCTATAGGACGAGTCGCATGGCTCATACCACCAACTTACCGCGTTTCGTGCTGTGAGACCAAATGATTGCGGCGTTAAATGTATGATAATTATTGGTCTTCCCGCTTCCCTGGAAGCGCCGTCCGGAAGGGTCATACCGCATGACACATTCACGTACTCTCACGGTGTACACCGATTACAAAAGCCCATACGCTTACCTCGCGAAGGACGCGATCTGGGCTTTGCGGGACGCATCGGTCACAATCGAGCTGAACCCCTATATCCTCGACATCCCCCAATACCTTGGGTCCGCGCGGGTCGACGCGGCGGGCAACGTAATGGAGGAAAACCGCAACGCGCATCAATGGCGGCGGGTGCGGTACAGCTACATGGACTGCCGCCGCGAGGCCCGGAAACAGGGGTTGGTCATTCGCGGCACTCAAAAAATCTGGGATTCCTCGCTCGCCGCCGCCGGCATGCTGTTCGCCCGCCGCGGCGATCCGGCGGTGTTCCGCCGTTATCACGACATGGTGTTCGACCGGTTCTGGCGCCGTGAACTGGACATCGAAGCGGTGCCGGCGATCGCCGCCGTCCTGCGAGAGGCCGGCGCGGACGCCGCGGACTTCGCGGATTGGGTCGAAACCGGGCTGGCCGAGGTCGCCGCGATCAGCCGCGACGCCGAGGCCAAGGGTGTGTTCGGCGTTCCCGGTTTCATCCTGGACGGCGAACTGTACTGGGGCCGGGAGCACTTGCCTGAGATCAGGGGCTTGCTCGGCGCTTCGGCATCGCCCTGAGCGGAGGTCGATGCCTACTCCGGGGACGTACGGCAGCGAACCTGAAGCCGCGAAAGTCCGGACTTGTGGAGACCCTGTTACCGAATCGCGGTCGGCCTAACGCCAAACCCGCCCGCCGCGTTGGCGAGGCGCTGCAGATCATAGCGGTCCAGCGTCAGTTCGGCCGACGCGCCGCAATCGCCCGCGCCCTTGGCGGTGTGCTGACCCGCCCAGTGGAGTCGGAACCGCGGTGGGCTGACCTCCTCCCGCGCTTCGATGACCATACTGCCACCGGCGGCGGACATTTCATTCGGATCGAACACGCAGGGTCCGGCGTTCCAGTCGCGGCCGGTCACGGCGGTCGTGGCGACCTGAAGCTGCCAGGAATCGCCATCACCGGCGGAGGGGACGAAAACGATCATGTCGCCCACGCGCGGCCGCAACGCGTCGAATTTCAGCGCCAACCACGTCGTCATGCCGCCAATCGCCACGATCAGCGCCGCCGCCGCCAGCGCCGGGCCCCACGCGGACCCTGACAGGGAAGTCGGTTCGCGAGGATCCCGATTTGGGTGTTCCTGGTTGGGGCCGATCATGCTGCCGAACCTTATGCTGCATTGCGGCATAAACGTAAGGACAGGAATACCGCGGCGCAACATAAAGGTCCCCGCGTCTCCCGCGGCGGAGATACTCGCTCCACGCGTGGCTCTCGGTCGTGGCATGCGTTGGCGTGTGATCGGACGGTTCAGGCCGCGTCCGCGTCGCCGGGTTCCGGCGTCTCGAGTTCCACGTCGGCGTAGATCTCGGACAGCGGAATGGCGACGTCGATCTCCGGCATCACGAGGGTGTCGCCGGTAATCAGAGCGCTGCCGATCCAGTCTTCCCCGCGGCGCGTGAAGACCGTGGCGGCGATGCTGTCGGGTTCCAGTATGACGTAGCGCTGGATCGACGGTGTCGCCTGATATTCCCGCAATTTCTCGATCCGGTCGATGCGGGAGGTGCCCGGGCTGAGGACCTCGAAAACAACGACAGGGTCCCGGATGACGGTATCGCCCCGCCCGAGGGGCGTGCATGATACGACCGCATCCGGATAGCGAATACGGCCAACGACCTCGATCTTCATGGTGGGGCCGCGAACCCGGCATCGCTTGCCCATCAGTCGCGTATCCAGAAGCGTCCGTAGCCGGGTGCCAATTCCCTCATGCACCTCGGTTCCGCCGGTCATCGCGACCGGCTCGAACCCGTCGAATTCCCAGCGCGCTTCCTGCCGTTCCTCCCAGGCGAGGAACTCCTGGACCGACATTGGATGCTGAAACGCGACGCTCATGCTCTCAGCATAGCAGGTCCCCGCCACGATGTCCCGCGTTCAGGCCTCCAACTCGACCTTCGCCTCGATTCGAGCCTCCTCCAGATCCATGCCCAGACCTGGCTGTGTGGGATGCGTCAGAACACCGTTCGCCGGCTCCAGCCGATGTGCCAGGAAGAACTGGTTGATGGCGTTCCACTTCACCAGATACTCCTGATACGGCGTCAGAATGGGCGACTGCGCCAGAGTGAAGTGCAACCCCGCCGGCGTGGAGTGCCCGTGCGGAATGACGATCAGGTCGGCCGCGCGCGCCATCGCGGCGATCTTCAGCGTTTCCGACAGCCCGCCAGCCCAATAAATGTCCGGCTGCAACACATCCAACGCCTCGGCGTCGATGAAACGCTTAAAGCCCCAACTTGTATATTCGTGCTCCGCGCCGGACAGCGGGATCGCGGTCGAGTCCTTGACCCGCCGGTAACTCTCGATCCGGTCCGGCATCACGCATTCCTCCAGCCAACGGGGGCGGTATTCTTCGATGCGCTCGGCCAGTTCGATGGCGTAAATCGGGTCGAACGACTGCCAGCAATCCAGCATGATGTCGTAATCGTCGCCCAACGTTTCCCTCAGCGTGCGCACCAGCGCGACGTTTTGCTTCATACCGTCGTAACCGCTCATCGGGCCGTGCCGAAAGAACCATTTCTGCGCCGGATACCCCAACGCCTGGTATTCCGCGGCCCGCGCCCGCACCCGCCCCATGTCGAGCACGTTGAAGCCCAGCATGGAGGCGTAGCAGGGCACCGTGTCGCGCGTCGGGCCGCCGAGCAACCGATACACCGGCTGACCCAGCCAGCGGCCCTTCAGATCCCACAGCGCGCAGTCGACCGCGCTGATCGCCAGCATCGCGTCGCCCTGGCGGCCATGCACCATGAAGCGGTGCATCTGGTCCCACAGCATCTCATGCGCGATCGGATCCTGGTTCAGCAGCAGCGGCCGCAGCCGTTTGACGACATACAGCGCCACCATGTCAGGCAGCGGACCGGCGATGCCATGCGGACCCTCGTCCGTTTCGATACGGAGAAAATGCTGCTCCATGCGGTAATGCGCGGGATCGAGCTGCACGCCACCCTCGAAATCGTCGCGCGAGCGATACGCGGGATAGATGT
The DNA here is from genome assembly GCA_003164305.1 of Acetobacteraceae bacterium. The sequence goes on from PLSZ01000200.1 coordinate 9,460, forward strand.
CGATCGGCCGCACCAGACGTTCTTCCCAGAACGGCCCTTGGGTTTCCATCGTCCCGGTCAGCCGGAACAGGCGAACGGCGGTGATGCGCATGGGTCAGGCCTCCCTCTGTTGGAAAGGTCAAAGCCTGGGCCGGCGCCGTTGGCAAGGGCCGCGGCCGGTCACCCCGCCCCCGCCGCGTGCAGTGCCGCCGCCACGTCCCGGTCCGCGCCATCGACGTGCCGGATCAGCCACTCCTGCAAATAGCGCGCGACCAGGCTGACGCTCAGCCCGGTGCCATCCAGCCGCAACCCATGCAAATCGCCGAGCAACCGGCGGTGCATATTCGCGTGCGCCGCGACGCCGCTGTACTTCACGCTCCGCATCAGACGTTCCTCGCAGGCGAAGTGGAAGCCGGTGTAGCGGATCACTTCGCGCAACGCCGCGTCATGCTGCTCCCCGTTGCGCAGCGCCGCGACCAGATCGTTCAACAGCGCCACGAGCCTGGCGTGCTGCTCGTCGATCTCCGCGACGCCGACCTCATAAGCCACATCCCACACCAGCGGCGCGGGGATCGCGTCTCCTGGGCAGGCCGGCTCAGCCCAGACCGAGCAACCGCGGCCGTGCCGCTTGGCCACGTAGAGAGCCCGATCTGCCGCCGCGAGCAAATGATCGACCGTTCCCGCATGCTCCGGATAGATCGCGATCCCGGCGCTGGCACCGACCGTGACCTCGTATTTGCCGAGATCGATCGGCAGCCGCGCCAATTCCACCAACCGGTCGGCCGCCAGCATCGCGTCGCCCCGCGCCGACAACACCGTCAGCAGCACCGCGAACTCATCCCCTCCTGGGCGGGCGACCGTATCGGTATCGCGCAGGCCCGCGAGGAACCGCGCGGCGATCCGCTGCAACACCATGTCGCCAACGTCATGACCGTGGCGGTCGTTGACCTCCTTGAAGCCGTCCAGGTCCAGCGAGACAACCGCGAACAATCCCGCCGTCCGTCGCGCCGACAGCACCGCCACGCGCAACCGGTCGGCGAACATCGCGCGGTTCCCAAGCCCGGTCAGCGGGTCGGAGTAAGCCAGCAAATTCAGCCGCGCCGTTTCCCGGAACCGGTCGGTGATGTCCTGCGCGAAAATGGCGAGCAACGCTTCGCCGCCGGCCATCAGACGCTCGAACCGCAACTCGACCTCGAACGTCTCGCCATCGCCGCGCAACGCCTCCGCGACACAAATCCACGGCAGCGCGGAATCGGACCGCAACGCGGCGTCAACCGCGTCTCGGTCGGCCAGCACGAGCAAATCGAGCACCGATCCGGTCGCCGGTCCGGTTCGGCCAAACAGGTTGTCGAACGCACGGTTGGTGAACAGCAATCCTCGCTGATCCGCGAGGGCCAGCGCGATCAAATGACTGTTGACCAGCAACGATGCGAACACGGTGGTATCGGTCCGGACAGCTGAATTTGTAATGCCGATCGACATATTGTTTGTCCCGCGAAGGCAGCCTGTTCCGCAATCCGGCGGCATGATGCCGCTCGCCCCCGGCGGCGGGCTAATGCATCGCATCGGTAACTTTATAATTCGTTAACGGCACGATTTTCGCGCGGCCGCGGTGCGAGGAACTCCGGTCGCTGCTTCGGATCAGCCCCTCGCGGTCCGAAGATGGGATCCTGAGCGTCCGAACTCATACCAGGCGTCCGAAACATTGACCCACGTCATGGCTCGGCTTGACCGAGCCATCGCTCGACGCAAACTGTGCGTCTGCTGATGGCCCGGTCGAGCC
>PLSZ01000406.1 GCA_003164305.1 Acetobacteraceae bacterium
ACTCATCGCCGCGTGCGACTGGTCGATTCACGATATCTCTCGGGTGGAACTGGACCGCACGTCGCTCTTGCCGCGGTTCAACATGCCCCTGGAGTTGGGTGCCGATCTCGGTTTGCGCCTGGCGGGTCCACCAGTACAGCGGCGCCGCAAGAGCCTGGTTCTCGATGCGGACGTGCACCGTTATGATAAGACGCTGTCGGACATACGGCGTATCGGTGGGATTACCGTCACGCTTAGTCGGAGGGTCCCACGGTGAGATCAAGTGGAAACTCAAGTTGCTCGGCATTCTTTGCGATAGTTATGACGATTCTGTCGGTTTTGAGCGTGACATCAAGGCGGGCATTTAGCCGCTCGAACACGAGAGATCGACTCAATCCGCTCTCCATGAAACCAAAGAACGAGAACGGAATCTCGTAGGTGTCATCAGACACCCGCCGGGCAAGAACCTGTGACCGTTGCTCGGTTTTGCGCTTTGCCTTGCCTCTGCCGTAAATGCCCGTTTGCAAGAGTACGATCCCATCATCGAAACCTCCTGCCTTACGCTTCTTCTCGTCGGCGCCCTTGATCACGTTCTCAAGTGGAATGTTCTCCGCGCTAGCGAGCGCCCGCACGACCTCATAGAGATCTGACAGTTCTGCTGCCTTTTCAGTGGCCGTCGCAGCCTGTCGAACCTCCATCGCTTCTTCGATCAGCTTACCGATCAGAAATCCTTTGATCACCTCGCCCGGCAGCTTCAATGTGGTCTCCGCTTCGCGACGCGCCGCTATGCGGGCAGGGATACGATCTCGGACAAGTTTGCCGAATGAGATATTCCGCCGAACCCGCGAACGTTCTTTTTCGCTGGGCGTGACGACAGTGCAATCCTCGCGTGTGAGTTGGTAGTAAGCATGGGCTAAGGTTGACCCCTGAAGGATGACGGGAACACCGGCGGCTTTCGCCGCCGCGCCGACTGATCTGATGAAGCCCGTGTCACGCATTAAATTCTGTGTCGTGGGACGGAGCTGGATGGCTTGCCTAAGCCGCGAACCTTGCAAATTGATGAAGGCTTTGAGAGTCTCGGGATCCGAAACTTCAACCGTTTCGTACCTAGTACGATCCCGGTTTTGCTCGGTGGAGTGGGCCTCGGTCCAATACCAGGGAATGTTGAAGCGGATTCCCTCTTCATCGACACAGCCGACAAACCACATCACGTGGCACGGTTTCCCCAACTTCTCTGCAATTAACAGAGTTCGCGAGGCGATTTCGATGGCCTCAAGCTGGCTTACGCTTAGAGTTCGCGCCAACTCGTTCTTCACGCGAACATACTCCCACTTGCCGGCCTCGAGAGCGATTAGGATGTTAGATTTATATTCAGGATAGTCGGTAGCGGTTTCGGTTGGGACGTGAACTTCCCAGATGTCGTAAGGGCAATATTGCAACGCGTCGGGCAACCCCCACAGGCTGTTGATATCGACGACCGGGTTGCCGGGTTCAGCTCTGGCCCAAGCGCTGGCCCGGGAGGGTACGAACCGGTGGGTGACGAACGCGAGATCGTCTAACGACACACCCTGTTCTACAAATGAATTTCTCTGGTCTATGCACCACTCGGCCGCACGTTCAGGATCGATTCCTTCTGTTCTCGGAAGATTCGGTAGCTTTTCCTTACCCGCCTCAACACTTGTTCTGACCATGATGTTGTCCTGTGCGACGAGAAACCGGAAGTCCTCGGCCAATCGCCGTTTGACTTCGCCGTTATCCGATCCAACGAGTTCCCTCAATGGCACGAAAAACAAAGTCGGCTTATGCGTCGCTTCGGGTTCCCAAAGCTCCTCCAGAACCTTGAGCTTGTCCCACTGCTTGATCGCGTCCCCCTCCGCGTGAGCAAGATATGATCCTCTTGCTGCCGCAGGACGCTGGCTGGGCGATACGCTGATCTGAAACGGATTTATTCCGACGTGATCCTCGTCCTCTTCATCAATCTGGACAAGGTAAAGAGTTTCATGGTCCGCCACCCACTCGCAATTTAAGCGTTCCAGCCTGCCCCGCAATAAATAATTGTTCAGCCACGCGGCGACCGAGCCGAACTGACGCTCCCTCGATAAGGAGCGTCTGATTTGAATAGGCCTTTGCGGTGGTGCAGCCTCATCTCGTTGCGTGTTAAACCTGTTGTGGGAGGTAGACGCACCACTGGTTACACTTAATTCCCATTGGTCGCGTGTCTTCGAGATGCGTAGAAGATTGCCAAACTCACCCTTTAGGCGCGGTTTGATGTAGCGCTGAATTACGAGCGCGACATCCTTAACTGATGTCGATGCAAGAACGCGATCAACTGTATCTTGGAGTCTGTCCACGAAGCCATCGATGCCTGCATCGCAGATGATGCTCTCGTAACTGCCTCGATCCCAAATACTTTCGCTGATGACACTCGACCGCACAATGACTTTCCCGGCGTCGCCAGCGAGCGCTTTTACCCGCTCCAAGAATTGCGGGGCCAGCAATGAAAGGCTCCGGCCATTCCGATCCCTCGAGAAAACTTCAGCACTAACCAGGACAAAGGGCGGCGTCCATGGCCGCGGCAGGACCAAGAGCATCGCCCCCTTCGGGCCGTACATGTGTCTTGTGGCGTAGCCATCGGACCATCCCAAAAGAGGAACGTCCTCGGAAAAGAGGAACTGCTCAGTCATTTTTTTTCGAGAGTGCCAAACACGGCATTGGCAATATTCGAGAGCAGGCCACTAACACCATCAGAAAAATACCCGACCAGGAACGCCAGCGCAGCCGAAACCGCCAGAGGACGAGCGTTGTCTGCAGAATGGCCGACCATACCAGCATCGAGGAGAGTGAGAACGACGCAGGCATACACGCCACCGATTAGTGGTACGATCAAACGCCATGGCCGACGATCAAGATGCCACTTTCCCTTTGCTACCGCATGAACAAGCCATTTCAGCGAGAAAGTTGTCCCTCCGACGCAGCCGACCCAATGGACGGCGATAATGTGGAAATTGATCATCAGTGACAGCGGCACTGCGGCCCCATCCGAACCCGCTACTATGGAGTTCCAAGGGAGCGCTATCCGGGCCGCCTGGCCTGCGAGACACAAGAAGATACCCGCTAACAGAAGCGAAATCAACAGATAGGCAAGTAACACCTTGCGCTCGAAGGCAATCCCACGACATGCGGCATCGGGATATTTGGACCCCCATTCATACGGCCGCCTATCATCGGTATAGCCGTCTACTTGTCGTCCAGGAACGGCAAATGGCGCGGACGGTACTGATTCTGGTTGCGACTGGTCCGCCGAGCCACTGCCGGGAGAAGGATCACCGTTCACGGGCCGACGGTCAACGCTCGCTGACGCGGAAAAGTAGCGATAGTCTTTTGCACGTTATGCAGATGTGGATGGTTATTGTAATTCCATTGCTCGGGTTTATCCGCTAGCCGAGCAACGATGCGTCTGAAGAACTGCGACCCTGCGCTTTCCACCTGCTCCGCAATCACCGTGCCATTTCGGGAGCCTGCAATTAGATACGAACTGGCGGCGTCGATTGAGCCGTAAGCATCCGTTGCGAGGCAGCGCCGCCAAGACAGCCCTGACGCTCCCACCACGGACGCAACGAACTCCTCGAATGAGAACGGCGGCCTTACCAGAACATGGATGTGAGCATAATCGACCCCGCATCCTACGAGGCTGCCCTTGTCCGAGGGGCCATGCTCAAACCAGATCGCTTGTTCTGGCGAAATCTCAAGGCCCTCGAGAACGACGCCAATCAACTCGGCAACGTTCCGGTTTTTGCTGCCGCCCCACTTTCGGAATGTGACCGCTGGGCTACGAGGCACCACGAGGAGCCAGTTAGGAAGGATCGACCCAAGCGTGGGCGCAACCACGCACTCGTGCGTCTCGAAGATCGGTTGATTGTAGCTGGCGCGCTCGCAGTTGTCGTTCGACAGCAGGCTTGCGAATCTGCCACCGTTGGCTGTCCAGGTTTCGATCGCCTTGTTCCCCACTTTTGTCCCCCATTCCCTCGACGGCACCAGATTAGCGCATGACCGGTCGGGAAGCGAGATCACCGAAACCCCTTTCAAAGGCCGAACTTTGATCGCGTTTGCGACAAACCCGTTCACCCCGCCCCCTCCCTCTCACCCCCCAAATACGCGTCCCGTATCCGCGGATCCCGCGCCAACTCCGCCGCCGGTCCCTGCAAAATAATCCGTCCCGTCTGCAACACATACGCATAATGCGCGATTCGCAGCGCCAGGCTGGCGTTTTGCTCGACCATGAACACCGTCACGCCGCTGGCGGCCACGGTGCCGACCAGCTCCAGCACGCGATCCACGTACAGTGGGGACAACCCCATCGTCGGCTCGTCCATGCACAGCAGCCTCGGGCGGCCCATCAACGCCCGAGCCATCGCCACCATCTGCTGCTCCCCGCCCGACAGGGTGCCGGCCCGAGCGGTCAGGCGTTCCCGCACCCGAGGGAACAGGTCCAGCATCCGCTCCAGGTCCTCGGCCACCGCGGCGGCGTCTCGCCGAGCGTAAGCGCCCATCAGCAGGTTTTCCCGGACCGTCATGGCGGGGAACAGGCGCCGCGCTTCCGGCACGCTGCCGACGCCGCGGCGGATCACGGCCGGCGTGGGCAGGCCGGTGATGTCGGCGCCGTCCAGCAGTACGCGGCCGTTCCGAGGCCGTAATAAGCCCAGGATGACCTTCATGGTGGTGGATTTGCCGCTGGCGTTGCCTCCCAGCAGGCAGACGATCTGGCCTGGGCGGACCTCGAGGGTCAGGCCGAAATGCACCTGGACCGGGCCGTAGAAGGTGTCGATGGAGTCGAGGGCCAGGAGCGGGGTCATGGGGGCGCGGAGCGTGGGGTTGGCGTGGGGGGTGCCACTGCGACCCACGGGGGTGCGGCGAATGATGGCCGGGTCGAGCCCGGCCATGACGAAAAAAGCGAGCCCGACCATGACGAAAAAGACGCGAACGGCGATGAGGAATGCTGGTTCACGGCACCGCCTCGCCCAGGGCGCTGTGGCCGAGATAGGCTTCGATCACGGCGGGGTCGGTGCGCACGGCTTCCGGCGCGCCGGAGGCGATGACGGAGCCGTCGTCCATGGCGATCACTCGGTCGGACAGGCGCATGACCAGGTCCAGCTTGTGCTCGATCAGCAGGATGGTCTGACCGGCGGCTTTCAACCCGGCGATGATGTCGGCCATTTCGGCGGTCTCGGTTTCGTTCATGCCGGCGGTGGGCTCGTCCAGCAGCAGCAGGCGGGGGCGCAGGGCCAAAGCGCGAGCGATCTCCACCCGGCGTCGGTTGGCGTAGGACAACGAAAACGCCGGCTGATCCAGCCGGGGCGTCAGACGCTCCCCGAACATGGCGACGATCTGCTCGGCTTCCTGGCGCAGGGCGGCTTCCTCGCGGGCGACGGCGGGCGGGCGCAGCAAGGCGGCGGCGAGTTCGGCCAGCGCCCCCAACCCCGGCAACCGAGGCCGCGCTGCGCGCAACCGGTGATGGGCGCCGACCATGACGTTGTCCCGCACCGACATCGTGGCGAACACGCGGCCATGCTGGAAGGTGCGTGCGAGGCCCAGAGCGGCGATGCGTTCGGGGGCGAGGCCGGCGATGGGGATGCCGTCCAGGGCGATGGAGCCCTCGTCGGGGACATCCTGGCCGCCGATCAGGTTGAACAGGGTGGTTTTGCCGGCGCCGTTGGGGCCGATGATGGACAGGAATTCCCCGGCGTGGAGCGTCAGGCTGACGGCGCGGACGGCTCGGACGCCGCCGAAGCTTCGAGAGACATGCTGAAGGTCGAGCAGGGGGGTCATGGGCGGGCGTTCGGCCCAGGGCGGCGGCCGAACCTGACGCCGTCATCGGGCGATGAGCGCGCGGCGATCGATGGCCCGGTCGAGCCGGGCCATGACGTATACTGAGAGCGGGGCCGCGAGGGGCGGACAGCGGTCATACCGTGCCCAACAGGCCCTGCGGGCGGAAGCGGATCAGGATCAGCAGCACCGCGCCGTAGATCAGCATGCGGTATTCGGCGGTGAAACGAAACATCTCGGGGATCGCGGTCAGCGCGACGGCGCCGACGATGGCTCCCAGCAGGTTTCCCATGCCGCCCAGGATGACCATGGTCAAGGCGACGATCGATACGGCGGAAGTAAAAGTCTCGTTGTTGATATAGGAGTAAAGATGCGCGGAGATGCCGCCGCTGATGCCGGCGGAGAAGCCTCCCACGGCGAACCCGATGGCTTTGTAGCGATCGAGGCTGATGCCATAGGCGCGGGCGGCCACGTCGTCGTCGCGAATACTTCGGAATGTGCGGCCGAGGTGGGAGCTCAGCACACGGGATTGCATCAGCGCCAGCAGCACCAGGACGGCGAGGCACACCCAATACGCGCGCTCCGGGCTGTCGAAGTCGACGCGGCCGATCGACAGCGTGGGAATGTTGGTGACGCCGATCGGACCGCGGGTGAGGCTCTCCCAGTTCAGGATGACGAGGCCGACGATTTCTCCCACGCCGAGGGTGGCGATGGAGACGTAGTGGGAGCGCAACCGGAACGCGGGCGCGACCAAAGCCGTGCCGATCAGGGCGGTGAGCACGCCGGCGGCGGGGATGGAAGCCCAGACAGGCCAGCCACTGTCCAGCGCCAGTAACGCGGAAGCGTAAGCTCCGATCAGCAGCAAAGCGGCGTGGCCCAGGGAGACCTGACCCAGGGTGCCGGCGACCAACGTCAGGCTGATGGCGAGCATCGCCGCGAGCCACGCGTTGGTCAGCACCTGAAGCACGTAGGGGATCGCCGGGATCAGCGGCAGCGCGGCGGCGGCGACAACCGCCAGCGCCACGATCCAGGGTGGGATGCGCAGAGGGCGGCTGGGGGTGATCATAGTGCCGGTCAGCGGCTCGGGCGGGGTCGCCCGGGCGGAGGCGAACAGGCCGTTCGGGCGCAGCACCAGGATCAGCAGCAACAGCGCGAAGGAGAACAGGTTGCGATACGACGAGCCGAACAATGCCACACCGTAGCTTTCGGTCAGGCCCAGAAGCAGCGACCCCGCGATCGCGCCCGGCACATTGCCCATCCCGCCGATCACCTGGGCGACGACGCCTTTGAGGGTGGCCTGGAAACTCATGGCGGGGTCGATGTGGTTGAAATACATGCCCACCAGCAGGCCGGAGAGCCCTCCCAACGCCGAGGCGATGGCGAACACCGTCCGGTTCACCGCGTCCGTATCCACCCCCATCTGCCGCGCGGCGTCCCGGTCCTGGGCGGTGGCTCGGACAGCCCAGCCGAGTTTGGTGAAACGGAGGAAGCCGAACAGCACGGCGGCGCTGCCGACGCCGATGGCGGCGATCAACAGGTCGAGGGCGCCGATGGTGCCGCCTCCGACGTGGATGCGCCACGCGGGCAGTGGGGAGGCGAGGGCGCGCGGGTCCGGGGTGAAGACGATCTGCAGCAGTTGGTCCAGCACCAGCGCGATGCCGATGGTGGCCAGCAAGGGCGCGATGCGCGCGGTGCCGGCGAGGGGACGCAGGCCAATGCGCTCGATCGCGATACCGAGGCCGGCGCAGACCAGGATCACGATCAGCATGGTGACGATCAGCGGCGTGTGCAGCAGCGTGGCGCAGGTCCAGCCGACATAGGCCCCGACCGCGTAGACCGAGCCGTGCGCGAAATTGATCAGATGCGAGACACCGAAGATCAGCGCCAGGCCAACCGCGAGCAGGGCGTAGATGTTGCCGATGATCAGGCCGTTGACAGTGTAGTCGATGAAGGAATGCATCAGGCCTGATAAGCCCCCGTCATGGCCGGGCTCGACCCGGCCGTCTCGACCCGCGCTTCGGTGCCGCCAGACGTGCCCGGCTCCGGGCCGGCCACGATGGAAGGAGGAAAGCGGCCACTATTCAGCCGCCATCGCGCCGGGAAGCGTTCGGCCTCGGGCGATCATGGTGGGGACTGATGCGACCACTCGGCGCGGTCATCAGGCGTGAGTGCCGTCCCATACGGTGAATTTGCCGGTTTTCACCAGCAACAGGCGGTAGTTGGCGCCCTGCACGCGGCGGGTCTCGGGGTTGAAGGTCACCTTGCCGTAAATGACACTGGGCACATCCTTGATCTCCATCAGGCCGGTTTGCATCGCTTCGCGGGTGGTGCCGTAACGATCGCACAGCGTGGCGAACAGGTTCATCGTGTCGTATGCCCCGGCGCAGAAACTGTCCGGATCCGTATCGTATTTGGCGCGGAATATTTTGACGAACTCTTGCACCTCCGGGCGCGGGTCGCCTGGGAAGAAGTTCGACATGACATAGACGCCCTCGACCCCGGCGCCGCCCAGTTCGATGAATTTGGGGGAGTAGTTGGAGGTGCCGGCGAGGATGGGCAACGTCAGGCCGGTGTCACGCGCCTGGCGGGCGATCAACGCTCCGTCGGCGTAATACGACAGCAGTACGAGGCCGTCGGGGTTGCTGTCGCGGGCACGGACGAGTGTGGGGCGGAAGTCCTGCTCGGCGGAGAGGTAGCCTTCGACGGCGACGACCTCCATGCCCAGTCCGGGGGCGGCTTTGAGGAAGGCGTCCTTGGCGGTGCGGCCCCAGTCGGTGTTGAGGTGCAGCACGGCTGGGCGTTTGAAATTCAGTTTGGCGGCGTATTCGGCGAGATGCGGCTGTTCCTCGGCCTGATTGGTGGAGTTGGACCACATGTGGTCGCCGCCCTTGGTGAAGTCCGGGTGCGAGTTGGTGAAGCCGAATTGCACGAGTTTCGCACGCTGGTAGATCGGCGAGGCGGCCATCGAGGCGGGAGACGAGAAATCGCCGAGCTCGATGATAATGCGCGGATCGGCCACGAATTTCTGCGCGACGGCGACGGATTGGCGAGGATCGGACTGGGAGTCCTGGAAGTCATACTCGATCGGGCGGCCTTTGACGCCGGTCTTGTTGATGCTGTCGAGCGCCAGGTCGAAGCCGCGCTTCCACTGGGCGCCGTATTGCGCGTTGGGGCCGGTGAGCGGGCCGGAAACGCCGGCGACGATGGGGTCGGCGGCGCTGGAGGCGCGGACGCGGAGGAGCGTCGCGGAAGCAGCGGTGGCGAGGAGGGCGCGGCGGGGGAGCGGCATGGGCGGGGAGTCTCCGGTGCCGCGGCGGGGATGGTGCGGCGCGGTAGAGGGTAGGGGATGGGGGAGACGGGGGGCAAGCGGTAGCGACGGTGGTATACAAGGGGCTGGCATGGCTCGGCCTATGAGCCACTTGAACTGAGTGGCGACCCCGATGCGGTCAATGTGCGCCTTGGAGCATCGACCGGCGAATGATCCGATCCGGAGGCACACCGATGGGACGGGGGTGCCCCATAGGCATCAGGATAAGCTACCGGAAAATGAAATGTTCGCCTTTTCCCGTCATCCTCGGGCTCGACCCGAGGATCTCTCGACACGCCAAGGATGTCGAAAGTCGGACAAGGTGCCTTTGCGGGCCGATCCTCGGGTCAAGCCCGAGGATGACGTTCGGGGAAGGATTTCGCCTCCGCCGGCCTTATCCTGATGCCTATGGGCGTCGCCCCGGCAATAATCACTCACCGCGCCGGAGGAATTAATTAATACCAGGCGTCCGAAACATTGATCCACGTCATGGCTCGGCTTGACCGAGCCATCGCTCGACGCAAACTGTGCGTCTGCTGATGGCCCGGTCGAGCCGGGCCATGACGATCAGGGCGATCGAGAGTCAATGTTTCGGACGCCTG
>PLSZ01000489.1 GCA_003164305.1 Acetobacteraceae bacterium
CAGGTGGTAACTAATACCAACCGCCGGAATGACTGACTTTCGCATCACCCGTCATCCCCCGGCTCGACCCGGGGATCAGTTGCCGCACACTGCCCAAATTGAAGCCCGGGGATGACGAAGGTCGATCGACGACCTGACTCGATCATTGTCGGGCGTCGCCTGACGGCGGGACGAGGGCGCGATCAATTCACGACTCCGCGCGGTTTCGACGGCGGATGGCTGCGCTTTTTAACGGCGCGGATGGTGCGCGCCGAGCCTATCGCACCGGAACGGTCACGGTGATGTCGCCCACGCTCACCCGTCGCGGTGTCAGTTCCGCGTCCCATGTCACCTCCGACGCCAGTGTGACCCCCAGCAGGGCCGCCGGGTGTGCCGACGCCATGCCGATCGCCTGCTCCGCGTTGGCGAAACCCCAGGCGACGACGTTGCGCACCGCCTGATCGAGACGCAGCGCGGAGCCGGCCAACACAGGACTGCCCGGCTCCCGCACCGAACCGTCCGCGGCGTGCTCGATCCGCATCCCGGCGAACTCGTATACGCCCGGTGCCGTGGCGGCGGCGGCCGTCGCGTCGGTCACCAGGATGCACCGCTCCAGACCCTTGGCGCGCAGCAGCACGCCCAGAGCGTGCGGCGGGATATGGATGCCGTCGGCGATGAAACTGGCGCTCAACCGGTCCTCGGCGAGTTGCGCCATCAGCGGATTGAGGAATTTCGGTTGCGGTTGCGGCAGAGCGTTGCCGAGGTGGGTGCTGAGGGTTATCCCCGCTTCCGCGGCCAGCCGCACGGTGTCGAGATCCGCCGCGGTGTGACCCATCGCGGTGACGATTCCGCGTTGCCTCGCCCATTGGACGACCGCGAGGGCTCCAGGACGTTCGGGGGCCAGCGTCAGCAGACGGAGCGGCGTGGCGATGCCGTGCATCAACCGCTCCAGCGGCGCCGGATCCGGGGGGATCATCGCGTCGGCCGGGTGACAACCGGCATAGCCAGGCGTGGGGTTCAGGAACGGCCCCTCCAGATGGATGCCCGGGACCATGATTGGGCCGAGCCGGCTGGCGCGGATGGCGTGGTCCAGCGCCGCGAGCCGGGCCGCCAGGACGGGTTCGGCCGCCGTGATCAACGTCGGCAGACAATGCGTGACCCCGGCCTGGAGCATGGCATGCAGCGCGTGATCCAGCGCGTCCGGCGTCAGCGCGGCGCTGTTGAAATCGACCCCGGCGTAACCGTTGACCTGGAGGTCGAGCAGGCCCGCGGTTCGCCGCGTCCCAGGTGCCATCATGGTTCGCGCCGGGTGCGGCGCCGGTCTGACCCGCGGTTCAAATTCCCGTGTTTAATCATGGCGCTTTGCCCCCGCGATGTGGCACTTTAACACTTCGTCAATTATTTCCAGCCATACAGCGAGGGTTCGCGTGGCTTTCCAGCCATTGTGACGGAGTTGCCTCGATCGGTATCAAATTGCCCGCTTTCCGACCATGATTTTGCCACTTGGCCAGGCAATTGTGACGTGTGTATATCAACCACCTCTGACTCGGACCGCCCACCCTCTCTGATGAGCTTCGCACAAACCCGGGCGATCCGCCCTTTCGTGAACGCGATCAGCCTCGCGCTGCTGTTCGGCGTGTTCTCCGTTGTCATGTTCGCGGCGCTCCGCTCCCCGCTCAAGGACGATATCGCCTGGCTGTTGTATTGCGCCCGCCGCTGGATCGCCGGACGGGAACTCTACGTCGATGTGGTCGAGGTCAACCCGCCTCTGATCATCTGGATCTCGGCGATTCCCCTTCAGGTGTCCCGTTTTCTGGATGTCGGCCAGCAGTTCGTGGCGATCCCGTTCTTCGCCGCCGCCGCGCTGGCCTGCGCCTGGTGGAGCGCCTGTCTGCTGCGCCCGCTCGGCGGACCGTTCGCGGCGCGGCCACCCGTGTTCGCGGTGATCGGCACGGCGTTGCTGATCATCCCCGCCGCCGACCTCGGACAGCGCGAGCATCTGCTGGTCGCGGCGTTTCTGCCCTATCTCATCCTGTTCGCCCGCCGGCTGGCGCCAGGCCCGGACGAGATACCGCCAACGCGCTTCGTCTCCATCGCGGCCGGTGTGCTGGCCGCTCTGGGCTGCGCGCTGAAGCCGCAATATGGCCTCGCGTTCGCGGCGCTGGAGGTGGTGGCGTTGCGCCATCGCATCCGGCCGTGGCGAGCCGCGCCGATGGCGGCCGCCGCGACGCTGACATTCTATGTCGGCCTGGTCGCGCTGGTTTGTCCGGCTTATCTGGCGCGCGCGGTGCCGATGGCGATGGCGTTGTATGGCGCGACCGATGTTTCCTTCCGGGCGCTGTTCATCGCCAGCGCGCCGCTGCTGGCGGCCGAAGCGCTGACGCTATTTCTGTGGTGGCGCGATCGCCGGGTGTTGCCGCGCGCGGCGTTGCTGATGACCGGCATGACGTTCGCGGTGGTCTCCAGCGTCATTTGTTTTATCGACGGCAAGGACTGGTTCTACCACCGGCTGCCTGCGACGGTGATGACGGTGTTGATGCTGGTCCTGTGGACGGCGTCCACGGTGTATCAGCGGCGCCTCGCGCGGCCCGCGGATGGTGCTCCCGGCCCCATGCCGGTCGCCTGGCGCGGCCTCGCCGTGGCTGGGATCGTCGTGGCGCTGTTCTGCGCCGCCGCCGTGCAGCGTCTTGGCCCGGAAGTGCGCCAGGCGGTCGAGCCGAAAACCACCACGGTCGCCCGGTTGGAGGCGCTGATCCGGCTGCATCACGCCCGCACCTATGTCGCGTTTTCCGAGTGGATCGCTCTGGGCTTTCCGGTGGTCAACAATACCGGCGTGCTGTGGGCGTCGCGCTTCGATTCGATGTGGGCGCTGAAGGGCGAGCTCTGGCGTGCCCATACCGATCCGGCGGCGGCGAAAGAATGGCCGATCGCCCGGTGGGTGGCGCACGACTTCATCGCCGGCTGTCCGGACATCGCCGTGGTCGATACGCGGGAAGGTCTGAATTACATCAGTGTGCTCAGCCTGTCCGAGCCGTCCTTCGCCCGGGTCTGGGCTCGGTATAAGCAGATCGTCGCGTTCGATGGATTGAAGGTCTACAAGCGCGGCAAAGGCGGTTGCATCGATCCGTGGGTCGCCGCGGAAGGCCCGGATAACGGGACCAAGATTCGTTAGCCGGCCGCTCGGGCATACGGTTGCGTGACACTTCGTCTTGGCGAGGCGATCCGGTTTCCAGGCCCGATGATGCTCGAGGAGTTCCTGAAGTGGGACTCGCCGGGCGGTTTCCTTTGGCAGTTGGTGGATGGGGTCCCGGTCGCGATGTCGCCTCCAGTGCCGCCGCATGGGGCGATACAGAGCGAAATGAGTCGCCTGATCGGCAATCACCTGCTGGAGCGCGACGCCCCTTGCACAGTGGTCACGACTCCCGGTGTCATTCCGCGTGTTCAGGCGGATCGTAACTTCCTCGTCCCGGACCTTGCCGTGACCTGTTCGTCCACGGACGTGAACGGCAAGGCGCTGCATGAACCCGTTTTATACCAGGCGTCCGAAACATTGACCCACGTCATGGCTCGGCTTGACCGAGCCATCGCTCGACGCAAACTGTGCGTCTGCTGATGGCCCGGTCGA
>PLSZ01000550.1 GCA_003164305.1 Acetobacteraceae bacterium
TCACCCGCCATTACGGCCGGCCGCGGGAAAACGTGCACGCGCTGCAGATCGAAATCGCCCGCGATCTTTATATGGATGAAGCGCGGTTCGAGCGCTCGGCGGGGTTCGAGGCGGTACGCGCCGATCTGAGCACCCTGATCGAAGCGCTGGCCGCCGAGGTTCGACGTCCCGGGAAACGCTGATCGCCTGGCTTCTGGGCGGAGGCCGGCGCGGGTTTTCAGCCCGCTTCGAAAAAAAANNGGAAACGTCCAAGAAAGCAGACAGCTCGGTCAGTGACCGTGTTGCTGCGGTGCACAATGTAGCCAGGAGGCGGATGAAGCGCAAGTAATTTTTTGCATCGCACCAATGCTTTTTTGTTAGGCAATCATGAAGGCGGCGGAATTCCGCCTGTTTACGCGCCATTAACCCTTTCCGGCTAACTCCTTCGGATGGCCTGGCTCCTCCGCATCGCGTTAATTTCTTGCCTTTTGACAGAATCCGCACAGGCGACCGCGACGAATCGGCCGGCGGGTCCGGCGGAGCTGCCGCCGGGCGAGCAATGCCGCGCCGCGATTTCCGCCGCCGAACGGGGCCACGCGATTCCCGCCCAGTTGATGGCGGCGATCGGACGGGTGGAAAGCGGGCGGCGCGATCCGGGCACCGGGACCTGGGGTGCCTGGCCCTGGACCATCAACGCAGAGGGCCAGGGAGCGTATTTCGACACCAAGGCCGAGGCGGTCGCCGCGGTGCGGACGTTGCAGGCGCGCGGGGTGCGCTCGATCGATGTCGGCTGCATGCAGGTCAACCTGATGCATCACCCGGACGCGTTTCCCAATCTGGACCTGGCGTTCGAGCCGGCGGTCAACGCCGACTACGCGGCGCGGTTTTTGACGCAGTTGCATGCGGCGACGGGCGATTGGAACAGGGCAACGGGGAACTATCACTCCGCCAACCCGGCCGAGGGAGATCCCTACGCCGCGAAGGTGGCGGCGGTTTGGCCGGAGGAACAGCGCAAGGCGGGGCTGGCGACGGTGCCGTCGTTCGGTCCCGGTATGGCGGGTCCGGGAATGGTTGGGTCGCTGGTGCATGGGGTACCGCCGATAGCCGGGCGCCAGGCGGGCATATTTCCAACAGGCGGCCGGCTTCCGGAGGGCATGATGCGGGGCGACGCGGCACGGCCGGGAGCGATTTCCGCCGTGGCGCCGCCGGGAATGATGCAAGGCGGGACGATCCCGGCCGGGACATTGCCTTCGGGCGCCATGGCGGCGCTGGCGCGAGGCGGGGCGGCGCCTCCTGGCGCGGCTCCCCCAGGCGGGATCGCGGGGCAGGCATTGATCAGCCCAGGAAGGGGGCTGGATTTCTACCGGGCGATGCCGGTTGGGGTGACGATGCCGCTGCGCGTGGCGTCACGCGTCGTCAATCGATTCAATATTCGGTAACCCCGAGCCAATAAGTCGCGCACCGTTAAGTCGCGGGCCGATAAGCGGCTGGGAGAAAGCGCGGCCGGGTTGACCGCGGGGCGCCTTGCCGCCATCCCATGCGACCGTGTCGCATGAGGATCCGATGACCGACCTGTCTCCCTTGTCCTCCGCCAGTTTGCCCACAGGCGTTCGCTCCCGCTTCATCGACCATGTGAACGGACTGCGCGTGCATGTCCTGGAAGCGGGGTTCGAGGCCGAGGGACGGCCCCCCGAGGGGCGGCCCATGCTGCTGCTGCTGCATGGGTTCCCGGAAATCGCGTATTCCTGGCGCAAGGTGATGCCGGCGCTGGCTCAGGCGGGGTTCCACGTCGTGGCGCCGGATCAACGCGGCTATGGGCGGACGACCGGTTGGGACGCATCGTACGACGGCGATCTGGGATCGTTCCGGCTGCTGAATTTGGTGCGCGACATGTTGGGTTTGCTCGCCGCTTTGGGCCGGAGTTCGGTCAGCGCGGTGGTGGGCCACGATTTCGGCGCTTCGGCGGCGGCGTGGTGCGCGCTGGCGCGGCCGGACGTGTTCCGCTCGCTGGTGCTGATGAGCGCGCCGTTCGGCGGGCCGCCGGCGTTGACGCCATCGGCGCGGCCGGCGGAGGATCCGGTGCACGCCGCGATGCTGGCGCTGCCGCGGCCGCGCAAGCACTATCAGTGGTATTATTCGACCCGGCCGGCAAACGAAAACATGTGGCATTGCCCGCAAGGCGTGCACGCGTTCCTGCGCGCTTACTACCATCACAAAAGCGCCGACTGGGCCGGCAACAAGCCGTTTCGTCTCACGTCGTGGTCGGCCACCGAACTGGCGAAAATGCCGACTTATTACATCATGGACGCGGCTCTCGGCATGGCGGAGACGGTCGCCGCGGAAATGCCGTCAGAGGCCGAAATCGCCGCCTGCCGCTGGCTGACCGAGGCAGAACTCCAGGTCTACGCCGGCGAGTATGCGCGCAATGGATTCCAGGGCGGTTTGCAATGGTATCGCTCCCGTACCGAAGGCATCGGACTGGGCGATTTGCAGGTGTTCTCCGGCCGAAGCATCGACGTTCCGTCGCTGTTCATCGCCGGGCGGAGCGACTGGGGGATTTACCAAACTCCCGGCGCGATCGAGCGCATGCAAGGCACCGGCTGCTCCGACATGCGCGGCGTGCATCTGATCGAGGGCGCCGGCCATTGGGTGCAGCAAGAGAAGGCCGACGAGGTGAACGCGTTGTTGCTCCAGTTCCTCGGAACGATGCGCGGGTAAAACGGCCTCGGCGGGACGTCGTCGCGCCCCGAAGCGTGTTGCCTTGCCGCCGAACGAGAGAGACGCCTTTTGTGCCCCAACAGGAGCATACGCATGACACAGTCTTCGATCGCGGCCGATATGGAAGTCCTGCATGGTCTCAATCGAGACTATATCGCGTCCGTGCGAAACGGCGACGTCCGGCGGTTCGACGAAATCCTGGCGGAGGAGTTTTACTGCTCCAATCCGGATGGATCGCTGATCGACCGTGAGGGGTTCCTGGCACAGACCGCGCGGCCGGTTACCATCGCGAATTTGAGCGCGCATGACGTGGTGATCCGTCTGTTCGGCGACGTCGCCATCATTCATGCTCGCACCAGCTACACTTCGCCAAACGGCGATCCGGGCGCGGGACGTTATACCGATGTCTGGGTCCGTGCGGGATCGGGGTGGCGATGCGTGTCCGCCCATGTCACCCGGCTGTAACCCGGACGCGCGCCATTCCCGGGAGCGAACCAGGGAGAGCGGCATGATCGTCGTCACCACGGAGAATTTGCACGGCTATCGCGTGCGCGAGGTCAAGGGCCAATGCTTCGGCGTCGTCGTGCGCAGCCGCGGACTGGGCGGCAACATCATGGCCGGGCTGCGCTCCCTCGTCGGTGGCGAGATCAAGGAATACACCGCGCTGCTCGAAGAGGCGCGGCGCCACGCCATCGACCGCCTGGTGCAAAACGCATCGCTCATGGGCGCGAACGCTGTGGTCATGATGCGGTTCGACAGCGCCGAGATCGGTCAGACCATGAGCGAGATCGTCGCTTACGGCACCGCGGTGGTGATCGAGCCAGACCCGGCCTGACAACGAATGGTCCGGATCGCGGCGTTCGTACTGGGCTTTGTCCTGTTGCTGACGGGAGCGATCGCCACGATGGCGGGTTGCGCCGGGATCGCTCCGGCGGTGCTCGGCGCCACGTTGATCCTGGCGTTATTGTTTGAACGGTATGTTTACAAACCGATCCGGACGGAGCCGCCCGGCGCGGGATGGGAACGCTTGGCGGAACGATTCGCCGATCCGCGTTCCGGGCGAAACATCAGGGTGTATTGCAATCCGCGAACCGGCGAGCGGCGTTATGTCGCGGAAGACGGGTGAAGTCCGCGTGGCCAATCGGGATCCAAGGTGTTGAGTGACGATTTCTACCCGGCTGTTTTGTGGTTCGCTCAGAGTCCGTCCGGAATCATCTTATACCAGGCGTCCGAAACATTGACCCACGTCATGGCTCGGCTTGACCGAGCCATCGCTCGACGCAAACTGTGCGTCTGCTGATGGCCCGGTCGAGCCGGGCCATGACG
>PLSZ01000384.1 GCA_003164305.1 Acetobacteraceae bacterium
CAAGGAACCCATTAAGAAGATTTACTCCGGTCGCCGCGTCCAGCTGATAGTAAAATTGCAGGAAGACCGCGCCGGTCACCACGAACGGGATCTGCACGGGCAACCGGAAGAACGACTGAAACACCTCGCGCCCGATCACGTTGCCGCGAACCAGGCCGAGGGCCGCGCACAGTCCGATCAGCGTGGAGACGATCGCCACGGCCACGGCGACGATGAGGCTGATGCCGCCGGCGAGCGCGTACTTGAACGGAATCGTTTCGTATCCGGCCAGCGAAAAACCGCGTGGCGGGAACGTGACATGATATTCGGTCGCACTGTCGAACGAGGCTCCGACCACCACGATGAACGGCGCGAGCAGAAATACCACGACCGCGCAGAGAATGGTCTTGCTGACGGCTCGTCCGGTCCAATCGCGTTCAGTCCGCACGCTGCCCCACCCTCTGGCGCCCACCGGCGAACAGATACGCGATGACGGCGACGTTGATCAGAAACGCCAGGCCGACGAGCGTGGTCGAAAGCGCCGCGCCCTCGCCATATTTGGTCTCCTGAATGATGGTTTGTTGGATCAGCACGGGGACGGTGCGCACCCGCCCGCCGCCGAGCAAGACGGCTGAGGTGAAAGCGCCCATGCTCATATTGAAAGCGATCAGGCCACTTGAGAGCAGCCCAGCCCTGGCGTTCGGAAGAATGACCTGCCAGTAGGTCGCCGCGCGTGTCGCGCCCAGAATGGTCGCGGCTTCCTCCAGGCTGACCGGTATTGTCTGCACCACGCCAAACAGCAGTACGATCATCAGCGGCAGGGTNNAACCAGCCCGATGAACACGCCGAATTCATTGTTGATCATCTGAATCGGGCTGTTGCTCAATGAAAGGCCGAGCACGATCTGGTTGATCAGCCCGCTCGCCCCGAGAATGATGTTCAACCCAATGAGTTTTACGACGACGGTGATGAGCGAGGTCGTTAGGATCAGGCTCAGCAGAAGCGAAGCGGTCCAGCCCCCGATCCGCGCCAGCGCGTAGGCCGCTGGAAAACCCACCAGCAGCCCGAAGGCGGCGGTCGCGACGGACAGATAAAGCGTCAGCCAGAATGCGTTCAGATAAAATGGATCGGTCAGGAGCCGTAGGTAATTCTCGCCGGTCAGCGCATCGGACACCTGGCCAAGACCGAGGTCCGCGTGAAGGCTCAACCAGATGAAATTGGCCTGTGGGAACACCAGGAGCATGAAAGAGATCAGCACGGCGGGCCACAGGAACCATTCCCATCTGGTCCCGGTTCGCCCTGGCTGGCGGTTCGTTGCCGCCGCGGCCTGGTCATCGCGAACCGGGTTCGCGTTAGCCGCCATGCAGCGCCTGTCCCCGTGCGTCGAACAGCAGCGCGTGATCCTTGCGCCAGGTTAACGACACGCCGGTCCCCAGAGCGGGGGGCGCCGTTTCCGCCGGGCTTTCAACGAGAACAACGTCGTCCGACGGCAGGCGGATCGAATAATGCACGACGTTGCCCAGAAAGCGGTGTTCCTCGACGAGGCCGGTGATGGTGTCCGGATCGCCGGCGGGCGTATCGGAAATCAGCATATGCTGTGGCCGTATCGTGACATCGACCTGCTCGCCGGCCGCCACGGCTTTTTTGGCCGGCACCCGAATTCGCGTGCCGCCACGCAAAGCGATCAAGGCCTCATCGCCACGCGTCGCCTCGACGCGTCCGCTCAGCACGTTGTTCCTGCCGACGAACTCCGCGACAAAGCGATTGCAGGGGTTGTAGTAGACATGATCGGGCGTGCCGATCTGCTGGATCCGGCCATCGGACATCACCACGATCCGGTCGGCGAGGGTCATCGCCTCATGCTGGTCATGCGTGACCAGAATGGTTGTGATGCCGAGCCGCCGCTGGATCCGCGTCAACTCGAGTTGCATGTCTTCGCGCAGCCTGACGTCGAGCGCGCCGAGCGGTTCGTCCATCAGCAGTACCCGTGGTGAGACCGCGAGCGCGCGCGCCAGGGCCACGCGCTGCTGCTGACCGCCGGACAGCGCGCCAACCGCGTTGTCGCCTCTCCCCGGCAACTGGATCAGATCGAGAAGTTCAGCGACGCGCTTCGCGGCATCCGCGCGCGGCACCCTTCTTTGCCGAAGGCCGAACGCGATGTTTTCCGCCACTGTCATGTTTGGAAACAGCGCGTAGTTCTGAA
Source organism: Acetobacteraceae bacterium (assembly GCA_003164305.1). Next base: position 2,183 of record PLSZ01000384.1, read on the forward strand.
AAACCATTCCGACATAGCGCAGCCGGGGCGCGACATATGTCACATCCTCGCCGCCAATCAGGATGCGTCCGCCGTTGGGTTGGACGAAGCCCGCCACCATGCGGAGCGTCGTTGTCTTGCCGCAACCGGAGGGGCCAAGCAGGACCACGAACTCGCCCTGCTCAACCATCAGGTTGACGTCTTCGACGACCACCGCTCCGCCGTAGAATTTATAAAGATTCTGAAGCGAAACGCTTGCCACGATGCGTCAGCGGGTGACGCCGCGGTTCCACGCCTCGCGCCATTTGGCCGTATCGAGGCGCGACCAGTCGATCTGAAACATGTTTTTGAGGCCATCGGCGCTCAGGATCATCAGCGACTGATTGATCGGGTCCTTCGCCAGGGCGGATTGCGCGTCCGGATTGAGCGGCAGCGTTCCCGTGGCGGTGCCGTGCGCGGCCTGCGCCTGAGGCGAGAGATATTCGTCAATGAATGCATATGCCTCGGCGCCGCGCGGCGTTCCCTTGATGACACTGACGCAAATCGGATAGAGCGCGCCGACCTTGCTACCGAAGGACGGGTACGCCATCGCGATGGGAACCCCGGATCGCTTCAGGCGAACCGCCCAACCGACCTGCCAGGGAGCCGCCCAGATCTCGCCGGAGCCGAAGCGGGTCGCGAGATCGGTCGACGCGGCGAAGAAATAGGCCGGTTTGAGTTCGTTGATCAGTTGAATGGCCGGGGTCATGTTGGCTTCATCGCCGCCTCCCAACATCGCGAGTCCGACGACCGCGTTCCAGTGCTGTGAATTGGAGATGTCGGGAAACGCGACCTTGCCCGCCAGCCGAGGATCTTTCAGGTCGAGATAGCTTTTCGGCGCGGCGATGCCGGCGCTTTTGAATTTCTCTTCGTTGTAAAGGATGCCGTCTTCGGTCGCGACGGTGTAAGCGACGCAGCTTACTCTGGCCCAGTCGGGAAGCCTGGCGGCGTTTGGCAGCTTCGCGTAGTCGAGGGTTTCGAACAGGCCTGACTTCGTCAGCAAGGGCGTTTGATCCGGATTGCACTCCATCGTATCGAATGGAAGCTGGCCGCCGCGGTGCGCCGCGACGAGTTTCGCCAGGTTGTCGTCCGGATTACCCAGTACGTAGTCGATCGATCCGCCGTGCACATCCATGGGCCCGACGATGTTTTTCGCGATCGAGTCGCGCCAACTGCCACCCCAGGTCGCGATGCGGAAATCCGCCGTTCCTTCGATCGCCGCGCTGGCGATGCGGGAACTGGCGAGACCAGTCGTGGCGCTGGTCGCCACCGTGGACCGTAACAAACTCCGACGTGAAAGAAGCCCCATGTTATCCCTCCTGTTTTGTCTCGTCTTCCGATTGATCTGATAAGTGAATGTTCGGCATCACGCGTGTCGCGAAAAGTTCGAGCGATCGCATGACCTGTTCGTGTGGCGCGCCGAAATTCATGTTGAGCTGGAGATTGTCGATGTTCAGCGCCGCGTAGCGCGAGATCTTCTCGGCGACCACGTCCGGCGGCCCGATGACGAGGTTTTGTTCGATTTGCTCGGCGGTGAGGTCCGACTCGCGCAGGCTGAGCGCTCCCGCCCTGACATCGCCTTTCGTTCCGAACGCGTTCAGGAAACGCCGGTGACGGCCCAGAGCGTGCTGCACCAGTTCGTCCGTATGCCGGCGATTTTCGGTCACGAAGGCCATGATCAGCATGGATAACCGGATCCCGCTCTTGTCGCCAGCGGCGCGCTCTCGTCCGCGTTTGAACGCTTCGACCTGAGCCACGACCTTGGCGAACGACTCGCGTAGCGGTGTGGTCATCGCCGGGAACCCTCGACCGGCGGCGTAGTCGAGCGTCTCGGGCGTGGTCGCCGCGAACCAGATCGGCGGGTGAGGGGTCTGTACCGGGCGGGGCGTGATCGTGGTCGGCGGCAGTTTGTAGAATCGGCTGTCCCATTCGACGTCGTACTCCGACAGCAGTTTGACCAGCAGATCGAGCGAATCGCTGAACCGCTCGCGCGCATCCTCCATCGGGATCTGCAGCCGTTCGAACTCGTACTGGTAGGCACCGCGGCCGACTCCGATCTGGATCCGACCGTTGGTCAGACAATCGGCCTGCGCGATTTGTCCCGCGAGCATCGGGATATTGTGAAACGGCAGTACCGTGGTCGCGGTCATGATCGGGACGCGTTTGGTATGGGCCGCCACATGCACGGCGCTCAGCAGTCCGCTTGGGTGAACGAGCGCGTTGGTGAAATGGTGTTCGGGGATACTGAAGGAGACGTAGCCGAGTTCCTCGGCGAACTGCGCCTCGCGGACCATTTCCCGATACATGTGCTGCATTGGATAGGTGGTGTCGGGCCAATAGCAGGGCAGATAATAGCCGAAATCCATCGTGTTTTGTCCTAAAAATCCGCGTCGGGCGCTGTGTTGTCCGGGCGGCGCGGCGATGCGGCGGAGATTGGGTTGCCGCGATGATCCAACGGCGCGATTGTCGTGGTCAAATGAGATAATGTCCGATCACATCGTAACTTTCCAGGAGATTGGCCCATGGCGGACGAACCATTGTTGCTGATCGACGGCATGGGATCCGCGGCCCTTCTGCCGGCGGCCCAGTTGCCACCGCCCGCGCGGAATGGGCGACCATGGCTCGATCGCGCGCTCGCGTCCGGCCTGACCGCGATGAATGTGACGATGGGGATCAAGGGTGTCGCGCAGGGCGTCGATGATTTTCGCGCCTACCTGCACAGTCTGCACGGCTATTTCTCGTATTTCGAACTCGAGCCACGGTTGCTGCATGTCCGTTCCACCGCCGACATCGCGCGGGCTCAGCGTGAGGGGCGTCTGGGCATCATATTCGGATGTCAGGGGCTTAACTCCAAGATCGAAGGCGACCCGAGCCTGCTGCTGATCATGGCGAAGCTCGGTCAGCGCATCGTGCAACTCGCGTACAATGAACGGAGCGCCATCGGCTGCGGCTGCCTGGAGCTGGAAGACACCGGTCTGAGCGAATTCGGCCGTGTCTGCATCCGGGAGATCGATGACGCGGGCATGGTGGTCGATCTCGCGCATGCGGGCGCCCGCACGGCACGTGAGGCGATCGAATTCGCGCGCGGCACGCCGGTCATCACGCATGCCAATGTGCGTTCGTTGCGGAATCACCCGCGCAACGCTCCGGATGACGTGCTTGCCGCGCTCGCTGAACGCGGCGGGGTGATTGGCATCACCGCCTATGCGCCGTTCTGTGAGGCATCGCCCGGACAGAGGCCGAACCTGGACAACGTGATCGACCATATCGCTTACGTCGCCGACAAATGGGGGATCGATCATGTTGGCATCGGTTCGGATTTTTTCGAAGGCGAATCGCTGATCCGCTTCGAACGAGTGTTCCGCCGGCGGTATCCGGCGATCGTTGGCGATTACACGATCGATACCATCTACGCCGAGGGCTTCGGATACGTCGATGATTTCGCGATTCTGCCGGACGCGCTCCGTGGGCGCGGCTTCGCCGAATCTGACATCGCCAAGGTTCTGGGAGGCAACTTCCTTCGCGTGTTCGCCAGCGTGTGGGACAAGAACGGCGAGGCGTGATTCAAATCGTTCCGTGGACGATTCTTCCTCGTCTTCACGGGGCTTGTGCCAATGGGTCGCTAAAATAGTTGTCGAGGATTGAACGGAAACGTTCGTCCCCCGTCATGGTCCGGCTCGACCGGTCCATCGGTGTCCCCAAAATCGCTCTCACCGGTGTGTTCGCGCTGATGGTCCGGTCGAGCCGGACCATGACGGGGGACGAAAAGTAATACGTCGCTCGTTATACCAGGCGTCCGAAACATTGACCCACGTCATGGCTCGGCTTGACCGAGCCATCGCTCGACGCAAACTGTGCGTCTGCTGATGGCCCGGTCGAGCCGGGCCATGACGATCAGGGCGATCGCGCGTCAATGTTTCGGACGCCTGGTATAATACCACCCGAACGAAACATTG
>PLSZ01000379.1 GCA_003164305.1 Acetobacteraceae bacterium
GGCTGCGGCAAGTCCACGCTGCTGGAACTGATCGCCGCCTTGGCTCCGCCGACCGAGGGGACGATCGCGTTCGAGGGGCAGCCGATCACCGGACGGGTTCCCGACGGCGTCGGTGTCGTGTTTCAGGAGAACGCCTGCTTTCCCTGGCTGACGGTCGCGGACAACATCGCCTTCGGAGTCCGCCGGCTCGGNNATGCGCCAACGTGTCTGCATCGCGCGCACCCTCGTGACGCAGCCGAGACTGATTCTGCTGGACGAACCCTTCGGCGCGTTGGACCAGCAAACCCGCTTGTTGATGGGCGATGAGCTGTTGCGGGTCTGGCGCGACACCGGCGCCACCATTCTGCTGATCACGCACGCGCTGGATGAGGCGGCGATGCTCGCCGATCGCATCGGCGTGATGTCGGCGCGGCCCGGCCGCATCCTGGAGATCATCGAAACCGGCTGGCCGCCCGACCGCGACAGCCGGATCGTCGCGGACCCGGAGTTCGGGGCCGTTACGGCCAGGCTATGGCGACGGCTGCGCGAGGAGTCGGTGACCAGTTTGTCGGGGACCAGTCTGTCGGGGACCAGCCTGTCGGCCGGTGCCCGATAGATGGTCGCGCTGTGGCGGCTGTTACTTCTGGGCGTGCCGATCGTTATTCTGGAGATCCTTTGCCGGTCGGGGGCGATCGACCGGATCACCTTGCCCCCGCCCAGTACCATTGCCGTGGACATGCTGCGTCTGCTGGGTTCCGGCCGCATGAACACCGCGATCGCGAACACGCTGACCCATGTGGTGGTGGCGGTCGCGGGATCGATTGTCGTGGGCATCGCGACGGGTGCTCTGGTACACCGCCTGGCGCCGCTGCGGCGTGTGCTGGAGCCGCTGTTCGCGACGTATTACGCGATCCCGATCTACGCGTTCTATCCCCTGCTGATCGTGGTGTTCGGTCTGGGCGACGCGCCGCAGATCCTGATCGGCTTCATGCTGGCGGTGGTCGCGGTGATCGTCAGCACGCTGACCGGATTGGACAGCGTGCCGGCGGTGCTGGCCAAAACCGCGCTGGTCCATCGTATGGGCCCCGTCGCGACGGCGCTGCGGATCACGCTGCCATACGCGATGCCGCATTTGTTCACCGGAATGAAGCTCGCGGTCGCCTATGCCTTCATCGGCGTGATCGGCGCCGAGTTCATCATGTCGCGGACCGGCGTCGGTTATGAAATCCGTTACGCTTTCGACAATTTCGATAACGCCACGATGTATCCGCTCATTCTGCTGGTGCTGCTGGTCGCCGTGGTGGTCAACCTCGGCCTCGACAAATGGGAGCGGAGGCTGATGGCACGCCGGCGCGGTTTGTGATGCGCCGGTCCGCGGACTCCATCTGGCTGATTGGCGGCCTGTTGCTGGTCTGGCAGGCCGTCGCATTGGCTGCCGGACCGGACGCTTTGGCATCGCCGTGGAGAACGATCCTCAGGCTCGGACAGATGTTCACCACCACGGTGTTTCTGGGCCACATCAGCGAGACCGGAGAGGCATTTCTGATCGCCCTCGCGATCGCGATCGTCGCGGGCCTGGCGATTGGCCTGCTGATCGGCCTGCATGACCTGTCGGCGCGGATCGCGGAGCCCTTCCTGCTCGCCGCCAATTCAGTGCCGAAGATCGCGCTGTATCCGATCGTGCTGCTGATCTTCGGCATCGGCATGCCGGCCAAGGTCGCCTTTGGCGCGATCCACGGGATCGTTCCGATCGCGATCTTCACGATCAGCGGCTGTCGCAACGTACCGTCGGTCCTGTTGAAGACAGCGCGGGTGATGCGGTTGAGCCAGGCTGAAACGGTGCGTTCGATCGTGCTGCCGGCGTGCCTGCCGGAGATCTTCACCGGCATTCGGATCGGAGTTTCCTTGACGCTGATCGGCACCATTCTGGGCGAGATGTTCGGCTCGCAACGGGGTCTTGGATTCCTGCTGATGACCGCGATCGGGTTGCAGAACACCGAAGTGATCATGGCGGTCACACTGCTGCTGATCGTCTTCGCCGCGACGGTCAGCACGGCCTTGATCGCGCTCGACCGTCGCCTGCATCGGGGCGGATGATCCCAGGCTGGTCAGATCAGCACCGGTGATCCTACCCGAAAGAGTGGAAAAACCCGGGTGCCGACGAGCATGGGGCCAGCATGACGGAATTACGATGCTTTTAAGAAACGAATCGCGCACCGTTCCGAATAAACCGCGCAACGCGCCTCCGTGGCATCGTCTCGGGATACACCGCGCCCGATCGCCTCGGGAAAAATTTTCGGACCGTCAACGGCCGCGATCATGCCCGTTCGCCAATCCGTGCCATGCGACGACCAAGGTGGGCCAGCCCGGATTGTGCCTCGCCGAGGCCGCGCGGCCCTTGCTTCGGGCGCGCGTTTGCGTTTGATAGTGCGTAACCCGTTCACGGAACCAATGAACAACACCAGAGGGACGACGATGCGACCGAACAAGATCAAGCAGATGTGGCGCGACGGAAAATGCGCGACTTTGGGATGGCTCTCCGTGTCCCACGGGTTCACGGCCGAGGTCATGGCGCGTCAGGGCTTCGATGCCCTGTGCATCGACCTGCAACACGGCACCGCCGAATTGGGCGACGTCCTGCCGATGCTGCAGGCGATCTCGCAGACCGAGACCGTCCCGGTCGTGCGCGTTGCCTGGAACGAGCCGGCGACCATCATGAAGGCCTTGGACCTTGGCGCGATGTGCATCATCGTGCCGCTGGTCAATACCGCCGAGGAAGCGGCGAAGGCGGTGGCCGCGTGCCGCTACCCGCCCGTCGGGATGCGCTCCAATGGGCCCGTGCGCGCCGTGCACTACGGCGGCGCCGACTACGTGGCCAACGCCAACGACGAGATCGTCATCATGGCCATGATCGAGACGAAGGAGGGCCTGGCCAACCTCGATGCCATCTGCGCCACGCCTGGGCTGGACGCCGTCTACATCGGGCCGGCCGACCTGTCGTTCGCGCTGGGTCTGGCCCCGCGCGGCGATAACCCCGATCCGCTGCATATCGCCACTTGCGACAAGATCCGGGAGACCGCGCATAAGCACGGCATCAAATGCGTCATGCACTGTGCCGGCGCGCCGTTCGCGGCGGGCGCGGTGAAGCGCGGCTTCGACATGGTGATGCTGACGTCCGACGCGTCGTGCATGGCCGCCGGCGCGCGGGCGCAGCTCGATGAGCTCAGGGCCAAAACGGCCTGAAGATGGCTGCATCGTCCCCGAAGGCCTCGATCGGCGATCTCCGCTGAGCGCCATCGAGACCGCGGAGACGATCGGATCAATGGCTGGTGCCCAATGCCGCGACCGCGCGGGTCGCGCCAATGACGCGATCTTCGCCCGCGAGAGGATCGAAGGTCTCGTCATAGGACCGGCCAGGCGGGGCGCCATCACGAAGTCCCGCCGCTCCGCCGCTTCCGGGGGATTCGCCCGGCGGTCCGGATAAACATTTTTGGCGAAGGAGTTGCCAATCGGATGAGCCGCTCCGCCAGATCCGCCCCCGCCCCCGCCGCGGCCCGTAATCGTGAGCCCATCTTGCGCGTGCTGCGAGAATGCCTGCCGCGATCCGGGCTGGTGCTGGAAATTGGCGGCGGCACCGGCGAGCATGCCGTATGGTTCAGTCGCGCGCTGCTTTCCCTGACATGGCAGCCGACCGACCATGATCCGGATGCATTGATCAGCATTGAGGCCTGGCGCGACCTGATGGGCCCGCCGAACCTGCTGCCGCCGCTGCTCCTCGACGCCTCGGCGGAGGTCTGGCCAGTGACCGAGGCAGACGCCATCGTCGCGATCAACGTGGTCCATATCGCCCCCTGGACAGTTACGCTGGGGCTGCTCGCGGGTGCCGCGCGCGTGCTGCCGTCCGGTGGGCTCCTGTTCCTTTATGGCCCGTTTCGGGAGGCGGGTGTGCATACCGCCGCCAGCAACGCGGCGTTCGACGCGGATTTGCGGGCGCGCGATCCATCCTGGGGCATACGCGATCTGGACGAAATCACCGCGATTGCCCGTCAGCATGAGTTCAATGCGCCCGAGCGAATCGCGATGCCGGCGAACAATCTGAGCGTGATGTTCCGCCGGCGCTGAATATCCTCGCCAGTCCCATTGGTAAGTCCCCGGTTCGGAACCTGAGCCGAACGGGGCTGGGTCAACGCGGTCGAAACCGTTTCGAGGTCGTTTGTTTCCGGTAGAAAAGGAATTCCGGCGTTACGGAAGCAGGGGTGATATAATACCACCCGAACGAAACATTGGCCGTTGCCCAGTACTTCGTCCTGGCCCGGACTGATCCCATGAGCATCAAGATAAGACCGGTGACGGCGAACACCTTCCCGCGAACGTCATTCTTGGCCCTCCCATCGTCATCCTCGGGCTCGACCCGAGGATCGGCCAGCCCAGACACCTT
>PLSZ01000027.1 GCA_003164305.1 Acetobacteraceae bacterium
CCTGACCCTGGCATACTGACCCTGGCATCGCGCGACGCAGACCCGGTGCTCTCGGGCAGGGCTCGACTTCCGTGCAGGCCGATCCTCGGGTCGAGCCCGAGGATGACGTTCGGGAGCCCGAGGATGACGCTACGCGGCCGTCACGTCCCCCCTTATCACAGCGCCTCGACATCCGATCGGTCAGTCGCTCTGTCCGGCGACACGGCGCAGATCGGCGGCCACGCGCGTCGCGGCATTCATCAGCAACGCGCCATCGGACTGGGTGGGGACGAAGCGCACGCCCTGCCGGATGAACTCCGCCTGGCGGGTCAGGTCGTTATCGCCGCCGACCCCGGCATGTTTGCCGTGCGCCAGCGCCGCCGCGGCGATGCGCGCGACCGCGGCCATCGCCTCGGGGTCGCCATAGGCGCCGGGCTTGCCCATGTCGGCGAGTAAGTCCGTCAGCCCAACCTGAATCACGTCCACGCCCTCGACCTCGGCGATGGCGTCGATGTTGCGCAGGCCTTCCAGGCTTTCGATCATGCACACGACGAAGGTCTGCGCGTTGAGCAGCGGAATGGCGTCGGCCATCGGCACGGGCTGGTAATTGAAGATCGGATATCCGGTGGTGACCGACCTTGTGCCGATCGGCGCGAACTTGCAGGTTCGCACGGCCACGCGCGCGTCGTCCGCGGTGTTCACGTCAGGAACGACGATGCCGGTGACACCGCGGTCCAGCATCACCGAGATATCGGGATCGCGGCAGCTTCTGACCCGGACGAACGGCGCCACGCCGCGGCCCAGAGCCACCTGAGCGATGTGGCCGATCGTCTCCAGCGAAAAGATCGCGTGCTGCACGTCGATGAACAGGAAATCGTGGCCGCTGGTGCGGGCGATCCGGGCGATGTCGCCGGACCGCGCCATGCGCACGATCAGGCCCAGAGCGAGTTCGCCGGCATCCAGCCTGCGACGCACCGGGTTGGTGATGTCGGGGATCATCTACGCCACCTGCGCCGCGGGGCCGGCGTGGGCCGATTGAGCTTGCTCGCCGATCGCGCCGCGGGCGCCGAACAGCGCGGCGGTCGCGCCGAGCAGCGCCAACACCCCGCAGACGATGAACGGGATGGTGAAACTGCCGGTGCCGGTCACGAGATAACCGGTGACGATGGGTGCCATGATGCCGAAGCTGTTGCCGCCCAACGTGAGGAAGGCGAAGGCGCGGCCGACGTCGGCGGGGGTGCGCAGCAGGTCGTTGGTCAGCGCGAAGTTCCACGATTGCGAGGCGCCGCTGAAGGTCAGCGCGATGGTCAGCAGGACGACGATGGCGGGCATCGAGTCGACGAACGGCGTCGCCAGCACCACGGCGGTGGCCAGGCTGCCGCAGGCGACGGCGTAGCGGCGCTTGCCGGCATGCTGCGCCTCGGGGCTCAGCAGGCGGTCGGAGATATGGCTCAGGACGATGCAGAACACGATCGCGAGGCCGTAGGGCAACGCGGTGTAGACGCCGCTGCGCATGATGGTCATGCCGCGCGCCATCTGCATGTAGCCGGGCAGCCAGGTCAGGAAGAAATACGCCGTGTAGGTCAGGCAACCCTGGGTCAGGAACAGCCCCCACATCGTCGGCGAGGCCAGCAATCCGCGGTAACCGATCGAGGGTCCGTTCTCGGTACGCGGCGTGTCGCGTTGCGCCAGGATCATGGCGCGTTCCTCGGAGCCAAGCCACGACGCGGCCTCGGGGCGGCGGAACACCAGCAGCCAGACGCCGACCCAGGCGAGGCCGATCAGGCCGGTGACGATGAAGGACACGCGCCAGCCGAAATCGGTCACCAGCCAGGACACCAGCAGCGCGCCGACCGAGGGTCCCGCGAGCGAGCCGCTGATCCAGACGGAGGAGGCGAGGCCGCGTTCGGCTCTGGGCGCCCATTCTCGGATGACGCTGTTGGCGCCGGGATTGGTGAAGGATTCGAAGGTGCCGAGGCCGAGGCGGCTAAGCAGCAGCGGCACCAGCGTGGGGGCGAACCCGCTGCACATCTGCGCGATCGACCACAGGCTGACGGCGCCGGCGATGGCGCGGCGGGTGCCCAGGCGGTCGGTGATGGCTCCGGCGGGGAGCAGGCAGATGATATAGATCCACAGGAACGAGGAGAACAGGTAGCCGAGCGCGGTGGGCGACAGACCCATTTCTTTGGCGATCGAGCTTCCCGCCACCGAGAGGTTGATGCGGTCCAGCATGCTGATGGCCAGCAGGGTGAACAGCAGGACGTAGATGAACGACCGTTTCTTGCGCATCGCCATGCGGATTTCCTTCCGTTTCCATCCGGCCGCGCGTTGTTCGTGGTGGCCTGGCGAAGCCGATTTGATATAGTCATATCAAATGATCCAGCATACCGTCAAACGGGAGGCAGCCCATGCACCAGGACAGTGTCGAATCCTTTGTCAGCGCGCGTGGGCGGCGTCCGGCGTGGCCCGGGATCGATAAGGCTCTGCGGCCGACGACGATCGAAGACGGCTACCGGTTGCGGAACGCGATTCATGGCCGGTTGATGGCGGCGGGCGATGCTCGGGTCGGCTGGAAGGTGGGTTCGACGTCGGCGTCCGGGCAGCGCGGGTTTGGGCTGAGCGAACCGGTTTACGCGGGACTGTTCGCCAGCGGGCGTTCGGCGACTTTGGCGGAGGCGTTGCGCCGGCCGTTGGCGCGGCCCTCGGTGGAATGCGAGATCGCGGTGGTGTTGGGGAAGGATATCGACGGGGCGGACCCGGCGCTGTCGGTCGCGACCGTTACGGATGCGATCGGGGCCTGTCATTTCGGCTGCGAGATCATCGACAGCCGTTACGACGATCCGGCCGCGGTCGGCGTGCCGAGCCTGATCGCGGACGATTTCTTTCAGGTGGGATTTGTGGTCGGTGCGGAAAACACTGGTTGGAGAACACAGGACCTGACCGCCGCCGAAGGGTTCATCGAAATCGATGGCCAGCGTTGGAACGGCTCGGTCCGTGACGTGCTGACGGCTTTCGATTCACTGCTGTGGCTGGCCAAAGCGTTGGCGCGCGGCGGGTTGTCGTTGCACTCGGGAGACATCGTGCTGACCGGCACGCTGGTGCCACCCAAACCCGTGCCCCTGCCGGCGCGGGCGGTGTCGATGGGGATTACCGGGTTCGAGTCGATGGCACTGAGCTGACCGCATCCCTCGTCATGGTCCTCCCCCGATCAAGTCGGGGGAGGACCATGACGAGGGAGGGCACCGTTTGACGCACGCCCAATTCCATCGGGGTCGCTATTTTAGCGCGCATGGGGTCTAGCCCAGGGATGACGATGATGACGGGTGCCGGGTCTACGCGTCGGCCTTGAAACGAACCAGCGCGTCGCGGTTGACCTCGATCCCCAGACCTGGGCCGGACGGCACCGTGACGTAGCCGTTCACCGGCGCGACGGGCGTTGTCAGCAGCGCGGCGCGGACCGGATGTTCGGTGCGGTCGAACTCCAGCATCGGCTCGACGGGGTGCAGCGAGGGCGGTGTCCAGTCGGCGACGACCGCGAGCAACTGCACCGCGGCGGCCACGGCGATCCCGGTACCCCAAACATGCGGCGCGAACCGCACGCCGTAAGCCAGCGCCATGTCGGCGATCTTCTTGCATTCGGAAAGACCGCCGGCGGCGCACAGGTCGGGCTGGATGACATCCGCCGCGCGGCGTTCCAGCAGGCCGCGGAAGCCGATCCGGGTGAACTCGCACTCGCCGGTGGCGATCGGGATCGACAGCGCGGCTTTGACCGCCAGATGGCCGTCGATGTCCTCGGGGGGGACGGGTTCCTCGAACCAGCCGATGTCGCATGCCTCGATGCGGCGGCCGAGCCGGATGGCCTCCATGGCGTCGTAGGCGTGGTTGGCGTCGATCATCAGACCGATGTCCGGTCCGATCGCCTGGCGCACCGCCTGGACGGCGCGGACGTCGTCCTCGACCCCGAAGCCGACCTTTAATTTCATCGCCTGAAAGCCCAGGGCGCGGGATTCGAGGGCTTCCTCGCACAAATAGACGATGTGGTCGGGGCGGTCGCGCCGGTAAAGGCCGGTTGCGTAAGCCTTGACTTTCTCACGCACCGGACCGCCCATCAGCCGATGGATCGGCTGGCCGAAATATTTGCCGCGCAGGTCCCATAGCGCGATGTCGATGCCGCTCAGGCCCTGGACGATCACGCCCTTCTGGCCATGGTCGCGGTAGCGGGCATACAGTTCGTGCCACAGGAATTCGCCGCGCACGGGATCGTGTCCGATCAGGAACGATCCGAGTTCCCGCACGACGGCCGCGTTGATCCGTGCCGGTCCGTAACATTCGCCCCAGCCGACCAGGCCGTCATCGGTGACGATCTCGACGATCATCGACATCCGTTTCGCGTACCACATCCGCGAATAGGCGAACGGTTGCGCCAGTTTCGCTTCCAGAACGTGAGCGCGGACATCGGTGATCTTCATGACTTGCTGTTTCCCCAAAACGCGTGGTCCGCGGGATGGTTGGTCCCCGCGGGCATCGTCAGGCGGTGGAGCGGCGAACGGCTGCCTCTCCCGTCTTCCCCGGGCTCGACCCGGGGATCAATTCCAGCTCGGTGCCGCGATGGATCCCCGGGTCGAACCCGGGGATGACGGGAGAGGTTGAGCCCGGCCGTTACGGTGACGCGACGGTGACTGTGTCGCGACGGTGGCTCACGCTTTATCGATAGCGATACTGGTCGTCCGCGGCAGTTCTCATTTTGCCGGTTGGACACCCCAATCCGTCATCCTCCGGTCGAGCCGGAGGATGACGGGAAATGTGAGCGGTTGCGTCAAACTGAGAACTGCTGGGTCGTCTGGCTGATCCTTGACTGGAGGTCTAATCATATTACCATACGACTCGAAGCCGCAACCACGGAGGATACGCGGATGCCGGCGGACGTCATCGACACCCCCGTCGCGGCGACGCGCGACGAACGGGTCTGGTCCTCGGTCACGCCACAACTGGCGGCGGACCTGCCGCGACGGCTGGCGAACATCTACGCGCTGGAAGACCTGGAGCCGCGCGCGCGCAAGCATTTGCCGCGGCGGATTTTCGGCTTCGTGGAGGGCGGGGTTGAGACCAACGCCGCGCGCGACGCCAACCGCGCCGCTTTCGCCGCCTGGTCGTTCCGCCCGCGCGTGCTGGTCAACACCATCGGCCGGAGCCTGAGCACGTCCCTGTTCGGCACCACCTACGCCGCGCCGTTCGGCATCGCGCCGATGGGCGCCACGTCGCTGATGGCCTTCGAGTGCGAGCGCGTGCTGGCCGAGGCCGCCGGCGAAGCGAACATCCCGTTCATTCTCAGCGGCTCCTCGCTGATGCCGCTCGAGACCATTCTCCGGGCTAATCCGGCGGCGTGGTTCCAGGCCTATATCCCCGGCGACCGCGCGCGCATCGGTCCGCTGGTGGATCGCGTGGCGCGCGCCGGCTACCGCACGCTGGTGATCACCGTTGACGTGGCGGTGGCCGGCAACCGGGAGAACAACGCCCGCAACGGCTTCATGCTGCCGCTACGGCCCAGTACGAGCCTGGCGTGGGATGGGATGACGCATCCGCGGTGGCTGTTGGGCAATCTGTGCCGGACGCTGCTGACCCGGGGCATGCCGCATTTCGAGAATGTGGACGCGGTGCGTGGCGCGCCGGTGATCTCGGCCCAGGCGGAACGGAGTTTTGGGCGGCGCGACGCGCTGTGCTGGGATGATATCGCCTGGATCCGCGACCGCTGGCCGGGAACCTTGCTGCTGAAAGGCATCCTGGCACCCGAGGACGCGCGTCAGGCCGAGGCGATCGGCGCCGACGGCATCATCGTCTCCAACCACGGCGGACGGCAGCTCGATGGGGCGATGCCGTCGTTGCACGCGCTGCCCGAGGTGCGGGCGGCCAGCTTCGGGCTGACGGTCACGATGGACAGTGGCGTCAGGCGCGGCACCGACGTGCTGAAGGCGCTGGCTCTGGGCGCGCAATTCGTTTTCGTGGGGCGGCCGTTCCTGTACGCGGCGGCGATCGGCGGCAAGGCAGGCGTGCGGCACGCGATCTCCTTCCTGTCGCTCGAGATCGACCGCGACATGGCGCTTCTGGGTTGTACTGGGCTTGACCAAATCGGGCCGGCGCTGCTGGTTCCGGCGCTCCAAGAAAGGCAACGCGCATGACAGTGGTTCTTGGGTCGGGCTCGCACGGGTTTGGCGATTTCAAATTCCGGGTCGAGCCGGACTGGGCGAAGCTGCCGGACGACTGGGACCTGAAGGATGTCGGCGGGGTCGCCGTCGACCAGCAGGATCGCGTGTTCGTGTTCAACCGCGGCGACCGGCCGATGATCGTGCTGGACCGGGAGGGCAACGTGCTGCGCACCTGGGGCGAAACGACATTCAAACGGCCGCACGCCGTGCATCTGGCGCCGGACGAGACGATCTGGTGCGCCGACGAGGGCGATCACGTCATTCGCCACTGCACCCTGGACGGCGAGGTGCTGTCCACGATCGGCACGCCGGGCGCTCCGGCGCCGATTTTCAGCGGCCAGCCGTTCAACCGTCCGACGCAGACGGCGCTGACGCCGTCCGGCGATATTCTGGTGGCCGACGGGTATGGCAACGCTCGGGTGCACAAATACACGCCGGAAGGACGCTGGCTGATGTCGTGGGGCGAGTTCGGCACCGATCCGGGCCAGTTCAACGTCGTGCACAACATCACCTGCGACGACGACGGCTTCGTTTACATCGCCGACCGCGAGAACTACCGCATCCAGGTGTTCGACACCGACGGGAAATTCGTGACGCAGTGGCACAATTTGTTCCGGCCGTGCGGACTTTACATGCACGGCACGCGTCAGCCGATCTTTTTCGTCGGCGAGTTGGGGCCGTTCCTGGCGATCAACCGGCGCTTCCCGAACATTGGGCCGCGCATCTCGATCCTCGATCACAATGGGCAGCTACTGGGCCGTCTGGGCGGGCCGCACGCCGGCACCGAGGACGGAACCTTCATCGCGCCGCATACGCTGGCGATGGACAGCCGGGGTGACCTGTATCTGGGCGAGGTGTCGTATTCCGCGTGGGAGCATGTGTTTCCCAACGCCGCCCGACCAAGGCGGATCCGCGGTTTGCAGAAGCTGGCGCGGATTTAGCAGGATCGGTACCGATGCCGGCTGGTCCCCCGCGACCGCCGGATGACGGGGTTTATCGCGGGGGGCGCAGCCAGAAGTCTCGCGAAACGACAGCGAGCGGATGCTTCGTCTGACGAAACGAACGAATGGGAAGGGAAACTCCGACCGTGTCTACGACCGTCACGCAACAAACGGCGATGGACGCCGCCGTCCGGCATCTCGTCGGGACTTACGCGCCGAAGGGCAACTACATCGGGATCCTGATGCTGGCTTCGCTTTTCGTCGAGGCCTGGGATTTTTATTCGATCTCGTTCGTGCTGATCTTCGTCCGCGAGCAGTTTCATCCCGCGGCGTCGTTGCTGGGCCTCACCGCCGCCGCCGTGCAGGCGGGTGCCGTGGTGGGCGCGCTTCTGGGCGGCTGGCTCACCGACCGGCTGGGGCGGCGGGTGATGTTCATGGCCAGTATCGCGATGTTCATCGTGATGGCGGTGGCGCAGGCGTTCTCCACCAGCATGGAGATGTTGTTGCTGTTCCGCTTCATCCTCGGCATCCCGCTGGGGGCGGACGTGACCACCGGCTACACCTACATCATGGAATATCTGCCCGCCGGCCGGCGCGAGGTCATGGGCAACCGGTGGCAGGTGATGTTCGCGGCCGGCCAGGTGGTGTGCGCGCTGGTCGTGGTCGCGCTGCTGGCCGTGGGCATGTCGCACGAGTTGCTGTGGCGCGTGGTCCTCGGCCTCGGCGCGGTGCCGGCGCTGATCATCCTGCTGATGCGGAGCGAACTGCCGGAGACGGCGATCTGGCTGGTCCGCCAGGGCCGCTTCGTCGAGGCTAAAATCGTCGCTCAGAAGATGTACCACGACAGCCTGGCCATGCTGCCGGATACGGACATCGTGGTGCGCAAGCCCGCGGTGAGCGAGTTCTTCGCCGATCTGCGCGACGACCCGGTGCGCTGGCGCGCCAGCATCTACAGTTGGCTTTCATTCCTGTGCTGCGGCGGCGAGTTCTCGACGTTCGGGTTCTACATTCCGGTGATCTTCATGATGGTGGGCGTCTCGTCGCTGACCGGGACCAGCCTGATGACCGGGGTGGTCTGGTTCATCGCCGGGATCGCCGCGTGGACCGGGCCGGCGGTGTTGCCCAGGTTGGGGCATCGCGGGGTTGGCATCGCCGGGTTCTCAACCGTCATCGTCGGGCTGTCGATCGCGGCCTTCGCGCTGTACAACAACCATCCGTATCTGCTGCCGTTGGCCGCCGCCATCATGATGTGGGGCCACACCTGGGCCGTCACCAGCCCGCTGACGATCGCCACCGTTGTCGCGCGAGCGCAATACCGCGGCGTGGCCGGCGGCGTCACCTATGTCTTCAACAAGGTCACGGTGTTCATGGGCATCTTTCTGTTCCCAACGGTGTTCGCCGCGATCGGCCAGGCCAACGCCACGATGTTGGTCATATTGTTCCCGGTGACCGGATTGCTGGCGGCGGTCTTCCTGTTCCGGGAGGTTTACGGCTACCAATTGGACTAAGCGATCCCCGCGCGTTCCTGACACGAAGGAGTTTCCCCATGACGATCATCGACTGCCAGGTCCATGCCTATGAGGCGAACACGCCGAAGCGGCCGTGGCACAATGTGCCGAACTGGCCCGCTCATGTCACCGGCGACGAGATGGTGGCGGCGATGGATAAAGTCGGCGTCGATGGCGCGATCTTTATCTCCGCCTTTGGGCTGTATCGTTTCGACGCCAGCTATGCCGTCGAGGTGCAACGCGCGCATCCGGACCGGTTCGCCATCGTCAAGCCGGTCGATCCGGACGATCCGGCGGTGGCGGATGTGATCGCCGAGTGGAAAAAGACGCCGGGCGCGGTCGGGATTCGCATCATGCTGCCGAAAGAGTCGGGGCGGGCGGCGGATGATCCGGGGTTGGATCGGATTCTGCGGGCGGCGGCGGCCGTGGATTTCCCGGTCAACATCCTGTTCTGGGGTAACCTGGATGTGGGGACAGCGCTGATCGATCGGCATCCCAACACACGCTTCATCATCGATCACCTGGGAATCATGCAGCCGCACGTACCGCCCGCGCCGCCACAGCCCTGGGCTGACCTGCCGAAGGTGCTGGAACTCGCGAAACGGCCGAACGCGGTGATCAAGGTGAGTGGCGCGTGCACTCTGTCACAGCAGCCGTATCCGTTCCCGGACATCTGGGACCCGTTGGCCCGGGTGTTCGATGCGTGGGGATTCGAGCGTTGCCTGTGGGGAACGGATTGGACGCGCGCGTACGCCGTGGTCAACTTCGAGCAGGCGGTCGAGCCGTTTCTGCGCACCGACCGGCTGAGCGAGACGGAGCGGGCGATGCTGATGGGGCGCGCTTGCGCGAAGGCTTATGGGTGGTCGCCGAAGAAGGGCGGGTAATCCCAACCGAACAAAACACTGACCCCGGGCCAGTCATTCGTCATGGCCCGGCTCGACCGCATAGGCATCAGGTTAAGCGCCGCGAGAGGAAAATGCNNCCATCTCGCGCAACGAGCACGTTGACGCGGATAGCCCGGTCGAGCCGGGCTATGACGAAAGCCGCGTCGGAGAGAAAACCTACCCGAGGATCGGCAGGCCCGGGCACCTTGCCGGGGTCAACAGACGATTTGTCCAAAATCGTACGCCAGGCGGCCCGGGGTTTGAACATTGAACGAACCTCGCGTGGCGGCCGAAACGGCGTGAGATCGCCGAAAGCGTGATCACCGGCCGTAATCCGGGGCGGAGATGGTGCTACCAGTCTTGCGGATCGCATTGTGAGGAAGCCATAGTCCATCCCGGATGGTCGGAAAGATCGCGTATATGGGGGATTTCGGATGAAACCCCGTACCAGGGGGCAAAAATGACCAGCTTCGTAGGCGAAATTCTGCCACACGCCACACACCGGTTTGGTGATAAAACGGCGCTGATTATCGAAGACCGGCGCTTCACATTTCGGGAACTCGACGGGTTGTCAAGCCGCGTCGCCAATGGCCTCGTGGCATCCGGCGTAAGCCCCGGCGACCGCGTCACGCTCTATGGGCCCAATAGCTGGGAATGGCTGGTTGCTTACTATGGAATCGCCAAGACCGGTGCCGTGCTTAACCCGATCAATGTGATGTTGACGCCGGAAGAGGTCCGCTTTGTGGTGGAAAACTCTGGTGCCCGAGCAGTGGTGGCCTCCGCCGACAAGGGCGGCCCGTTACTGGACATGAGGGGCATCGCCAACCTGTCGGACGTGGTGCTCTGGGGCGATGAAGTCCCGACCGGCGCGACAAGCTTCTCGGATCTGTTGCGGCTAGGGGCGCCGACCTTCAACACTCGGCATCGCACACCCTCGGACCTCGCGGCGATTTGCTACACGTCCGGCACGACCGGCTTCCCCAAGGGTGCCATGCAGAGCCATCGGTCGGTCATCAGCGCGGCCGTCGGAACGGCGACGTTGGCCGCGCGGGGTCCGGGCGACCGGCCGATCAACGCGCTGCCGCTCGCGCATGTCTACGGGTCGTGCGTTTTCAACGCTTCGTTCATGGCTGGATCGACGCTGATCCTGGTACCGCGATTTAACGAAATCGCCGTCATGACCGCGATCGCTGAGCACAAGGCGACGATCATGGACGGTGTGCCCACCGCCTACTACTACCTTCTGGCCCATCCGGATTTCGAGAAATACGATCTGTCCAGCCTCACCCGTTGCTGGGGTGGCGGCCAGACCCTGCCGGCCGCGAAATCAGCGGAGTTTACCGAACGCACCGGCTGTCCGGTTCATGAGGCCTGGGGCATGACCGAACTCGCCGGTGCCGCCACCGCCAATCCTGTGATCGGCCCCAACAAGCTCGGCACGATCGGTATCCCGTTTCCGGGCAACATCATGCAAGTCGTTGACATCGACGACCCCACGAGAATCTTGCCGTACGGAGAGCGGGGCGAACTAATGTTCAAAGGCCCTATGGCCATGGATGGTTATTACGGCAACAAACAGGGCACGCGCGAGACGATCGAACCCGATGGCTGGTTGCACTCGGGAGACATCGCCACGATGGACGAGGATGGCTACGCCACCATCGTTGACCGCAAGAAGGACCTGATCCTCACAGCCGGCTTCAACGTCTACCCCGCCGAAATCGAGCGCGTGCTCAGCATGCACCCCGCCGTCGCGGTGTCCGGGGTGGCCAGTGTGCCGGATGAAGCGAAGGGGGAGCTGGCCAAGGCTTACGTGGTCTTGCGTCCAGGCGCGTCGATCACCCCGGCTGAAATTTCCGCGCATTGCAGGGAACATCTGGCCGCCTACAAGGTTCCGCGTGCGGTGCAAATGGTGACGGCGCTTCCAATGACATCGTCCGGCAAGATCATGCGGCGTTTTTTGCGCGATCTGGATGACGGGACGCGGTTGGTTTGATCGGCCAGATCGATGTTAAGGAAGTTTGAACATTCTCTGTTGGAACTGACGGACATCCAGTCCGGCCTGGCGTGCGGTTTTGTACAAATCGTGTGGTGACCCCTGGTCCGGCGGAGCGCCCGCCAGAATCGCGAGGACGAGCGGCCCGGCAAACCGCC
>PLSZ01000010.1 GCA_003164305.1 Acetobacteraceae bacterium
TCACCAGCAAGCTGCTCAACGACGATCGCGACGAGGACCGCGAGGGTCCGGCCGGGTTCGAAAGCAAAGCCGAGCGTGCCCGCCTGTTCGCCGCCGAGATGGCCCTGCAATCCTTTGCTCTAATGGCCGCCGCAGAGGGTGCGATCACCGCCTACGCGGACCTCACTGGCGACGAATGGAAGCCCTACGAGGCACCCCTGGCACCCGCCGCCAGCGTGTCCCGCAAGTCCGCCGCGACCGAGATGGCGGCTTTCGAGATGGCGGCATAACCGCCACGGCGAGGGCGGGGCCAGTGAAGGCTCCGCCTTCCGCCGGAGGGATCAGAGGCCCCTGCCCTTCTGTTTATGCCGCCCCGGCGCTTCGCGCTGCCCCGGCACCCCACCCGGGCGTTCTATCATTCGCCCTTATCGCGCCGTCTGGCTTGGCCTGCTTTCCCTGCTGACAGTGTCCTGCCGATTAGAATGATAGAATCCTATGATCCTAGACTTTACCGTAGCGCTCTTGCAATAGGTCCAAAGCTTCTGCGAGCAATTCCGGCACCTTTCGGCGCGTGCGGATGGCGAGCATATCGAAGCCATCGGCAACACCCCTTGAGACCCGTTTGTTGAACTGTACCCGGTCAACCTCGCGTACCTGATTAAATCTCTCCCCGGCGGGTGTTTGTGCCGGAGCCTCGACCTCGACCGGGCGGCGCGGCGGCGGTTCGGCAATCCTTAGGCCCTTGGCCATTATGCAGCCTCACGCTTGGCTTGCAGCAGATCGGCGACTGCCTGAGCTAGTGCAGTGACGCGTTCCTGAATCCTGGGAAATGGAACTTCGGATGCCGCCCTGCCCTCATTGTGGCCTTGTCGGATGGACGGCAATTCCTGGAAGACGGGCTCGAACACATTGATCCGAGCCTTCCGGAGATAGTCACGTGCCGCGCGATCCTCTGCGTCCGAACCTTTAGCCCGACAGAAGATAAACCAAATTTTGGCCGCTGAGACGCCGCTCTGCTCCAACTCATAGGCGGTCTCGACCTGGGCTTCCATGTCGTCCAGGCCGTAGCAAGATGGCATTAAGATCAGATCGGACGCCCGTGCCATGATCCGCCCGCCCTGTTCAGCATGGGCCGGGCCGTCAAGAATGAGCAGATCAAACCGCTCGGCCTCCTTTAAGGCCCGCTCAACCGTGCGGAATTTTTCGACGGCGATTTCCGGTTGAATACCCGCTTGGTCGCGCCGTGCCTTCCATCTCGTGGTGGTGCCCTGGACAGGGTCGAGATCGGCGATCTTTACGCTCCACCCCGCCTTGGTGAATTCCACGCCGAGAAGGCGAGCTACGGCACTTTTGCCAACGCCGCCTTTCTGGGAGATCAGGGAGATGATCACTGCTAGCATCCTATGATTCTAGAAAAGATATACCCTAGAATCATAGAATAGACTAATCCTAGCAATCTAGCAAGCAGTTTAAGGCCCCCCAGTCGCAAGGCGGCGCTGAGCCGATGCGCCATCCCGCTGCGGATCGAGGGAGGGGGCCACTCCGCAATTCGGACATCTGAGCGGATCAATTCCTAGCATCCTATTTCTGTGTAATCCTATGTTCATAGGTTTATAGGATTATAGGACTGAAGGGTCAGAGGGGGGGTGTCCAACGAGTCGTTGTCGGCCTCTCGGTCCGATTTTTTGCTCAGCCGTCGAGTCGCATGCCTCTGCGCACCAAATTTCGGACCGAAATCGAAATTTCCGTAGCCGAACTCTTCCTGATAAATTAAGGGTTTTCAGGCTGTAAGCACGGTTTCCTCATAAGAATCTGTAGACAGATTTGCATTTCGATCGGACACTATCGCGACTAGTCACCGAGTCGAGTGCGTCGAATGCCACGGACCGCCCAGATGTCTCCAGCCGAAAAGGCTCGCCTCTACCGCCAGCGTCGACGTGACGCGGGTGTCGAGGAAGTGCTGTTTCAGCTACCGGGTCATGCGGTTGCGCTGATCGACGAACTTAAGCATCGCCAGGGTCTGCGGAACCGCAGCCAGGTGCTCTTGCAACTAATCGAAGAAAAGGGGGCTGCTGCCCAGCAGATGACCTGAAATGCGAAAGCCCGCCTTGCCGGGCGGGCTTCGCGAAATTCGTGACGGGCCTGGGGGCTGCGTCTGGAGACCTAGAACATCTCCAACGTATTCTCTGGATGCCTCGAAGGCAAGCGGAAATTGCCGTTTCCGCTGACGGGAGGGGTTTGCCCGTCGCGATCCACCTGAACGGAGGATCACGATGACGATGGAAAACGCCCTTGAGGCGTCAGGGGAGAGGTTTGCCGGTTCCCCGACCGGTTTCCGGCGNNTGCCGGACGGCGTGACCGTGCATGGCCAGTTGCTGGCCGCCTTCAAGGCGGCGGCGCCGCGCCTTGGCCTGTCGCCACGTCTGGTGCATGCGATCGACTGGCTGTTCCGTTTCACCATGCCACAGGACTGGGGGAGGGGAGGGCGGCCGATCGTGTGGCCCTCGGCCTCCTTGCAGCAGGAGGCCCTTGGGCTGTCACCCACGCAGGTGAAGGCGATCAACCGCGCCATGATCGAGGCCGGACTGATCACCATGAAGGACAGTCCGAACGGCAAACGCTACGGCAAGCGCGATCCCAAGGGCCAGATCGTCGAAGCCTATGGCTTCGATCTGTCGCCGATCGCCACGCGCCATGCCGAATTCACCCGGCTGGCGGCCGAGGCCAAGGCGGAGCGGGAGGAGATGGGCCGGCTCCGCCGGCGGGCGACGATCGCGCGGAAGAGCATCACCCAGATCCTCGAAACCGTGGCTGAATACGGCTTTCCGGGCGAGGAATGGACGACCCTGCGGCGGGAGACCCGCGACCTCGGCCAGGCACTCCGGAAGATCGAGCGGCCCGAGGAGATGGCCCTGGGCGTCGCCAGCCTGGAGCGGCGGCAGGTTTCGGCGCGGGAACGCCTGGAAAACCTGCTCGCCATGGTCGCGCCGGAGGCGCCGGAAACTGTGGATTCCGACCCCTTGGGGGCGGAAAACCGGCCCCACCAATATACCTACAAACCAAATCTGAATCCTGAACAGGATACGGTAATTGCTCAGGAACAAAGTAGTCGAACCGGCGGCGAGGCGGTCGAGCCACCGTCAGCACCAGCCCCGCGGGAGGTTCCCGAGACCGGCCGGGTGCTCAAACTCCAGCCGGACGAACTGGTGAAGCTGGCGCCAAAGCTGAAAGCCTATTTGCGGCGGCCCGACCCGACCTGGCCCGAACTGGTGGACGCCGCGGCATTCCTGCGGTCCGATCTCGGGGTGTCGAAATCGCTCTGGGGAGACGCCTGCGTCGCGATGGGCCGGGAAAAGGCGGCGATCGCCATCGCCATCGTNNTGGGGGATGCGCCGGGCGAACGAGCCGCGGCCGGCGGGCAAAGCGGGCGGCGGCGCGAGCCGGGGAGGGAACGCGCGGCCCGCGACCGGGCCACGGCACTGAGGCCCCGTGGGTTTCGCCCCGGCCGGACAGGGCGGTTTGCCGGGCCGCTCGTCCTAGCGATTCTGGCAGCCGCTCCGCCGGCCCACCCGGCGGGGCTTTTTCGTCCCTCACGGAACACCACGACGATGTTCCTGATTTGTCCGCTTATCGGTCGAATGCGTGCGTTTCGTTCGTTCGGACCGGCTTCTGACGCGTACGGCCTGGACCCGGAGGACGCCGAGCCGCCCGCTGGCAGCGTGGAAAATATACCTGAAGGAAGGATTTCCCTGTCGCGCCGGGACCCATTATGTGCTGTCATCGCAGCGGTTGACAGCACTGGAGGATTTTCCATGGCGACTCTGACGGTCCGGAATCTCGATGACGACGTCGTACGCCGCCTGCGGATCAGGGCGGCTGAACATGGACGTTCCGCCGAGGCGGAACACCGGGCTCTCCTCCGGGAGGCCCTGGTTGGGGACGAGCAACCGCCGGCCCATGTGCGGGCGGCTGAACGTCTCGCCGAATTCCGCCGCCGCACTGCTGGCCGCGGGTCGTCGCCGGCCGGCGAACTGCTGGAACAATCCCGCGCCGCCAGGCTGGAAACGCTGACGAGGACGGCGACCGGGGTGGGCGAGGCAGGCTGAATTGTCCCTCGTCGTCGATGCTTCGGTCGCCCTCAAATGGGTGCTGCAGGAGCCGGACAGTCCTATCGCGGAGGCGTTGGTCCGGATCGAGCCGGACCTGCTCATCCCCGATTTCTGGCTGGCTGAAGCGACCAATGTTCTCTGGGTTCAGGTCCGCCGGAAGGTGCTCACGCCGGACGAGGCGCGGGAAGGCCTGGCTTTGCTTCGGGCGCTGATCCAGCCGACGCCGACAACGGACATGGACCTGCATGAGGTCGCGCTGGATATCGGCATCGCCGTCAACCATTCCACCTATGACACTCTGTACCTCGCCTTCGCCATCGCGATGGGGGCAACGGGGGTCGTGGTGTCGGACGGACCCTTTG
>PLSZ01000208.1 GCA_003164305.1 Acetobacteraceae bacterium
TGAGGATGCCGTGGAACTGGATGGTTTGCCGCGTGGTCAACCGCAGCGTACCGTTGCCGCGTTCCCGCGCCATCTTATCGGCGGCCAGATATTGCGCCGGCGTCAGGATCCCGCTCGGCACGCGCATCCGCGCCATGAAGATGAAGGCTTTCTCCATGCGCTGACGGCCGCGTTCGGCGCGCAGATCGCGGTCGTCCTGCAGATAGATGCCGTGGAATTTTGTCAGTTGCTGATCGTCGTCGGCGATCGCTCCGGATTCCCGAATCGTCAGTCCCTCGGCGATCGTGCCGCGCAGGAAACGACTGTTTTCCTTGATGCGTTCGTTGGCGGAGAGGGGGCGGTCGTTCATGTCAGTAGACATCCCGAAGGTACCGGCCCTCGCGACGGAGATTGTCCAGCGCGGGCTTGCCAAGAATCGTGATCAGCGTGTCGTGCACGTCCTTCGCCATGGCCGCGGCGTCGCCGCAGACATAAATGGCGGCGCCGTCCTGAACCCAGGCGTTGAGGTCGTTACGCGCGTCCCACAACGCATGCTGCACGTAGCGCTTGTCCGGTTGATCGCGGGAGAATGCGACGTCCAGGCGGGTCAGCACGCCGTCCTTGATCCAGTCCTGCCACTCAAGCTGATACAGGAAATCGTGCAGATAGTTACGATGGCCGAACACCAGCCAGTTTTTGCCGGTCGCGCCGGTCGCCTCACGCTCTTGCAGGAAGCCGCGGAAGGGCGCGACGCCGGTGCCGGGCCCGATCATGATCACCGGCCGCGCGGGATCGGCGGGCAGCCGGAAACGCGGGTTCGGACGCAGAAAAACGCTGAGCCTGTCGCCGCTTTTCCGCCGCTCGTTCATGTCGATGGAGGCAACGCCCAGTCGGTCTTTGCCATGGGAGGCGTAACGAACAGAGGCGACGAGAAGATGGGCTTCCTCACCCACGGACTTGCGGCTGGAGGCGATCGAGTAATACCGCGGCGGCAGCGGACGCAGCAGACCGGTCAGTTGCCCGGCGGTGAGTTTGTTGGGCGCGGCTTCCAGCAGATCGAGCACCTGACGGCCATCGACCGGCTGGCGAGACCCGCCGGTCAGCGCGGCGTGATCGTCGATCTGTTTGCCGGTCAGCGTGGTGATGTCATAGAGTTCGTGCAACGTTTCTCGAAGCGCGGCGTCGCCGTCCAGGCCGGTCGCGCGCAGGATCGCATCGACCAACGCGGGATCGTTGCTCGGTACGACACCCAATGCGTCGCCGGGTTCGTAAGCGATGCCGCTGCCCTCCAGCGACAGCGCGATATGTCTTGTGTCGGAGATGGAACGGCTGCCGGTCAGCCGGACATGTTCGGTGATTTCGGCGTCGAACGGATGCGCGCGGGTCCAGATCCCGGCTGGCGCTTCGGCTTCCGCATCGCTCGCCGCGCGGGCGAAATCGACGTGGATGACCGAGGTATCCTCGACCGGGGCGATCTGGCCCAGAGTGGCATCGATCCAGGCGCCGGCGGGGGTTTCGAAATCCAGATCGCATTCGATCCGATCGACGATGCGGGTGGCGCCAAGAGAGGCCAGCCGTTCGTCGATCCGGCGGCCGATCTCGCAGAATTGGGCATAGGCACGGTCACCCAGAGCCAGCACCGCGAACCGGGTCTTGTCGAAGCGCGGCGCGTCGTCCGCCATCAACGCTTCGTGGAAGTCGATGGCGCGTTGTGGCGGATCGCCCTCGCCCCAGGTGCTGGCGATCAACAGCAGGTTCGGAACCTCGGCCATTTGTGCCGGAGTCGTATCGGCCATGTCCACCAACTTGACCGCGAAGCCGAGTTTCGCCGCGGCCTTGCGCGCGCGGGCGGCGAGCGCCTCGGCGTTGCCGGACTCGGTGCCGAACAGGATGGTCAGCGGCGCGCGGGCCTTGGGCGGCGCGGCCGGGGCGGTCTGAGCCGGCGCGTTGGCCGCCTGCACGCCCGCCAGAAAGCCGGACAGCCACGCGCGTTGCTCGGCCGTGCTGGCGGAGAACACGCTGTTCAGCGCGGAGATCTGGTCGGCTCCGAACGGTGCGCCGGCGGGCAGCAGAAGAGGTTGCGCCATGGGATGTTCCTCAGTTCGCCAGATGGCGGTGTGCGAGCGTGCCGGTCGTCGCGACGCTGGATGCGGGAGAAGAATTTTCCTTCGAACGCCCGTGCCGCGGCAGATGATTTCCGCTCGGGCCAGGTCCCGCGGTTCGCCAGGCCCAGGATCGCGGGGAGGAGCGGACGGAGACAAAGGTGGCGCGGGGAGCGGCGATTCTGGGCGAGAGCATGAAAAGGCCTCAGGCGTGCGCGGATCGCGCGGTTACCGGCCCTAAAGAGGATATTATTCTAAGAACTGCAAGATGCCCCGGGTATATTAGATTGAAATACTAATTTCTCCAGATTCAACGAGGCATAAGTTCTGTCGGCGCGACCATTCAGGGAAGGTTTTACCTCCCTGTCAGGTCCGCGTCACCGTTGAAATCGCGTCCAGTGGCGCGTGGCGTTCCGCCCGTTTGCTGAACGCCAGGCACCGTCGGGTCCGTGCGGACCGAACTGGGCGAAGGGAAGCAGAGTTTGGAATAATTTTCTAAAACTTCTCTCGAACAGAGTGGCCTGCCCTATCGTCGAGGGGGAATCGCCAGGCCCACCGGGAGGGACCCCATTGGCGCTAACATTAAGCGCGGCGAGGCCCGAACGGTGTTCCGCCAGCCTCTCAGCGTCATGGCCGGGCTCGACCCGGCCATCTCTCGCCGCACAATGTGCGTGCCGAGATAGATCACCGGGTCGAGCCCGGTGATGACGATAAGCGGCCGCGGACCGGGGTTTTCCTCCTCGCCGGCGGTTATGTTAGCGCGTATGGGGAGGGACCCGCGCGGCACCAGCTCAGGCCGCGAGGACGAGCGCCGCGACGGCGATTGCGCGTGACGCCTGGTCGATGATGGGATCGGATGCCAGGGGCTGGCCCCCATCGGCAAGCTACCGGAAAGGGAAATGTTCGCCTCTTGCCGTCATCGTCGGGCTCGACCCGAGGACCTCTCGCCACACCAAGGAAGTCGAAAGTCGGACAAGGTGTCTGGGTTGGCCGATCCTCGGGTCAGGCCCGAGGGTGACATTCGAGAGCACCAGAATGATGTGCGGAGGAAGGTTTTCGCCTTCGCCGGCCTTAACCCTGATGCCTATGGGCCACGCCCTCAGCGGTCACGCCCAGATGACGATCAGCGCAGGCTGGCGTTGATCGCGTCCAGTGCTTTCGCGCCCGGCACCAGATCCGCGTCGGACAGCGCGTTCAGCGGTGTGTCCACGGTGCGCAGATGCGCGTGCATATCTCTCGGGTTTGGATCGACGTAGAGCAGGCCGGTCACCATTTCCCCGGCCGCGTGGCGCTCCTGCATGTAGGTCAGTGCGCCGATCCGATCGTGCACGTTGTATTCGGGGTGCAGCTTACGCAACCGTAGCACCGAGCCGTCGTGTTGCGTCACCATCTCCACCGTTCCGGGCGCGTAATCGGCGGTGATTTCACTGCGCGGCAGCATCAAATCCAGCGCATTCACCGCTTCGTTATGCTCCCTCACGAAGTCGAAGCTTTTGGTGGAGCCTTCGTGGTTGTTGAACGCGACGCACGGAGAAATGCAATCGATGAAGGCGGCACCTTCATGTTTCAACGCGGCCTCGATCAGCGGCACCAGTTGCGCCTTGTCGCCGGAGAAGCTG
>PLSZ01000511.1 GCA_003164305.1 Acetobacteraceae bacterium
CTAAAGGCGGTTCGAGGTCAGATGGTGGGCTCGCGCGGCACCACGGGCCCGATTGATCGATCGGCGGTCTGGCGGGACAGCCCGCTCAGGTAAAACTCGCCCAGTCGATCGTCTTCCAACAGCCCTGATCCGCTTCCCGATGCGACGACCGCACCGGTTTCGAAAATGTAGGCGCGGTCGGCACGGCGCAACGCGGCGTTGGCATTCTGGTCCGCCAACAAGATCGTTACGCCGGATCGCCGCACCCGGTCGAGCGTCTCAAACATTTCCGCCACCCGCAGTGGCGCGAGTCCCAAGGACGGTTCGTCGCAAAGCAGTAGCTTTGGGCGTGCGATCAGGGCGCGGCCGATCGTAAGCATCTGCGCCTCGCCGCCGGACAGGCTACCGGCCAGTTGGCGCGACCGCTCCTTCAGGGCCGGCAACAATTCGAATATCGCGTCCATGGCACCGCGCGGCGGCAAAGAACCGAAGGTGCGTTTTGGATAAAGGCCGAGCGCGAGGTTCTCGAGCACGGTCAGATCACTGAACAATTGGCGGCCCTCGGGGATCACGCCAATGCCCAAACGGATGCGCCGGGCGACGGAGAGTCCGCCGAGATCCTGGCCGCCGAATCGCACTTTCCCCGCGGTGGCCGCCGTCAGGCCCATAATGGCTTTCAGCAACGTGCTCTTCCCCGCGCCATTGGCGCCCAGTACGGCGACGAACTCACCGGCATCCACGCGCAGGCTGACCCCTCGCAGCACGGGGATCCTGCCGTAGCCGGCGTGCAGATCATCGACTGTCAGCAACGCGGTCACGGTCATGCTCCCAGATAGGTGCTGATCACGTCTGGATTATTCGCGACCTCGGCGGGCGGCCCGCTGGCGATTTCGCGGCCGAAATGCAAAACGATGACGCGATCGACCAGGCCCATTACCAGCGGCATATCGTGCTCCACCAGCAGCAGAGCGCAGCCGCTGTCTCGAACGACGTCTCGCAACAGGCTGGACAGGCGGGCTTTCTCGGTGGGATTCAGACCGGCGGCGGGTTCGTCGAGCAGGACGAGGCGCGGCTGGCCAGCCAGCGCGCGCGCGACCTCCGCCACGCGCTGCAAACCCAACGGCAGCGTGACCGCCGGCATGGAAGCATAAGCGGCGAGGCCCAGGCGGTCGATCCAGTGCAGCGCGATGTCGCGCGACCGCGCCTCCGCGCGGCGGTGCTGTCCGATGCGCGCCAGCGCCGCCAGCACGCTGGTCGGCTCCGTCGCGCAAGAGCCCATCATGACGTTCTCCAGCACCGACAGTTCCGAGAAGAGGCGCACATTTTGAAAGGTGCGGGTCACGCCGGCGCGCGCGACCTGATCAGGGGAGAGGCCGGTGATGTCGCGGCCACGGAACGTGATGCGTCCTCCGGTTGGCGAAAGCACGCCGCTCACCACATTGAAGGTCGTGGTTTTGCCGGCGCCATTCGGTCCGACGAGGCCGACCATTTCGCCGGCCGCGACGTCGAAGCTGACATCCGCGACCGCGCGCAGGCCACCAAACCGCACCTCCAGATTGGCGACGGACAGCAGCGGATCGCTCGTGGTGGCGACAGTCATGACGCCCGCCGCCAGACCGGCACCCGGCGCAGCGAGCGGCGCACCGCGACCGGCAGGCCGACGTCGCGCCATTTCCCGGTGGTTTGCGCGATGATCAGGGCGATCAGCAACGCGCCGAAGCAGACGTTTTGCAGGCCGGCGACGGACTGGGTCTCCGCCGCGCCGGCAAGCCAGGTGATCGCGGCCGGCAACGCCACGACGACGACCGAGCCCACATAGGCGCCGGACAGCAACATATAACCGCCAACCGTCAGCGCGGTGATCTGCTGGATGCTGGCATCCACGCCGAACGGATGCGGATTGGCGATGCCGAGATAATGCACGTACAGGCTGCCCGCCAGGCTGGCGGCGGCGGCGCTGAACGCGAACACCTGCGACTTCAGCCACACCACATCGACGCCGCACGCCCGCGCGGCGGACTCGCTGGAGCGGACCGCCAGCAAGGCGCGTCCCACCCTTGATCGCGCCAACGACAGAGCGCCGAAACCGGCCAGAGCGGCGCACGCCAGGGCCAGCCAGTAAAACGCGGCGTCGGAGGCGATGACGAGGCCGCCGACCGAAAATGAGGGAATGCCGGGAATTCCATTGGCTCCCCCGGTGAATTCCCACTCGCGCGCCGCCGTCAGGCAGATCATCAGCACCGCGAGGCTGGACATCGACAAATAGTAGCCGTGCAGCCGGAAAATCACCCGGCCCAGAGCGAGCGCCGCCAGCACCGAAAGGAGCATACCAAGCGCCATCGCGGCGAGCGGCGGCCACCCGAACCGAACCGTCAGGCACCCGCTGCTGTAAGCGCCAATCATCATGAACGCGCCCTGGCCCAGAGCGAGTTGCCCGCCGTATCCCGTGATGAGCACCAGGCCGACGACAACGATGGTCATGATCAGCGCGAAGATGCCGTTGCCAACACCAACGTCGCCGAACAGCAACGGCACCAGCGCGACCATCGCCACGCCGCCACCGAGCAAGCCCATCTCATTGCCAGACAAGCTGACGCGACGAACGCGGGTCGAGGTCGATGGCTCCTGATCAGCCGCGCCGGCGGGCTTTGCCTTACCCAACAATCCTTGCGGGCGAAGCAGCAGCATGACCAGCATTGCCCCGTACAGCACCGCGTCTTGCCACGAGGAGGAGATGAAGCCACCGGTAAAGGCCTCCAGCATGGCGAGCGCGAGCCCTCCCGCGATCGGACCCCAGACCGTGCTCATGCCGCCAATGACCGCCGCGGTGAACCCTTTCAGCCCCAACCCCAACCCGACATCCACCTGGGCGAAGTAGATCGGGCTCCAGATGGCTCCGCCGAGGCCGCCAAGGAAGCCGGCCAACGCGAAGGCGACCAAACCCAGAGCGGCGGGGTCGATGCCCATGTACGATGCGCCGATCGGGTTGGCCGCGCTGGCCCGCAAGGCCAGGCCCAGCATGGTCCGCTGAAAGAACCAGGCACTGGCAAGCAACATCGCCAGCAGCGCGCCGATCAGCCACACCTCCTGCGGCAGGATGCTGATACCAAGAACGTGCAGCGGACTATCGCCAGAGAATGCCGGCACGCTGAGCGGGTCCGATCCCCATTCCGTCACCACGCCGCCGCGGATCAGGATCGACAGGCCGATGGTCATGATCGTGAGTTGCGTCATTGTCGCGCGGCGAGCGGGCCGGATCGCGAACTGGTAGAACACCGCGCCAACCAATGCGCAGACCAATGCCGCGACCGTCACCGCGATCCACAGCGGCACGCCCGCCTGAGCCAGAACCGCAGTCAGCATCCCTCCGAGCATCGTCAGATCGCCCTGCGCGAAATTGATGATGCCGGTGCTGCGATTGACGAGGCTGAAGCCCAACGCGACGAACGCGTACAGGGCGCCGTTCGAGAGCCCTGAGAATATGGTCTGGGCGAGGCTGTTAAAGCCCACGCCAGCCGCCGTCCTTGTAAACCATCGTGGTGATCCCGGCGCCCAGTACCGGGCCGTGGTCGGTCGCGGTGAAGGTCCAGGTGCCTTGCAGGCCCGCCACGCCCGACACTGACTCCAGCGCCGCGCGCAGGGCTTCCGGATCGTCGGCCGGCTTGCCCAGTTTGGCGACGGCGGCGCGGGTGATGAGCATGGCGTCGGCGGGGCCGGGGGTGAGCGAGTCAGGCACCGGCTGATTGTTGAGTTTTTCGTAGGTCGCGGCGAATTGTTCCGCCTCCGTCAAAGGCTTCGCCTGGGTTTGCGTTTGCCCCAACAGCGTGCGCGGACCGACGAAGATCGTGTTGGCGAGCGCTCCACCGGCCAGCCTTACGAACGCGGCGTTTTGCAAATTGATGCCGACAATGTTCGGTGCGTGGACGTCCATTTGGAGCAACTTCTTGGCGATGGCCGCACCGGCCGGGACGGTCAGCGCGTAGTTCATCACCACGTCGGGGTTGGCGTCGCGAATGCGCAGCACCTGCGCGGTCATGTCGATGTCGGATGCGCCGTAAACTTCATTGGCGACCAGTTCCACGCCGGACTCCGCCGCCTCGCGCAGCATGAATTTTTCGATGTCGCGGCCGTAAGCGCTGTTGTCGTGAATGATGGCGACGCGTTTCCAGCCGCGTTGTTTCGCCAGCACCCAGGCCGGCGGCACCTGATCCGGATTGCCTGCCAGGCCCTTGAAGATCCACGGTTTGACCGGGGTGTAAGCGCTCTCGCCACCGCACATGGCGAACAGGGGGACCCGAGCGGCCTCGGCGGTCGGCGAAATGGCGATGGTCTGCGGTGTGGAGCCGGCGCCGATCAGCACCCGGGCATGGTCCTGCGCGGTCAGGCGTTTGGTGCAGAGAACCGCCTGTTGTTCCTGATTCTGACTGTCGCAGACGACGAGTTGGACTTTCTCACCGGCCAGCCCACCCATTTCATTCAGCATCGCCACTCCCGCGGCCGCGCCCAGAGCGTACGACTTGCCATTCTCCGACGAAGGACCGGTCAGTGGGACGACGAGGCCAAAGACAAACTTCGTAGGCTCGGGGTCGGCGGCTTTGGCGGGGGAAAACAGCGACAGAGCAAGGATGGCGGCGGCTGTGAAGGCGGAGCGCGTCATGGTGGTGTTCCGTTTGGTTTCTGGACGATGCATTTGTTTCGTTGGTGCGTCATGACAACGGTTTCGTTCCCGGATGGCAAGAAAGAGTCTCACCACGAAGGCACAAAGAGGGATTTCTCATTTGTGCCGCCTCTTCGTGAGCTTCGTGTCTTCGTGGCGAGAATCTTGTTTCGTGACCATCACCCGGGATGGCCGCGGCGACTTCCCCCGTCATTCCGCCGCCTCTTCGATCGGCCGAGCCGGAGCCGGTTTCCCCGGCCGCGCGCATGGCGCGGCGCCGGAGGCTTGCAGCACCGCGATCTCCTCCAGACTGAGCCCATGCGCTCGCAATATTTCCACGCTGTGTTCCGCGAAACGAGGCGGGCGAGACCGCACACGGCCCGGCGTGCGCGACAGCCGCACCGGGCCGGCGATCCCGCGGTAGCCATCGGTCTCCACGATCGTGCCACGCTCGCGCGCATGCGGGGTGGTCATCGCCTGATCGACCGGCAGAACGGGCCCGATTGGCACGCCTTGCTCCAACAGGCGTTGCCCAACCGCGATCCCATCGACGGCCGCGAAACATGCCGCCAGCTCCACGCGCAAAAGGTCGCGGTTTCGCACACGCTGGCTGTTGACGCTGAACCGCTCATCGGTCGCGAGATCGGGGCGGCCAAGTTCCGCTGCCAGTTTCCGAAACTGGCCGTCATTTCCGACCGCGAGGAACACTTCGCCAGTCAGCGTCGCGTACTTGTCGCAGGGCGCCAGATTCGAGTGCGCGTTGCCGGTCGGCATCGGGCGTTTGCCGCCCAGCAGCCAGTTGGCGCCTTGCGGATGCAGCATCGCCATCCCGCAATCGTGCAGCGTCATGTCGATGAATTGGCCGAGCCCGGAACGGTGGCGTTCATGCAACGCCAGCAGGATCCCGATGACCGAATAAAGCCCGGTGGAGAGATCGACGACCGGCGTGCCCAACCGCAGCGGACCGGTGGAGGCGTCGCCATTGACGCTCATGAGGCCGGTCATCGCCTGCACGACNNGGGAAGCGTTGCCGCAGCGTATCGTAGCCGAGCCCCCACTTTTCCATTGTGCCCGTCTTGAAGTTCTCTGTCAGCACGTCGGCGCCTTCGAGCAGCCGTAACAGCACCGCCTGGCCCTCCGGCCTGGCGAGATCGAGCGCCAACGATTTTTTATTACGGTTGACGCCGAGGAAGTAGCTGGCGTCTTCCGCGTCATCGAATGGCGGGCCCCAGCCGCGGGTTTCGTCGCCCGATGGCGGCTCGATCTTGATCACCTCGGCGCCATGATCGGACAGGATCATCGTGGCGTACGGTCCGGCGAGGACGCGGGCCAGGTCGATGACTTTGATGCCGGCCAGCGCGCCGGCGGAGTTTGCTTCGATCATGGCGATGCTTTCGAGGATGTGGCTGGATGGAACACCAGACGGCCCGATGGTTCGAAGACGGCGCTCAGTTCCATGCCGACACGCAACCGGCGTTGGTCGCTGACGATCACTGTGCTGATCAGAATTGGACCTTCCGCCAGCGCCACTTCGGCCACGTTGTAGGGGACCTTGAAGTCTGGGTGATATTCTCGACGGTAGATGGTGAACGCATGCAGCGTGGCGAACCCGCTCGCCCGCTCCCACCGCACGCTTCGGGTGCCATCCGGCGCCGGGGCACGGCTCGCGAAGCCGAGGATTTCGCCGGTGCGATCCCAGCGCGCGACACGCAGATCTCGCGCGGCGATGAAATCGAGGAACGTCGCTTCGAACGTGTCAATATCGGCAATGAAAGATTCGGCCGTCACGGTGTCTGTTCCGGGCTGAGAACAAGCGCGGCGTGATGTTCCAGCCGGCCGCCGGAGCCGTTCACGACGATCATGTCGGGTCGAGGGACCTGGCGATCTCCGGCCGTGCCGCGTCCTTGCGCGACCGCTTCGGCGAGCGGCGTCATGCCTTGCAGATAACCGCCCGCGAGATGACCGCCCCCGGTATTCATCGGCAGGCGCCCACTGGGCCGCGTATGCCCTTCATGGACAAAGGCGGCCGAGTCTCCGGGTCCGCAGAAGCCGTATTCTTCGAGCGCGAGCAGCGCCGTGAAGGAAAACGCGTCGTAGAACTGGCACAGCGTGACGTCGCGCGGGCCAATCCCCGCCATCGCGTAAGCGCGCCGGGCGGCGAGATCACCACCGGTGCCCGGCTCCGGCGTGGCGGCGAGCATCGGCCGCCCAGGATGTCCCTGACCCATGCCATGGACGTAGACCGGTTTGTGCCGGCGATCCTTGCCGCGCTCCGCCGCTGTCACCACGACCGCGGCGGCGCCGTTCAACGGATACGCGCAGTCGAGCACGCGAAACGGCTCCGTCACGAATGGGGAGGCGCGATAAGCGTCGAGCGTCAGCGGCGCGCGTTGCGCGGCGTTCGGGTTCAGCGCGGCCCAGTCACGGCATGCGATGACGTAGTGGCCCAGGTCGTCCTCGGTCCAGCCGTGCAGTGCCATGTGCCGGTTGGCGGCCAGCGCGTAGGAACCGGTCGCCCCGAACAGGCCATACTGACGCTCCCAGCCGGTAATGCCGGTCAGCGGCGAGGTAATCGCGAAGGTTTGGCCACCGCCTTTACCGGGCACCACCGGGGTGTCGGAAAAAACGCAGGCCACGTTGTGCGCGAGACCGCAACGAATGGCGGCGGTCGCCTGCTGCACCATATGCACGACCGCCGCGCCCTTGGCATCGACCAGAGCGAGCAACGCCAGATCGCGCAGGCCGATGTCCTCGTGCACCTTCAGCGGCAGCGCGTTGTCCGCGGCCAGAGCGCTCGGGTTCAGCAACAAGCCGTCGATATCGCTCAGTGCCAGGCCCGCGTCGTCGATCGCCGCGCGCACCGCGTCGGCCGCCAGCGAACGCACGGTGCCGACCGGCTTGCGGGACAACGCGCTGAAGCCAAGCCCGACAATGGCGGAGGATGCAACCATCGCCAGTTGATTCAGATAAGAAACGACAGCGACGGCAGCGGACCCGACCGATGCACCAGCAGTACCGTCTTCGCGCAAAGCCTCAATCCGTCGGGAGTCGCGCGAATGCGCCACGTGGCCTGACCTGGCCAAACCTGAAGCTGGTTGGTCGATTGCGTCTGATATTCATAGACGACGAAGTTGCCTTGAACTTCGTACTCGGTGTCGCCGGCACGGTAAGCGGTGAGATTGGCGATCAACCGGCGCATCACCGACAGCGGTGCCTGGCTCAACCGCGTGCCCGTCCGCAACTGGCGCAACCGCGTCGCGAGGCGGGACCGGTTGTCGTCGATGATCGACGGCGCGAACGGCGAGGGATCGGTGCCGTCGCCGGCGGGAACGCGATATCGCATGTCATCGGTCAGCAGCGCTTCCCACTCGTCGTAACGGGATTCGTCGGCGTATTTCGCCTCGGTGAACACGAAATCCTGAAGCGCGCGGAATTCCGTTTCGGATATGGGCGCGTCACTCATCAGGTGGCCGCCATCTCGGGTGCGCCGGCCATGACGGATTTGTAATGACGCCAGAAGCCGCGGTTGGGCGTTTCATCGGTGTAGTGCGACTCGATCACCCCGTCGTTCCGCGGGCGCTCACGGTGCAGACCCCGGCTTAAATCGAGCCATGCCGGCGAACCCAGCAGCGCGCGCCACTGCCGTTCGGCGATGATGGAATCGTCCGCCGTCAGGAAAGACGACGGACCCATGGCGACCTCGCCCTGACGTAGGATGCGTTGATTGATCGAGTCCGGCGCGCCTTTTAGCAAAAGCGGCGCGTGCCAGTTGACGGTTTGCCCGACAGCCAACGGCTCGATCATGACCAGGCAGGTTTCCGCCAGAAACAGATTGGGAAAAATGAAGGTGTGCGGCGGACCGGCGCGCATGATTTCGATCGCGCGCTCGGCGCCGTAAGCCTTGGTCATCGCATCGGTGTACTCGGGGTAGCGATCGGATTTAACGCCCAGCCAACTGAGGGGACGGTCGTAGGTGACCGCGTAGTCGAGTTCGGCGTGACCGTTGCC
>PLSZ01000687.1 GCA_003164305.1 Acetobacteraceae bacterium
CCCCTGACCTCCGGCGCCAAGGCCGAGGGCCGTTACGGCAAGCAGGACTTCGTCTATCAGCCCAAGGACGACACCTATCGCTGCCCCACCAAGCAGACCCTCACCCGGCGCTTCAAGAAGACCGAAAAGGGCCAGACCTTCCACATCTACGCCACCGACGCCTGCGCCGACTGCCCGCTGAAGGCGGACTGCACCACCGCCGACCAGCGCCAGATCCAGCGCTGGGAGCACGAGGACGTCATCGACGAGATGCAGCACCGCCTCGACCACAGGCCGGACGCCATGCGCCAGCGCCGCTCAACCGTCGAACACCCCTTCGGAACCCTCAAGGCCTGGATGGGCGCCGCCCACTTCCAGACCAGGACCCTCGAAAAGGTCAAAACGGAGATGAGCCTCCACGTCCTGGCCTACAATCTCAAACGGGTGATCCAGATCCTGGGACCCCAGCCGCTGATGGCGGCGATGCGGGCCTGAGGGGAAGGCTCAGCCCCCCTATCCAGAACCGTCCAACACGGGCAACCTCGTCAGGCGGCAGGCCACAAGTCTGTCCGCCGGTTAGAGCCGGTGGTTCTCACACAGCCTCGGTGGTTAGCGGCAGTTGGCAGCGCGCCGGCGGTCGACATTTGGTCAGTCCGGCGTTGGTCGATCTAAACTGGATTTGGGGAAAAAATGCTCACAATGACCCTGCTACTAGCCCTTGCGACGGTCGATGCGGTAGCAACAGAGCCCGCTTCGGCCGCACCCGTCAGCATGAGCGCATACTCCGATTGCGTCTTGTCGGAGATCGCTAAACTTGAAGGAACGACATCGGACAAGCTTACGACATTCTCGAAAGGGAGTGCGCAGAGGGCGATGTCCATTTGCCAATCGACGAAGAGGCTTTGGGCGTCCGCGTTGGATCGCCAGTTTGCGGCTGACGCGAAATATCAGGACACAAGGCTTCGGAATGCCCAGGTCAACCAAGTCGTGTCCACCGACGAAATGAGCGTCATGCTGATGATAAATCTAAAGGCCAAGTAGCAGCGCGCAACTTCCGCTAAGGGGGGATTGCGGAAGTTGTTTCGCAAAACGGGCCGTCAATTGATCAGTGCCGGGTAAACACTGACGCGGGGCAGGCCCCGGTAATGGCGGTGGCAATGGCCACTTCAGGCGTTGGGTAATCGCTGGGCTTTATCCGGTGCGATTGGGCAAAATCGGTCCGAGCGCGCGTTTCGTCACCCTTCCTGAACCACGCGAGGCCGCGATTGTGGTACGGAGTCGCTTCAGTTGGCTGAAGCGCCATGGCACGATTGCTGTCGTCAATTGCAGCGTCAAGTTCACAATTGGCGTTATGCGCTACGCCGCGCGCTAGGTAGAGGGTGTACTTGCGAGGACCGCCCGGGTCGAGATCGAGTGCAGCGTCGAACTCATGAATAGCTTGTACCCACAATTGTTTGCGGAGGTAGGCCATTCCGAGCGACATGTGGGTGCCAGCCAAGCCTGGTTGGGTCTCTTTGTTCGACGCGATCAAGGCTGTACAGGCAACAATAGCTTGGTCTGGGTCGCGCCCGTTACACTGTAGTACCGTCCCTAATATCGATGGAGTAGCGAGGCTCGGTGCTTGTTGCGAGGAATTAGACGCTTCGGGCAATTGCCATTTGAACGGGATCGTAATTTTTTGACCCTCAACAGGTGTGCCATTTTTCATTGTCATTCGAACTTTCATGTCCTTTGAAAGCTCAATGGCGGCCTCGCCGAATCCAACCCCCGGCGGATTTTCGCTAGTTACAACGCAGTCGTTAAAATATCCGTATTTGTCCAATATACATCGTATCCGCGACGATCCTTCAATATGTAAACCGATTGCTTTTTGCGGATATAGTAGTTCGCTTTCCCTTTGGCCGGGAAATTGTTCGAAGACAAAAATACTTGTTGCTGCAGCGGTTCCGACAGAAGGACTGGTCCTAACATTAGTTGGTGAACTGAGCGGGGCGTCGCAATGAGCGGGCCGAGCGGAGCCTGCTAGAATTA
Organism: Acetobacteraceae bacterium; assembly: GCA_003164305.1. Next base: position 2,011 of record PLSZ01000687.1, read on the forward strand.
CTGTGCTCCAAAAGGCAACACCCATCATCCAGTTCCCGAGCGGTATGACAACGGGACGTAACGGAAGTTCTTCTGCAGCAGAATTTGGCATCTACATTTGTTCCGCGCAGATGGAGTATGGTCGGGGAGGACGCGGACTTCCGCATTGGGTCGTCAGCTGACCTTGCCACAAAGGCGAAACAACACAAGCTGCAACCACCGCGTCGTACCCCCGCCGGCCATCAATCCTCGATGACGATCCGCGGCGCCGGCTTGAGCGCCCCTTCCCGCTCCACCGCCTCCAGCACCGCCGCCGCGATGGCCAGGAAGGCCTGCCCCGCCACCCCGCCGGCCGCGTCCATCACGAACGGCCGGCCGTCGTCGCAGGACTGGCGCAGGGCCTGGTCGATGGGGATTTCCCCCAGGAAGGGCGCGCCGAGGGTCTCGGCGATGGCCTTGGCGCCCCCGTGGCCGAAGATGGGGATGGGGGCGCCGGTGGCGGGGTCGGGGAAATAGGCCATGTTCTCCACCACCCCCAGGATCGGCACGTGGGTCTTCTCGAACATCGACACCCCGCGCCGCACGTCGATCAGGGCCACCGCCTGGGGGGTGGAGACCACCACCGCGCCAGACAGGGCCACCCGCTGGGCCAGGGTCAGCTGGATGTCGCCGGTGCCGGGGGGCATGTCGATGACCAGGACGTCCAGGGGCTCGGCCTCGGTTCCCCAGGCGACATCGCCCAGCATCTGGTTCAGGGCCGATGAGGCGATGGGGCCGCGCCAGATCATCGGCGAGGCCTCGTCGACCAGCAGGCCGATGGACATGATCTTCAGGCCCCAGGCTTCCAGGGGCTGCAGCTTCCTGTCCGGCCCGATCTGCGGCTCGGCGTCGACGCCGGTCATGCGCGGGATCGACGGGCCGTAGACGTCGGCGTCGAGCAGGCCGACCCGGCGGCCGAGCATCGCCAGGGCGCAGGCGAGATTGACCGCCACGGTGGACTTGCCGACACCGCCTTTGCCCGACGCCACCGCGATGATCGCTTTCACGTCCGGCAGCAGCAGCGGCGCCTTGCCTCCCGCCGCCGGCCCATGCGCGTGGCCATGTTGAGGAGCGGCCGCCGGTGGCGCGTTGCCCTGCCGCGTTCCCGTCGTCGAAGTGGGCGACGGCCCCTTGTGCGCGGTCAGGATCGCGGTCGCGTTGGTCACGCCCGGCTGGCGCGCCAGCAGCGCCTGAGCGGCCTGGCGCACCGGCTCCATGGCCGCCGCGTGCGCTCGGTCCGTCAGCAGGGTGACCTGCACGAGGCCGTCCCGCGCCTGGATCCCCTCGACAAGGCCGGCGGACACGATATCGCGGCCCGATTCCGGGTCCACGATCGCACGCAACGCCTCGCGCAACGCATCCGTGGCCAGAGGGTCATGATGTGTCGCCATTGCTTTGCCAGGCCCCTTCTGTCGGCGGAAAAACTTCATGTGGTGCGCCTCGGTCAGATATGGCCTATGATGTCCGGCGCGCCAATGGTCCATCGACCGCGCGGGAGTACCAACCACAAGATGTCCTGGAATAATAGCGGCCCCGGCCCATGGGGTAACCCGGGCGGCAACCAAGGGGGCGGCTCCCAAGGGGGAGGCTCATCAGGGGGAGGCCAAGGCGGCGGAAGCGGCAACGGCGGAGGCGGTGGCGGCGAGGAACCGCCGAATGGTCCGTGGGGCGGCGAGCCCGGCGGCAATCGCGGCGGTGGCGGTGGCGGACGCCGAGGCGGTCCATTCCCCGGCGGTCCCTTCGGTCCCAACGGCCCGTTCCCCGACTTCGAGCACCTGATCCAACAGGCACAGGCTTTCATCCGCAACCTTCTGCCCGGCGGTCGCGGCATGGGTTTCGGCGGCCTGACCATCCTGATCGCCGTTGTCGTCGCGTTATGGATCGCGAGCGGCTTCTACCGCGTGCAACCGGACGAGCAGGGCATCGTGCTGCGCTTCGGCGCCTATAAATACTGGACCCCACCCGGTCTGCACTGGCACATTCCGTGGCCGGTCGAGGCGGTTGAACTGCCCGCCGTCACCCGCATCAACCGGACTGAGATCGGCTTCCGCTCCGGTGCTGGCGGCCGGGTCGAAGCCGGCACCGACACCACCGGCCGGGATGTTCTGGCCGAAAGCCTGATGCTGACCGGCGACGAGAACATCATCGACATCGACGTCGCGGTGTTCTGGCGCATCCGCGCCAACGAGGCCTCGAAATTCCTGTTCAACGCCCGCCGGCCCGACGATCTGGTGTTCGGTGTCGCGGAAAGCTCGATGCGGGAGGTCATTGGCCGCACCCCGATCCAGCCCGCGCTGACGCAGTTGCGCGCGCAGATCGAAACCGACGTGATGCATCAAACGCAGGAAATCCTCGACCGCTATAACGTGGGCATCGAAATCACTCAGGTGCAGTTGCAAAAGGTCGATCCGCCCGCCGCCGTCGTCGAAAGCTTTCGCGATGTGCAACGCGCCAATACCGACGCGGAACGCATGCGCAATGAGGCCGAATCGTATCACAACGACATCGTCCCCCGGGCGCGCGGTGAGGCGGCCCGGTTGCTCGCGGAGGCGCAGGGCATCAAACAGGCCACGGTCGCCGAGGCCACCGGCCAGTCGCAGCGATTCGACGTCGTGTTGGCGGCCTATCAGCAGGCAAAGGACATCACGTTGCGCCGAATGTACCTGGACGCGATGCAGTCGGTGCTGAGTCATGCGAAGGCGCTGGTGGTGGACGACAAATTGAGGGGCCTGGTGCCGTTCCTGCCGCTGAGCGTGCCGGAGGCCGGAGCGACGCCGCCGCCCGCCGGACCGCCATCGACCAATCCTCTGGCGGGAGGGCCGGCACGATGAACCGCCTCACGCTGCCGCTGATCGGCTTGCTCGTTGTCGTGGTCTGGCTCGTTCAGGCCAGCCTGTTCACCGTCGAACAGACCGAACGCGTCCTCGTCGTGCAATTCGGCGAGGTCGTGCGCTCCATCGACGATCCCGGCCTGTACATGAAGGTGCCGCTGATCCAATCGGTGATCAGCTTCGACAAACGCCTGCTGGCCGTCGAGCTTCCCGGCGAGGAAGTCATTCTGGGCGACCAGCGCCGGCTGATCGTCGATAGCTTCACGGTGTTCCGCATCGCCAATCCATTGCGCTTCTATCAGGCGATCGGACCGGTTCCCGAAGGCATCCGCACCCGCCTGAACTCGATCGTCACGGCGTCCTTACGTCAGGTCATGGGCCGCAACACCCTGCTCGACGTGCTGTCGGCGGATCGTGAGCGGATCATGTCCTCGATCAAGGTACTGGTGAACAGCGGCATGGAGAATTTCGGCGTCACCATCGAGGATGTGCGGATCCGCCGCGCCGACCTGCCCGCCGAGAACACGCAGGCGATTCTGTCGCGCATGCAGTCGGAGCGGCAGCGTGTCGCCGCCCAGGCGCGTGCGGAAGGGGCGGAGGCGTCGGCGAAAATCCGCGCCGAGGCGGAACGCGAACGCACCGTGATCCTGGCCGAGGCCCGCGCCACCGCCGAAAAAACCCGCGGCGACGGAGAGGCGCAGGCGACCGGCATCTTCGCGAAATCTTTTAGCCAGGACCCGCAGTTTTTCTCGATCTGGCGGACCCTGCAAGGCTATCGTGACGTCTTCGATAGCGGCAACGCTCGCCTTGTTCTGACGCCCGACAACGATTACCTGCGCTATTTGCACGCCCCCCCGACACCGGCGGATCACTGACGCCGGCGCTGATACGAAGCCCTCGCCAGGAACAAGAGACCATGCGCCTTCATTCCAACACCGCACGCCGCGCCGCCACAGTCGGTTTGGCCCTGATGCTTGCCTTGCCGATGAGCGCGTCGATCAGCCCGGACGCGGCGATGGCGCGGGGCGCCCCCGACAGCTTCGCCGATCTCGCGGCGAGGCTGCTTCCCGCGGTGGTCAACGTGTCCTCGACCCAAAACGCGCAACAGACCGCCAAGGCTGGTCCGGGCGGCCCGCAGGCCGGGCCGGACATCCCGATGTTCCCCCCAGGTTCGCCGTTCGAGCAGTTCTTCAAGGACTTCCTCAACCGCAATCATCCGGGGCAGCATGGCGAGGCACCGGCGAGGCCCGAGCACAGGGCGCAAAGCCTCGGCTCCGGCTTCATCATCGACGCGTCCGGCCTCGTCGTGACCAATAATCACGTGATCGACGGCGCCGATGAGATTTCGGTCATCCTGCAGGACAACACGACGTTGAAGGCGGAGCTGGTCGGCCGTGACGAGACCGGCGACCTCGCGCTGCTGAAGGTAAAGGCCGACAAGCCATTGCCGACGGTGGCGTTCGGCGACTCCGACGCCGCGCGCGTCGGCGATTGGGTCCTGGCCATCGGCAACCCGTTCGGTCTGGGCGGCACGGTCACCGCCGGCATCGTGTCGGCGCGCAGCCGGGACATTCGCCAGGGTCCGTACGACGACTTCATTCAGACCGACGCCGCGATCAATCGTGGCAACTCCGGCGGACCGTTGTTCAACATGGACGGCCAGGTGATCGGCATCAACACGGCGATCTTCTCCCCGTCCGGCGGCTCGATCGGCATCGGCTTCTCGATCCCGTCGAACATGGCCAAAGCCATCGTCATGCAGCTGAAAGAATATGGCCATCCGCGCCGCGGTTGGCTGGGCGTTCGCATCCAGCAGGTGACCCCGGAACTGGCGGAAAGCGTCGGACTTAAGGACACCTCGGGCGCGATGGTCGCCGGCGTGACCGACAGCGGGCCGGCGGAGAAAGCGAAGATCAAGGGAGGCGACATCATCCTGAAGTTCGACGGCCAGGACGTGAAGGATATGCACGCGCTGCCGCGCATCGTCGCGGAGACCGACGTCGGCAAGCACGTGCAGGTGGTGCTCTGGCGGGACGGCAAGGAGATGTCGATCGACGCGGTGCTGGATGAAAAGCCGAGCGACGAGAAGCTGGCCTCGGCCGACAGCGGCGCCAAAAAGACCCCGGACGCGCCGTCGGCCGAGCGTGACCTGGCCGGACTTGGCATGAAGGTCTCGCCGCTGACGCAGGCCTTGAAGGACCAGTTCCAGATCGGCCCGGATCAGAAGGGCGTGGTCATCACCGGCGTGACCGACGGTGGCGTGGCGGCGGAGCGCGGTCTGAAACCCGGCGACGTGATTGTCGAGGTGCAGCAGGCCGAGGTCGCGTCCCCGGATGACGTGATGAAGAAAGTCGACGCGCAGCGGGCGCAGGACCGCAAGTCGGTGCTGATGCTGATCCAGGGCCAGGATGGCGTGCGCTACGTTCCGTTGCCGCTGAGCAAGGGCAAGGGCGACACCAAGCCAGGCTGATCCGCCAGGCGGCCGGGCTGACGACATAAGTCGTGGCCCGGCTGGCCGCGGTCCCTGCGCCAGCAGCGCCTGTCACGCCCCAGTGAACGCGCCGGCCGGATAGCCCTGCGCGAACAGCAGTGCCCGCAGGTCTCCATGCTCGACCCGCGCCTGAGCGGCCGCCGCGACAATCGGCTTGGCATGGAACGCGATCCCGAGCCCAGAGGCCAGCAACATGTCCAGGTCGTTGGCGCCATCGCCGACCGCCATCGTGTCCCTCGCCGCCAACCCGTGCCGCTCCGTCAACTCCCGCAACGTCGCCAGCTTGGCCGACCGGTCGAGGATCGGCTCCCCAACCCGTCCAAGAAGTGCCGAGCCATCGTCGAGCAACTCATTCGCGCGATGCAGATCGAACCCCACCAACGACGCCACCCGGCTGGTGAAATAAGTGAACCCGCCCGAGACCAGCGCCGTGATCGCCCCGTGCGCCTTCATCGTCGCCACCAGTTCCAGCGCGCCGGGCGTCAGCCGAATGCCCCGCCAGGTCCGCTCCAGCGCATCGACGCCAAGGCCCTTGAGCATGCCGACCCGTTCCCGCAGGGCCGCCTTGAAATCCAGCTCGCCGTTCATGGCGCGCGCGGTGATCGCCGCGATCTTCTCCCCGAGACCGGCATAGGCGGCGAGCTCGTCGAGCGTCTCGCCGGTGACGATGGTGCTGTCCATATCCGCGATCAACAGGCGCTTGCGCCGCGTATCCGCTGTCGTCGCGATGGCATCGATTGGAGCGCCGTCGAGCGCCGCGCGCACCCGATCAAGATCCGGAGCCAGGTCGCAAGCCAGATCCACCGCTTCGCCCGAAGACAGGACCGTCAACACGCCGCCGCCGATCGCATCGCGCACCAGCCCGATTGTCGTTTCGGTCAGCGACGTTGCTTCGCGCGCGGCGATCAGGGTGACGACGTGGGTCATGAACTCTGAACCATGGCGGTGGCGCGGCGGAGGGGCAAGTGGGTTCGTGCCGCGAGTTATTCGAACGTTCACAGTTCCATTGATAGGATCGCCGGCATCGCAACCCGTGAATCGATCCATTGCCATCGCGGAAATGCTCGTGACCCCGGTCGCTTTGTTCCGCGTCGGCGACTCGCGCGGTCCCGGCTTGGACGCGGTTCGGCGGGGCATCGACGTTTCCGGACGGTGAATGGCACCGTCTGGGTCGAGGGGTCGCCCAATGGCGGCGTGTCCGCGCGGACGTCGATTTATCGGCTCCGCCGGGCGAGCAGCCTCTGGTGGTGTCTTCCCGCTGGAGCCCCTTGTCCAACTGGGCTGACGGTCCGGAACGATCACGGTAGCCATTGGTTGATCGAACCCGCGACCGACCTGCCGCTCGATCGCTATCGGAGTCTGCTCCGGGAAATTGACGCGTTATACCGGCCATCCAAACCCTTGACTCATAGGGGGCCAGGAATCGGCCGTGAAGTTCGATCCGCTGCTTCCGTTCATCGGTTCAAGACGATGGAGGCTTTGATGGGAGCGGCAGTC
>PLSZ01000307.1 GCA_003164305.1 Acetobacteraceae bacterium
CTCGCTATATACCGAACTCACGGTCAGACAGAATCTCGATTTGCACGCGCATCTTTTTCATCTGCCGGCGGACAAGGCGAAGGCGCGGATCGCCAGCCTTGTCGAGCGCTTTGGCCTCGGGCCTTATCTGGACCAGCGCACCCTGGATCTGCCGCTTGGCATCCGTCAGCGGCTTTCGCTGGCGGTCGCGATCGTCCATGAGCCGGAAATCCTGATCCTCGACGANNTCATGAACGAGGCCGCGCGCTGCGACCGGATCTCGCTGATGGATGCCGGACGCGTGCTGGCGACCGACACGCCGTCGGGTTTGATCAAAGCCCGCGGCGCCGCCACGCTCGAGGACGCATTCATCTCCTACCTCGAAGAGACGCGCGCGGCGGGTGCCGCGCCAAAGGCGAAGCCCCCACAGGCAAAGGCCGGGCCGCTCGCGCCCGGCCATACCGCCGAAAACCGTGCCGCGACGGGCGGGTTCCTTGGCTTCAGTCCGCAACGCCTCCTGGCCTATTCGATCCGCGAAGGCCTGGAACTGCTGCGCGATCCCGTCCGCCTGGCCTTCGGCCTGTTCGGCACCGCCCTGCTGATGCTGGTGTTCGGCTTCGGCGTCTCGACCGATGTCAACAACCTCACCTTCGCCGTGCTCGACCGCGACCAGAGTTCCGAGAGCCGGGCTTATCTCGAAGAACTGCGAGGCTCGGCCTACTTCATCGAGAAACCGCCGATCGTCGACTATAACGATCTCGAGGAGCGGCTGCGCGGCGGCGGCGTGCAGGCCGGCATCGAAATCCCGCCCGGCTTCGGCCGGGATATCAAGCGTGGCCGGCCGGTGTGGGTTTCGGCGACGGTGGACGGTGCGATGCCGTTCCGGGCGCAAACCATTCGCGGCTATCTGCAGGCGATGCATCAACTTTATCTCACCGATCCCGCCATTACCACGACGGTGGCATCGTCCGCGCCGCCCGCCGATATCGAGATCCGCTTCAAATACAACCAGGACTTCGACAGTATTTACGCCATGGTGCCCGCCAACCTGTCCCTGATGCTCGCGCTGTTCCCGGCGATCCTGATGGCGCTCGCCATCGTGCGGGAAAAGGAACTCGGGTCCATCACCAATCTTTACGTCACCCCGGTGACGCGCCTCGAATTTCTGGTCGGCAAGCAACTGCCCTATATCGCGATCGCCATGACGAATTTCGCGCTGATGTTCCTGATGGCGCTGTTCATCTTCCAGGTGCCGCTGAAGGGAAGCTTTCTGACTCTGCTGTTGGGTGTGCTGATCTACGTCACCACGACGACCGCCTATGGGATGCTGATTTCGGCGTTCACCAGCACGCAGATCGCGGCGTTGTTCGGCACCGCCATCCTGACCGTGCTGCCGGCGACCCAGTTCGCCGGCATGATGACGCCGGTCTCCTCGCTGACCGGGGCAGCCCATGTCATGGGCCTGGCATTCCCGATGACCTACTTCGTGCCGATCAGCGCCGGCACGTTCACCAAGGGGCTCGGCTTTAAGGATCTTGGCGGCGACATCGCCAGCCTCGCGATCTTCGTGCCGGCGCTGCTCGTGCTGAACCTGTTGTTGCTGCGCAAGCAGGAACGCTGACGCGGATGCGAAGTCTCTCCAATATCTTTTGGCTCGGAACCAAGGAACTGCGGAGCTTCCTGCACGACTACGTGCTGATCGGCCTGGTCATCTACGCGTTTTCGTTGGCGGTGATCATGTCGGCGCGGAGCAATTCGCAGGAATTGCACAACGCATCGATCGCCGTCGCCGACGAGGACCATTCGGAGCTGTCGCGCCGCATCACGCACGCGTTTCTGCCGCCGTTGTTCCAACTGCCACAGACGATCGCGGCGCGGGACATCGTGCCGTTGATGAACGCGGGAAAATTCACCTTCGTGGTCGACATCCCGGCCAATTTCGAGCGGGACGTCATCGGTGGACGGCAACCCGGCATTCAGGTCGATGTCGACGCGACCGCGATGGTGCAGGCCGGTCTCGGTTCGGGCGACGCGCAGCAGATCATCACGACGGAAATCGCCGACTTCCTGTCCGACAGCGAAGGGGTGCCGTTATCGACGGTCAACCTGGTGGTGCGCATCGCTTTCAACCCTAACGTGACCACCGCGTGGTTCACCAGCGTGATGGGGATCATCAACAACGTCACCATGCTGGCCATCATCATGTCGGGCGCGGCGATCATCCGCGAGCGCGAGCATGGCACGATGGATCATTTGCTCGCCATGCCGCTGACACCGTTCGAGATCGCCATGTCGAAGGTCTGGGCGAACGGCCTGGTGATCACGGTGGCGGTCGGCCTGTCGCTTTACGTGGTCGTGCGTACGATCCTTGGCATTCCGATCGCCGGCTCGATCCCCTTGTTCATGGTCGGTGTGGTGATCTATCTGTTCTTCGCGACGGCCATCGGCATATTTTTGGGCACGGTGACGAACTCGATGCCGCAACTCGGGTTGCTGTTCATGCTGGTCTATTTGCCCATGAACATGCTTTCCGGCGCCAATACGCCGCTGGAGAGCATGCCGTCCTGGCTGGCGACCATCATGCAAGCCTCACCATCAACGCATTTTGTTTCGTTCGCGCAGTCCATCCTGTATCGCGGTGCCGGCATCAGCGTGGTTTGGCCACAGTTCCTGACGGTGGCACTCATCGGCGGACTTTTCTTCGGCCTCGCGATCTGGCGTTTCCGCACCGTGGCCGCTCAGACGACCTGACATCGCGGACAAAATGACATCAATGAGAATCCTGGTGCACGCCGACCCTGTCGGGAACGCAACGGGTGGCGGAGAACTGTCCCAGGTCATGCCAGTTCGGCCGATGGGTGACTGCCGTAGTGCTCCGAGTGGTACATGGCCGCCTGGTCGGCGTGAAACAGAGCATGTTCCGTGTGTTTGAGCGCCTCTTTGGTCGCATGGTTGGCTCTGACGTAGTGCTCGGCGTCGCTGTGCTCCCGTGCCTTCTCGTGATGCTGCGCCGCGGCTTCGTGGTGGTCGGCGGCAATGGTGTGGTGCTCCGCCACGGTGAGGACTTTGGGAGACGCCACCGCCGTCGACTCGGACTCACCGACAGGCCGGCTGAGATAGTTTGGCAATGGACTACCTTCGTGAGCGGCGTAAAGCGCGCTCGCCGCCTGGCCGTGTTCGAGAGCACGCAGGGCATGACCACGAGCGGTCAGCGCCTGATGCGCGGCATGGGCGTAGTCCTTGCCTATCTGGTAGTGCCGCGAGGCCTCACGATGGAAATGTGCCGCCTGTTGATGGTGCTCAACCGCGGCTGCGTGATGTGCTGATTGTTCCCGCGAGTCGGTCATGGCTATCCCCTGTCCACAGGTCGTTTGTCGGGGACATTCTATCCGTTGCCCGGTTGTCTTCGCAGGGCCGGAAATTACTCAGGTCGTGCCCGTTGGCATGGACGACGAAGGATTCCGACAGGGATCGATTGTCCTGGCCGATCGCTGACGGTGGCCAGTGGTTCAAATCAGACGGATAGTGCCGTCTGATTTGAACCACTGGCCTAATGTTTTGTGGGCCGATTCATCCGAC
>PLSZ01000176.1 GCA_003164305.1 Acetobacteraceae bacterium
CCGGCATCCATTCCGGCGACTCGGCTTGCTCGTTGCCGCCCTATTCGCTGTCACCCTCGATGATCACCGAACTCAAGGCCGAGACCGAAGCCATGGCCAAGGCGATCGGCGTCGTAGGCCTGATGAACGTGCAATACGCCATCAAGGACGACACGATCTACGTGCTGGAGGTGAACCCTCGGGCGTCGCGGACGGTGCCGTTCGTGGCCAAGGCGACCGGCGTGCCGGTGGCGAAAATCGGCGCGCGGGTGATGGCGGGCGCGAAGCTCGCCACCGATTTCAAGCTGGACGACGACACGATCGCCCCGCACGTCGCGGTGAAGGAGGCGGTGTTCCCCTTCGCCCGCTTCCCCAACGTCGATACGATCCTCGGGCCGGAAATGAAATCCACCGGGGAAGTCATGGGCATCGACACCAGCTTCGAGCGCGCGTTCGCCAAATCCCAGCTCGGCGCCGGCGTGGTGCTGCCGGAACGCGGCACGGTGTTCCTGTCGGTGAAGGACGCCGACAAGAAGGGCCTGCCGCTGCTGGCGCGCCGCCTGACCGAGATGGGCTTCTCCATCCTGGCCACCAAAGGCACCGCCGCGCGGATCAAGGAAGCCGGATTTCCGGTCAAAACGGTCAATAAAGTGCTGGAAGGCCGGCCGCATTGCGTCGATGCGATCCGCTCGGGGGAGGTGCAGTTGGTGATCAACACCGCCTCCACTCCGCAATCGGTCGCCGATAGTTTCGAAATCCGCCGGTCGGCGTTGACGCATTTCGTGCCGCATTACACGACCATCGCGGGCGCGCGGGCCGCCGTGCACGCGATCGCGGCGCTGAAGACCGGAACCCTTGAAGTCGCGCCCCTGCAATCCTACTTTCGCGGATCGTTCTAACGTGTATCGTTGGCGCGCCCCTCGTCATGGCCCCGCTGGCTCGGCCTGCCCGTCTCGGTCCTCGCGTCCCGGCTCCTCATCACGGCCGGGGCCGATCGACTCCTCCCTTCCGTCATGGCCGGGCTTGACCCGGCCATCTGTCGAGCCAGGGTGTGGGATCGGATGACCGCGGCGGCCCGACGACTGGACCGAGGCTCGGCGATGACGCGGGCGGAGGAACCCGGTTCCCAGCGAGCCGGTGCGTGTTACCGTGATCCGGCCGCCACCGGGTCGCGGCCAAAGGCGATGGCGGGCTTGCGACCGGGACGAACAGGGACCGGACGAACAAAGACTGGGACTAATCCAGGTCCGCCATCCGGGCGGACGTATTGAAGGACCACGACGTGCAGAAGTTTCCGATGACCGCCCCGGGACTACAGCGGCTGGAAGACGAGCTTCGCCAGCTCAAATCCCAGGAGCGCCCATCCATCATCCGCGCGATCGCCGAGGCGCGCGCGCATGGAGACTTGTCGGAAAACGCCGAATACCACGCCGCGCGCGAACGCCAGTCCTTCATCGAAGGCCGCATCGCGGAGCTTGAGGAGGTCACGTCCTCCGCCGAGGTCATTGACCCCTCCTCGCTGACCGGCGACCACGTGAAGTTCGGCGCCCATGTCTGGCTGGTCGATGAGGAGACCGAAAAAGAAACGTCCTATCAGATCGTCGGCGTGCATGAGGCCGACATCAAGGCCGCGCGGCTATCGATCTCCTCGCCGCTGGCGAAGGCGCTGATCGGCAAGAAGGTCGGGGAGTCGATTTCCGTCCCGGCGCCGGGCGGCGATCGTTCGTACGAGATTCTCGGCATCAAGTTCCTGTAAGAGACGCGCATGATCACGCTCGCCGACGTAGAGGCGGCGGCGAAGCGCGTCTCCGGTCTCGTGGTGCGCACGCCGACTGTCGCCAGCCATGCCATATCCGCCGCGACCGGCGCCGACGTGGCGCTGAAACTCGATAATCTCCAGGTGACCGGGGCGTTCAAGGAACGTGGCGCGGCGAACCGGCTGGCGCTGCTGAGCGCGGATGAGCGGGCGCGCGGCGTGATCGCCATGTCGGCCGGGAATCATGCCCAGGCGGTGGCGCGGCACGCGAAGCTGCTGGGGATACCGGCGACGATCGTCATGCCGAAATTCACGCCGGCGACCAAGGTGACGCGGACCGCCGCTTGGGGCGCTGAAGTCGTGCTGCATGGCGAGAGCCTGGCTGAGGCCGCCGCGCACGCGCTGCGTCTGGCGGAAATGCATCAGCGCGTGTTCGTGCATCCGTATGACGATCCGGCGGTGATCGCCGGTCAGGGCACTCTGGCGCTGGAACTGCTGGCGGACGCGCCCGACCTGGATGCTCTGGTCATTCCGGTCGGCGGCGGCGGGTTGATCGCCGGCTGCCTGATCGCGGCCACCGCGATGAAGCCCGGCATCGCGATTTATGGCGTCGAGGTCGAGGCTTACGCCCCGATGGCGCAACGCCTGGCGGGCCGCGCGGTCTCGGTCGGCGGCGCCACGATCGCCGAGGGCATCGCGGTGCGCGACATCGGCGAGGTGCCGTTCGAAATCGTCCGGCGCCGCCTGACCGACGTACTGGTGGTGCCGGAACGCGCCGTCGAGGAAGCTATCGGCCTGCTGGTCGAAGGCGCGAAAACCGTCGCCGAGGGGGCCGGCGCGGTTGGCGTCGCGGCGCTTCTGACCTTCCCCGAGCGATTCCGCGGCAAGAAGATCGGCGTGCCGATCACCGGCGGCAACATCGACGCGCGCATCCTGTCCGACGTGTTGCTGCGCACGTTGCTGCGCGACGGCCGCCTGCTGCGGCTGCATCTGGCGATCCCCGACCGGCCGGGCGTGCTGGCCGACATCGCCGGCAAGATCGGCGACCGAGGCGGCAACATCATCGAGGTCTCGCACCAGCGGCTGCACGCTGTGTCGTCGGTGCAGGCCGCTGAACTGGAGGTCATGGTCGAGGCCCGCGATCCGGCGCACGCCGCCTCGATCGTCGAGGCGCTGGAGGCGGCGTATGTGGTCCGGCGGGTGTGACGCGGCGCTCCGGCCCCTTATCGTCATGGCCGGGTCTGACCCCATAAGCATCAAGATAAGGCCGGCGAGCGGAGAACCTTCCTCCGAACGTCATCCTCGGGCTCGACCCGAGGATCGGCCAGCCCAGACACCTTGCCCGACTTTCGACGTCCTTGGCGTGTCGAGAGATCCTCGGGTCGAGCCGGAGGATGACGGGGGAAACGAACAATTTCGTTCACAGTGGCCATCTTGATGCCTATGGCGCCTGACCCGGCCATCCTGACCAGCACCGAGCCTTGAGTGGTCCGCGATCTCCGCCTGCGCCGCCACGCGACAAAATCCGTCCAGAATCTGGAAGCATTCGCCGCCGGATCGTGCCATGAGACAATCGTGAACCATGTCGCGACCGTGCGTCGCAACATTTCAGCAACCTTTCCCTGTCAGGCAGTCGCCGAACCTTGGATCCCCGCCCACGGACCCCGCAATGACCTCTCGCCCATCGCACCTGAACGATCTGGAAGCCGAAAGTATCTACATCCTGCGCGAAGTCGCGGCGCAGTCGGCTCGTCCGGTGCTGCTTTATTCGATCGGCAAGGATTCCTCGGCGCTATTGCATCTGGCGCGTAAGGCGTTCTTTCCGGCGCGGCCGCCGTTTCCGTTTCTGCACATCGATACGACCTGGAAATTCCGCGACATGATCACGTTTCGCGACGCCACCGCGAAACGACTGGGTCTCGATCTCCGGATCCACACAAACCCCGACGGATTAAAGCAAGGCATCAACCCGTTCGATCACGGCGGCGCCTATACGCAAATCATGAAAACCGACGCGCTGAAGCAGGCTTTGACCGAAGGCAAATACGACACCGCGATCGGCGGCGCGCGGCGCGACGAAGAACGCTCCCGTGCGAAAGAGCGGATATTTTCCGTCCGCGGCCCAGGACACACGTGGGAGCCGAAACGGCAGAGGCCGGAGCTTTGGCATCTTTACAACGGCAACCTCGCGCCGGGCGAGACGTTGCGGGTTTTTCCATTGTCAAATTGGACCGAACTGGATGTCTGGACTTACATTCAGTCCGAAGGAATTGACGTGGTGCCACTTTATTTCGCCGCCGAGCGGCCGACCGTGATCCGCGAAGGCCAGCTTATCGTTGTCGATGACGACAGGATGCGGCTCGCTCCGGGCGAGAAGCCGGTGCCGCGTATGGTGCGGTTTCGTTCCCTGGGCTGTTACCCCTTATCCGCCGCCGTCGAATCGGACGCGGCGACCATCGACGACATCGTCGCCGAAATGCGCACCACCCGCATGTCGGAACGAGCCGGCCGGCTGATCGATCAGGAACAAGGATCCTCGATGGAGCGCAAAAAGCGCGAGGGTTACTTCTGATGCCGGATTCTTTATTGCGCGTATTGACGTGCGGCAGCGTGGATGATGGCAAGTCGACCCTGATCGGCCGGTTGCTGTTCGAGTGTGGCTCGATCCCCGACGACGTGATGCGGGCGCTGGAGCGCGACTCGATCCGCTTTGGCACCGTTGAAGGCGGCGTCGATTACGCGCTTCTGGTGGACGGTTTGGAAGCGGAACGAGAGCAAGGCGTCACGATCGACGTCGCTTACCGGTTCTTCGAAACGCCGCGACGTCGGTTCATCCTGGCGGATACGCCCGGTCATCAGCAATACACGCGCAACATGGCGACCGG
>PLSZ01000583.1 GCA_003164305.1 Acetobacteraceae bacterium
GAAGGTTGTGACCAGCGGTGTCGCGCAGGGCAATCGCTTGAACTGGGATCGCGACGAGCGGGAAGAAAGAAAGTTTTTTTGCCACGGATGTCCACAGATCCACACGGATATTCATGGGAACCGCGGAACCAGGCCAAACCTTGTCGACCGCTCAAGGCATCGCCGGTGAAATCGCAATGAATATCCGTGTGGATCTGTGTGCCATCCGTGGCAAAAATCTTACCTTGGCCAAACCAGCCGCCAGCCTGGAAGGGTCGATATCCCGTCGTTGGTTCGAGCGATTGCCCCGCCGTGTCGAGGTCGCGGAATTGACCCCGAGACAAGGGTGTTCCAGATTGTCCAGGTTGCGACCCAGGTGGCCTCGATTCCGTCGGCTGGCCGGCCCGACTTCCAAACGGCGCGCCGCCCGTCCGTGGGAGCAAGAGATGCAAGGGGGTGCCCCAGGACCAAGCATCAGTCAGACATTTTCCGATGAGCAGCCCATGGCGAATTGTCCAATCGCCCGCCCGACTGACGCAGGTGATGACGCGCTGAAAAAGCAACGGGAGATCTCAGGTTGTCATCCGACGGAGGCTCAGCCGTCGCGCGAGCACGTGTTCGCCGCCGGCTCGGTGTCATGATGGCGGGCACGCGGGCTGGGTTACACCTGATCTCTGGCCTGCCGCGATCAGGCTCAACGCTGCTCAGCGCTCTGCTCCGGCAGAACCCGCGCTTCGCCGCCGGTGTCACCAGCCCGGTCGAGATGCTGTGCGGGAACCTATTACAAAGCATGGGGGATACGACTGAATTCGCATCGTTCTTCACCGACGAGCGGCGACGGACGATCATTAAAGGTCTGTTCGACCTGTATTACGCGGACGTGCCGCCGGACCGCCTGGTGTTTGACACCAATCGGGCATGGACGGCGCGTCTACCGTTGTTGGCCGAACTTTATCCGCGCGCGCGCGTGATCTGCTGCGTGCGCGAGGTCGCCTGGATCATCGACAGCATCGAGCGACTGGTCCGCCGAAATACGCTGCAACCCTCGAAGCTGTTTGGCTATCGAAATGGCGGAACAATCTATTCCCGTGTCAAGACGCTAATGGACCCTGATAAAGGCCTTGTTGGTCGACCTTGGCATTCTCTGCGCGAAGCGTGGTTCAGTGAAGCCGCGGACCGGTTGATTGTCGTCACCCACGAGAGTCTCACACGCGATCCGAACTGGGTCATGACACAGCTTTATCAGGCCTTGGAAGAGCCCATGTTCAGTCATGATTTCGACCACGTCGCGTTTGACGAACCGCGTTACGATGCTGACCTCGGGTTGCCCGGGCTTCATCGCGTGCGCCCTAAAGTCGAACCGCTTCTCAGACAAAGCTGCGTTCCACCGGATCTGATCGCGAAGTTCGCTGATCTCAATTTTTGGCTCAATCCGAAACTAAACCAGCGCGGCATAGTTGTTTTATAGATATCGTATTATACCAGTCGGCGTTGACGTTGACCGTCGGTCGTGACGGCCCCGTAGCGTCATCCTCGGGCTCGACCCGAGGATCGGCCCGCACGGAAAACGTACCCGGCCTGAGCGCACCGGGCCTGCGCCACGAGATGCCAGAGTCAGGCCCTGGCATGACGGACCGGTGGCCGGTACGTCATTTCTTTCGCCGGTTGGTACTACACATGGATGTGGCGCTCGTCGGAACAGGGGTGTGATCAGCGGTTGTGAGACCGGCATGGGCCTGACAAACTCCGCCGCATGACAGTTCCCCCCTCGGCCAGCCCCTATCTTTTCACAGCCGCCGACCATCCTCTGACCGCCGTCAGCGACCGCCTGACACTGCGCGAAGCGGTGACCGGGTTCGGCATCGCGTTGCGCTACCAGGAACGCGCGCCCGATCCGCCTGGTGCCCAGGAGGCGGACTGGTGCGAAACCGGCCATTCGATTTTTATCCTGTCCGGCCGGATCGGCTATCGTTTCGACGATCATACGGTCGAGGCTGGGCCGGGCGACATGCTGCACATTCCGGCGGGCCCGGCGCATCGCCACAAGCCGCGCGTCCTCGGCTCGGAGACGGTGCGTTACGTGCTGACCGAATTCGATTGAATTCCGCCGTCATCTAAACGTTTCGTCAACCCTTTCCAGACACCTTCGCCACGGGAACGTGCGATCGCCCTGACGCGCCCGGAGGCGCTTCTGGGCGTCGCGCCGGGAGGCGCGCGTGNNGCGCGCGTGATGGCGTCGCGCCGGAACGCGCGCGTGATGGTCACGCGCCAGGAGGTGCGCAGAATGGCGATGTCCGCCGTGCGAAACTGGTTCGGCCGGCATGTGGTTCACCCCGCTGCCGACGTCGAGGCGCCGCGCCCGTTGCCCAGGCTTGAGCCCACCGTCGCGGCGGCCGAGGAACTGCCCCCGGTGCGGGCACGTCCGCCGCCCTCCTGGACGCCCGACCGGCTCGCCACCACGGACGCGTTGTGGGGTGAGGGCTACCAGTTCCCCGGCGGCGAGATCGAAACCCTCCGCCTCGCCAAGCCTCTGGGACTGTCCGCCGCCTCCAGTCTGCTGCTGATCGGCGCGGGTGGGGGAGGGCCGTCCTGCGCCCTGGCCACCCAATTGGGTGTGTGGGTCAGCGGCTTCGAGTCCGATCCCAACCTCGTTGCCGCGGCGGAAGACCGCATCGCGCGCCGCAACCTGACCAAACGCGCGCAGATGGAGACCTGGAATCCCGCCGCCCCGCATTTCCGGGAGCATTTCTATCATCACGGCCTGGCGTTGGAGCCGTTGCGCGGCAGCCCCCCTGAACGGACCTTGTCCGCCATCGCGGCGGCGCTGAAACCGGCCGGGCATCTGATGATGCTGGAGGTGGTGGCCGACAAGGCGCTCGACCCCGCCAACAAGGTTGTGGCCGCCTGGGCCCGGCTGGAACGCCGCGACCCGAAAACCCTACCCTCGGAGATCACGATTACCCGGATCCTCGGACGCCTCGGCTTCGATGTACGCGTCGCCGAGGATATCTCGGAACGGCACATCCACCAGGCGCTTCTGGGCTGGCGCACCACGGTTCGCGGCATGGAGAACGTGCGGCCATCACGCCGGGAGGCGATGCGTCATGTCGAGGAAGCGGAGTTATGGATGCTCCGTTTGCGGCTGTTCCAGATGGGTTGGCTGCGGCTGGTGCGCTGGCACGCGATCGGACGAGGCTGAGCCTGCTCGTCCCGTCATCCTCGGGCTCGACGCCCGTCATCCTCGGGCTCGACCCGAGGATCTCTCCACGCGCCAAAGGCGTCAAAAGTCGGACAAGGTGCTTGCGCGGGCCGATCCTCGGGTCGAGCCCGAGGATGACGTTTGGG
>PLSZ01000136.1 GCA_003164305.1 Acetobacteraceae bacterium
AGTCAACATCAACGCCGGCTGGTATAATACCAGTCAGCGTTGATGTTGACTCTCGGTCGTGACGCCCCCGTATCGTCATCTTCGGGATCGGCCCGCACGGAAAACGTGCCCGGCCTGAGAGCACGGGGCCTGCACCACGAGATGCCAGGCCCTGGCATGACGGACCGGCGGCCGGTACGTCACTTCCTTCGCCGGTCGGTATAACTCATTACGCCCGGAAAAGGACGAGACGGCCGTCGCCGCGGAGCCGCGGGCACGGGCACGGGCAGTCACGAAAACTTCATCGAAACCGGGGTAGGCGGATCGTGAGGCACGGTTATTCTCCATACTTCAAATCATTTATTGGATGAACCGATGACCTCCATTTCTTGCCGTGCCGGCGTCCTGGCCGGCGTTTCGGCCGGTGCGATCAGCCTCGGGTTCGTCACCCCCGCCACCGCCCAACTCACCTACTTCAAGCCAGGCGACCTCGTGGTCAGCACGGTATCGGGATCGACCCTGGACAGCGCCTCGGCGATCATACTGAACCAGTATGATCTGGGCGCGGGCGGCACCACGGCGACGATGAACGGCTCCCTGACGCTGCCCCAGACCACGAACGGCGCCAACGTGGGGATTTCCGGCGAGTATGGCTCGGCGTCGGAGGGTATTCTGCAACTGTCAGCCAACGGCCAGTATCTCACGATGATGGGCTACGGTGTGAACCCCAACACGTTCAATTCGTCACCGATCATCGGCACGCCGGTCGTCGCGACATCGTCGAAGACCACCAAGGGCGTGACGACCTACACGACCACCACCACCACGCAGTACGCTTACGAAACCACGGTGGCCACCGCGACCAGCACGGTCTCGCAGCCCGCGGCGCCGGCTTCCGCGACCCAGGCACTGGGCCAGACCACCAGCCTGACGAATAGCACCTTCACGACGGTGCCGCGCGTCGCCGCGCTGATCGGCACCAACGGGTCCGTCGATACCACCACGGCGCTGACCGGGGTTTTCAACACCAACAACCCGCGCAGCGTCGCGACGGTCGATGGGTCATCGTTCTACGTCTCCGGTCAGGGCGTGACGGGCGACGGCACCGGCGGCGTGTTCTACGCGCTCAAGGGCGCGACCACCGCGACGGCCATCAACAACGGCACCACTATCCCTGGCGGGACCGGGAATGGCACCGGCAACGCCACGACCGGTGTTCCCAACCCACTGTTCGGGACTGAGACGCGCGTGGTGGAGATCGTCAACACGGGCGCCGGCAACTCGTTGCAGGTCTCCCGCGACGTCGGCGTTTCGGGAACGCCGAACGATGCCACCGACATTCGCACGCTGGGGACGGCCGGCACTTTGCCGACCTCGGCGGTCACCACCGCGACCACGTTGATCGCGGGTGTCGTCTCCAGCGGCCTGAACACCGGATCGATCGACGTGACCAACGCGACCGACAACGGGGTCAACCACCCGCGCAACGGCCAGGCGATCGGGCACACCGGCAACACGTTCGTGTATCTCAGCCCAGAAGAGTTCTTTTACGCCAACGCGGACACGCTCTATGTCGCGGACAGCGGCTCCCCCAAGAACGGCAGCGGAGCAGCGGGGCTTGGCGAGGGCGGGCTGCAGAAATGGTCGCTCGTCGGCGGCACCTGGACACTCGATTATGACATGGTGAACGGGCTGAGCCTCGTAAGTCAGGCTGGGGCGAATTCCGCTACCCCCACCGCGGCGGGCGTGACCGGGCTGTTTGGCCTGACGGGCGAGGTCGTCGGCGATCAGGTCGAACTGTTCGCCACCAGCTATGGATTAAACGAGCTGTCGCCGAGTTACCTGTACGAAATCACCGACTCGCTCTCGAATACCGATTACATCGCGGGTGACGCCGAAACGTTCACGACGCTGGAATCGGCGCCCGCGGGGACGTTGTTCCGCGGCGTGTCGCTGGCGCCGGCGCCGGAGCCGGCCTCCATCACGGTGTTCGGCATGGGGCTTCTGGGCGCGGCCGTCGCGCGCCGCCGCCGCGCCCGGGGGTAATGGCCCGGCGGGTTAAGGGCCTGGGAAGTCACGATTTCCCGGGCCGTCACCCCGCGCCGCCACTGAACGCGTTGAACGTGATCAGCGTGTAGGTGTCCTTGACGCCGGGCAGCGACTGCACCCGGTCGGTGACGAACAGGCCGATATCCTGATCCGGATCGAGATAGAACTTGCCCAGAAGGTCGTACTGACCCGAGGTCGAGTACAGCTCAGACATTTGCGGGATCGTATCAGCCGCCGCCCGCGCGACGCGGTAGGCCTGGCCCATCTCGCATTTGATCTGGACGAATATAGCCTTCATGAGGCTGCTCCCCGGCGCTGTGTCGCGCGACCAACGGACCGCTGTCGCGCCCGGAAGGCGTAGCACGGCGCTGGTCGCCTGTGGAATCAGCGAGCCTGTCGAATCAGGGAGCCTGTGCAATCGGGCGCCGGTGGGATCACGGACACCCCCAGACCACGCCGGCGACCAGCCGGTCAGCGCCCCCGCGCCTATCAGCCCCCGGTTCCGCACCCGGCGCGCTGGTTCGTCCGGGTGATGGTGTCCTTCAGGTCGGCCCGCACCTGCGGAAACTCCGTCCGCAGCCGGCCCAACGTATCGCACGCCGCTTTCTTCTCATTGATCGCGGTCAGCGCTCCAGCCAGACCAACCAACGCCTCCTGCGCGTACCGCCCTTTGTGCGAACGGTTGTAGGTATCATCGTACGCGATCGCCGCCTGGGCGAACTGCTTCTGCCCAGCCAGCGACTCGGCCAGCAGGAACTGCCCGTCATACGCCCGCGGCGAGGCGCGGTTGTTCATCACCTCACGCGCCGACTTTTCCGCGGACGTGTAATCGCGGCGGGCGAGCGCGGCGTGACCTTCCTGGAGTGCCAGTTCCGGCGTGCGTTTGCCGCCCGGCGGGATCGCCGCCGAGATGTCGGTGGGCGGCGGCGGCACGACGTCGGACGGCTCAGGTGCCCGCGGCGAGGGCCTCGCGGGCGGAACTTCGCGCATCGGCTCGGGCGTCTGATTGAACGTGAAGCTTTGCGGCGGCGGCGACGGGGGCGGCGGAATCACCGACGGCATCGGCGACGGAATCCTGGGCGTCAGGTCCGGTCTGGGCGGCAGATCGGCGGTGCGCGCGGGATCCGGCGCGGGCCGAGGCGCGACCTCCCGCACCGGCGGCGGCGAGGGCATCGCCTGGCCCGACGTAGCGGACCCGTTCCTACCGGGGAGATTGAGTTGGAAGGTCAGATCGTCGATGCGCTTCGACAGGTCGGCGTTTTGCCGGGTGATGAGATTCTGCGTCTCATCGATGCGCCCGCGCAATTGCCTGACCTGTTCCTCCATCGCCTGCACACGACTCAACAACTGGGCCGCGATATCGCCGCCTCCCCCGCC
The DNA here is from genome assembly GCA_003164305.1 of Acetobacteraceae bacterium. The sequence goes on from PLSZ01000136.1 coordinate 3,406, forward strand.
ACCGCCGCCGCGGGCCACATCGGCGTGCAGTTGCTGTAGGTCCTGACGCAATTGATACAGCTGGTTTTGCAGCGCGATGCCTTCCCGGCTCTCGACCTGAGCGTGGGCGGCCAACGGCAGCGCGAGCAACGCACCCGCAAGGCATACCAGACGAAGCCAGGGCGAATCGATCACGCTACGCCCTTGTAGCGTCATCCTCGGGCTCGACCCGAGGATCGGCCCGCACACTAATCGTGCCCGGCCTGAGAGCACGGATCCCGCATCACGAGATGCCAGGATCAAGCCCTGGCATGACGGATCAGTGGTGGTTACGTCATTCCTTTTGCCGGTCGGTATCACCACGATCTCATTCCGCGCCATGAAGCGCGCTCACGCTCCGGTTGCCGGCCCCCATCGCCGGGATACGCCGGTACTGGCACCGTGATATGTTCAAAACAGGGCACGATCCAGGCGCCGCGCCAGCCGGGGACGGCTCAACGGACCGAGGTGATCGCGTTGCGGTTTTGCGCCCAGGCTTCTTCGGTGTCGCCGGGGGAGATCGGGCGGTCCTTGCCGTAGCTGATGGTGNNTCGTCGCAATCGCCGGCGATTTGCACGTTCACGGTGGGGTTGCCGGTCAGCCACGCGGCCTGATTGTCCAGGGTGGAACGCGCGTCGTCACGAACCACCGACTGATCGAAGTCGAAGAATATCTTGTCGCCGCCGCCGGCCAACGGATCGCGCGACGCGAGGCCCGCGCTGCCGCTGGTGGCGTTGGAGCTGGTCGCGGTATCCGAATGCGACGAGCAGGCCGCCAAAAGGCTGACGGCGGCCAAAGCGCCGAAAATCTTGCTGTACATGCGTATCAATCCCTGTCAGACATTGTGAGCCGGCCTGCGTCCCGGTCTCGGTAAGGCCGCGCGGAACCGTGCACGACGGGCGCGATTAGCCCCGCGCGACGCGCGGGGTCAAGGCAAGTCGCGGCGAATTACCGAAACTCTAACGATTTGTAACGCGAATGGTTCCGTGCATGGGCGACGACCAACAATAAACGCGTCGCCTGACGCACCGGCCTTTATCGTCACCCCCGGGTCGAGCCCAGGGGTGGTGACATGACCGCGGCGAGACGCGCGAACGGTGTTCCGCCTCAGCGTCACGGCCGGGCTCGAACCGGCCGTCTCTCGCCGCGCGATGTGCGTGCCGCGATGGATCACCGGGTC
>PLSZ01000179.1:0-5390 GCA_003164305.1 Acetobacteraceae bacterium
TTGCCGAACCCGAAGCTGATCCCGTTCCCGATCGCTGAGGTCGCCGCCATCGGCCGCAAGTTCGGCATCCCACTGATCATGGACAACACCGCGGCGCCGCTGCTGGTGCGCCCGTTCGATCACGGCGCCGCCGTCGTGATGTATTCGACAACGAAATATATCGGCGGCCACGGCANNCGCCCGACCCCAGCTATCACGGCGCGGTCTGGTCGCAGGCGGTGAAGCCGCTTGGCCCGATCGCCTATATCCTGAAAATGCGGGTCACCCTGCTGCGCGATCTCGGCGCGGCGATGGCCCCGTTCAACGCGTTCCTGTTCATTCAGGGCGTCGAAACTCTCGCCTTACGCATGCGCGCCCACAGCGAGAACGCGCTGGCCGTCGCGAAGTACCTGTCCGAGCGCAAGGGCGTGACCCGCGTCATCCACCCCTCGCGCCACACCGGCGCGGCCGCGCAACGGACCGCGAAATATCTGACCAAAGGCATGGGCGGATTGTGCGGCTTCGAACTCGCCGGAGGCATCGACGCCGGCCGCAAGTTCATCGATTCGCTCAAAATGTTTTACCATGTCGCCAATATCGGCGACGCGCGCAGCCTGGCGATCCACCCGGCCAGCACGACTCACTCGCAGTTGACGGAAGCGGAACAGGCGGCGACCGGCGTGACGCCCGGCTATGTGCGCCTGTCCATCGGCATCGAGCATATCGACGATATCATCGCCGATCTGGATCAGGCGCTGGACGCGGCCGGCGCATGACCACGCCCACCAGCGTCCACCTGATCGGCAGCGTGCCGATGGCGGACGCCGAAACCGTCTTCCGTTCGGTGGCGCGCGAGCTTGGCCCCTGGCTCGCGCGCATTCCGGACGGCGAAACCGGCAACCGCCATCGCTGGATCTGGTTTCAGCGGGAGATGCTGCTGAACAACCCCGCGATGGAACTCGATCCTGTCACCCCGCCGTTCGAGTTGCGGCAATGGGACGGCGCCGTGTTGCGCACCACCGAGTGGATCCGGTTTCGTCCCGGCGTCGATCCAAACACGGTGACCTTCGACACCGGCTACGCCGAGGCCGCGATCGAATCGTACGCGACCTTCCGCCGTCTGCGCGACGCCGGGGAGCTGCCGGCCGGCATTCGTTTTCAGGTTTGCCTGCCGACGCCGATGGCCTCGGGCTACATGTATGTCAGTCCGTCGTCGCTCGCCGCTTATCTTCCGGTGTATGAACGATCGTTGCTGAAAGCGCTGCGCCAGATCGTGGACGCGATCCCGCACCAGGACCTCTCGATCCAGTGGGATGTCTGCCAGGAAGTCCTGGTTTTCGAGCACTACTTCGCCCACCGTCCCGACACCTACAAAGCCGACATCTTCGCCGAACTCGCCCGTCTGGGCGACGCCGTGCCGCCCGACGTCGAACTCGGCTATCACCTCTGCTACGGCTCCCCGCGCGACGCGCATCTGGTGATGCCGAAGGACACCGGCATCCTGGTGGAAATCGGCAACGGCCTGATCGATGGCCTCAAACGGCGGCTGGATTTCCTGCATCTGCCGGTGCCTCAGGATCGGACCGACGCGGCCTATTACGCGCCATTGCGCGACCTACGCTCGCCCGCGAACACCACGTTGTATCTGGGTTTGATCCATCACGACGACCACGACGGCGATCAGGCCCGCATCGCATCGGCCAGCGCGGTCGTGCCCTCGTTCGGTGTCGCCTCCGAATGCGGCTGGGGCCGAAGCGATCCCGAGCGGGTTCCCGACCTGCTCGCCGCGCACCGGCACGCGATGGAGCACTGATGCCGGTCGCCCTGATCACGGGCGGCGCGCGAGGCATCGGCGCGGCCATCGCAGCGAGGCTGCACAATGACGGCTGGACCGTCGTTGTCGCCGACCGGGATCCCGCGCCGATCGGACGTTCGGTTGTGTGCGATGTGTCGGATGAGGCCGCTGTCGCCACGCTGATCGACGGCATCCGCACCACCGAAACCCGCCTCGACGCGCTGGTCTGCAACGCCGGCTTCGGCATCACCAAACCCATCGCCGAACTGTCGCTCGCGGAATGGTCGTCAGTCCTGGCCACCAACCTGACCAGCACGTACCTGTTGGCCCGTGCCGCCGAATCCCTGTTACGGACAGCCAACGGATCGATCGTCACCATCGCCTCCACCCGTGCCCACATGTCCGAGCCCAATACCGAGGCTTACGCGGCCTCCAAAGGCGGCCTCGTCGCGCTGACCCACGCGCTGGCGATCAGCCTCGGCCCGGATGTGCGGGTGAATTGCATCAGTCCCGGCTGGATCCGCGCCAAAGGCCCGCAACCGACCGCCGAGGAACACGCCTTCCATCCCGCCGGCCGCGTCGGGACGCCGGAGGACATCGCGGCATTGGCCGTGTTCCTGCTCGGTCCCGACAGCCGATTCATCACCGGCGCGGAGTTCATCGTCGATGGCGGAGTGACCCGCAAGATGATCTATCCCGATTGACGCGTTTCTCCGCCGCGCATCTGGGCCGCCTGCTAACGGCGCTGTCCATGTTGCTGTTCGCCGTGATGGACGCGACCAGCAAAGTGCTGGTGCGCGACTATCCGGTCAGCGAAGCGTTGTGGATCCGTTACATGATCTTCACGCTGTTCACTCTGGCGCTGGCCTGGCCGCACGGCATTCGCCGCGTCGCCCATAGCGCGAAACCCTGGCTGCAGGGTACGCGTGCCTTGCTGTCGGTGGTCGAGAGCGCGACGTTCGTCATCGCCTTCCGCTATCTGCCGCTGGCCGACACCCACGCGGTCGCGGCGTCCTCGCCGCTGATGGTGGTCGCGTTGTCGGCGCCGGTGTTGGGGGAACGCATTGGCCTGCACCGTTGGCTGTCGGTGCTGGCCGCGTTCGCCGGGGTTTTGCTGATCATCCGGCCCGGCTTCGGTCACGTCTCCTGGCCGTTGTTCATCCCGCTTCTGGGCGCGTTCCTGTGGGCAGTCTACCAGATCATGGTGCGTTTCCTGGCGCGCGACGACCGTCCGGAAACCACCTTGCTGTGGTCGGCCGCCGTCGGCCTGGTCACGATTTCCCTTGTCGCACCCTGGGAGTTTCGCCTCCCCGACGCGCGCGGGTGGGCGTTGCTGACCGCTGTCGGCGTGCTCGGGAGCCTGGCGCATTACGCCTTGATCCAGGCGCTCGATTTCGCCGAAGCAGGCGCGGTGCAGCCCTACGCTTATACTCTGCTGGTCTGGGCCGCGCTTCTGGGCTGGCTGGTGTTCGGCGACGTGCCCGGACCCTGGACCATTCTGGGCGCTTGCATTGTCGTGCTAAGCGGCCTCTACGCATGGGCCAGAGCGTGATCGCCTGAGGACGATTGGCCGGAAAGCGTGACCTACCCGTATCGTCATCCTCGGGCTCGACCCGAGGATCAACCCGCACAGAGATCGTGCCCTCCTCTGAGGCACGGGGCCTGCGTCACGAGATGCCAGGGTCAGGCCCTGGCATGACGGACGGGTGGCCGGTTGGTAGTACAGCATGATTGGCTCAACTTGAATCGACCATGCCGCAAAGACAGGACAGGAAAGGATCTGACGATGCCGGATGAACCCGAACTCCTGTTCGAACCGTTCCCCTCCGACGATCTGCGCCAGTTCATCGAGGACAACGTCGCGACCTTCACCATGGCGTTGACCGGAGCACTGGATTACCAGCCGGTCGGCTATTTTCTGCGGCAGGAGCGCGGCGAGTGGGTGGGCGGTTGCCTCGGCTACGTGTGGGCGAATTATCTGCATGTGCAGTGGCTGTGGGTCGCGGCGTCGTTGCGCGGCCGCGGGCAGGGCACGCGGCTGTTGCGCGCGGCCGAAACGATGGCCGCGGAGAATGGCGCCGCCTATGCGACGCTGGACACGTTCAATCCGTCCGCGAAAGCATTCTATCGCCGTCTGGGCTACGAAGTGTTCGGCACCTTGCCGGAATACCCGCCCGGCTACAGCAAGTTCTTCCTCACGAAGAAACTCGCGCCGCCAGGTGATCCTCGAGGGCGCTGACGTCCTCCGGCGCGAACCGCGGCCCGAGCTTGCTTCTGCGCCAGAGGATATCTTGCGCCGTGCGCGCCCATTCGGTTTGGACCAGCCAGTCAACCTCGCGTTCCGAAAGGTCGGCGCCGAATACCCGGCCGAGCGATCGCGCGTCGCCCAGAATTTCCGTCGCGCGCGTGCCGTAAGCGCGGGTCAGGCGGGTCGCCGTTGCCTCGGTCAGAAACGGAAAGCGGCGGAGCAGATCGTCGCGAAGCGCCGCGAACCCGTCCCAGGGGAAGTCGCCGCCGGGCAGCGACGCGCTCGCGGTCCACGCCGGTTTCAGGCCAGGGAACAGCGGCGCGATGCGATCCATCGCGGCCTCCGCGAGGCGGCGGAATGTGGTGATCTTGCCGCCGAACACGCTCAGCACGGGCGGTGTGCCGGTCAGTTCCAGCACGTAATCGCGGGTGGTTTCCTGCGCTTTGGTGGAGCCGTCGTCGCGCAACGGCCTGACGCCCGCATAACTCCAGACCACGTCGGCGGGCGTCACGGGATGGCGGAACCATTCGCTGACGGCGTTGCATAAATAGACAATTTCGCTGCCGGAGATCGTAACGTTGCCCGGATCGCCGCGGAAATCTTCGTCCGTGGTGCCGATCAGGGTGAAATCGTTCTGATACGGGATCGCGAAACAAATCCGCCCGTCGGGGTTTTGCAGAATGTAGCAACGATTGTGCGCGAACAGCCGCTTCACCACGATGTGGCTGCCTTTGACCATGCGAACGCGGGTCGGCTCGTTATGACCGGCGACGTCGGACAGCACTTGCGAGACGTATGGACCCGCGGCGTTGACCAGGACGCGCGCGCGTTCCTCCACGCCATCGGACAAACGCAGCGTCCAGGTTCCGTTTTCGGGGCGGGCTGACTCGCATTTCGTGCGCGGGCGGATGTCGGCGCCGCGGTCGGCGGCGTCGCGCGCGGTCAGCACCACCAGACGCGCGTCGTCAGCCCAGCAGTCGGAGTATTCGAAGGCTCGGCGGAGGTCGGGCTGGAGGGGTTCGCCGGCGGGGTCCTCGCTCAGATCCAGCACCCTTGTGGGCGGCAGCAAATGGCGGCCGCCGATGTGGTCGTAGAGGAACAAGCCCGCGCGCAACATCCACCATGGCCGGCCGCCGGGTCGGTATGGCAGCACGAAGCGCAGCGGCCAGATGATGTGCGGCGCGGCGCGCAGAAGTACTTCGCGTTCGGCCAGCGACTCCCGCACCAGACGGAACTCGTAATATTCCAGGTAGCGCAGTCCCCCGTGAATCAGCTTGGTCGAGGCGGACGACGTGCCGCCCGCGAGGTCCCCTTGCTCCACCAACAACACCGACAGGCCACGGCCGGCGGCGTCGCGCGCGATGCCGG
>PLSZ01000179.1:5421-6587 GCA_003164305.1 Acetobacteraceae bacterium
CCGGGCTCGACCCCATAGGCGCTAAAATCCTTCCTGCTCCGCGTCCTCAGCGTCTCCGCGTTCTCCGCTTTAACCCTTGCTTACTCGCGATGCGTCCGCACCGGTTGCGTCGCCGGTCGGCCCGCGAATACCGACCGGCGCCGGAAGCCGCGGAACGTGAGGAACGCGGCTCAGCAAGGACCGACCGATAGCCAAACCTGATCCGGTGATCGCCTGACGGAAGGGCGGCGATAGATGGCCGGGTCGAGCACGGCCATGACGATCGCCGGGGCTGGGCCGTGACGGTAAGGAAACCGTCGTGGGACCTGACCGGAACTCGCCTTACAGGAAGACCGCCATCGCAACGAGCAGGAGTACCATGAAGACGACCGTTCCGACGATCGCCTTCCCGACTCCGCCCCAGAAACGAAGCTTATCGGCGTAAAACGCCTCCTCGGTCTCGGGACCCCGGAAAACGGTCGGTTGGTGAGCCATGCGAAGCCTCGGACGGAACGGGTTGAGTTGACGCCTTCTATGGCAACCCGGCCGCTTCCGGCAAGAGCCGGCAAGCCAAACGTCAAACCGAATCCACTCACCCCGCCAACGGGTTGAGCAGCGCCGCCGTCGCGGCCGCGTAACCCGCGACCTGGCCCGAAGCGAACGCCGCCAGCGCCGCCGGGTAGATCACATGCTCCTGCGCCAGCACGCGGTCCGCCAGCGTCTCCTCCGTATCCCCCTCCAACACCGGCACGGCGGCCTGGGCCAGGATTGGGCCTTCGTCCATTTGCTCGGTCACCAGATGGACCGTGCAGCCGTGCAGCTTCACCCCGGCGGCGATCGCCCGGGCGTGAGTGTGCAGGCCCGGGAAGGCCGGCAGCAAACCTGGGTGGATGTTCAACATCCGGCCGCGCCACGCGCCGACCAGAGACGGCGTCAACAGGCGCATGTAGCCGGCGAGGCAGACGATCTCGACCTCCGCCGACACCAAGGCATCGTTGATCTCCGACTCGTGTGCCGCGCGGTCCTTGCCGAACGCCCGGTGATCGATGGCGCGGACGGGGATGCCATTGGCCTGGGCCCGCGCCAGACCGGGGGCGTTGGGACGATTGGACAGCACCAGCACGATTTCGGCGGGGAAGGCGTTGCCGCGGGCGGCGGCGATCAGCGCCTCCATGTTGGAGCCGCGG
>PLSZ01000179.1:6665-6829 GCA_003164305.1 Acetobacteraceae bacterium
TGCCCAGTCCGCAGTTGAAGACGCGGAGCATTTCGGCGACGGGGACCTCCCCGGCGCACGCGAGCCAGCGGAACACCGGCGGCACCGTCCAGGTTGGTTCCAGCGCGGCGACCATGCCGTCGGGCAGCACGCGGGGGACGTTGCCGGGCAGGCCGCCGCCGGTG
>PLSZ01000475.1 GCA_003164305.1 Acetobacteraceae bacterium
GTCCAATCCGCAACCGATCCCGCCCAACGATCGTGCCATTCTGGACGTACCCTTTGACGCCGGGGTCAATCTGTCGATTTCCGGTCTGGAGATTTCCGGCGCCCAGAGAGAAGAACCAAACCCGAACGGCGCCGGCATTTTGTTTGAAATCGGCAACGGCACGTTGACCGTGACGAATTCCTATATTCATAACAACGAGGACGGTATCCTCACCGGGTACCCCGACGCGGCGAGCCCGGGTGGCGTGATGTCGGTCGTGATCAGCCATTCGCAGATCAGCGATAATGGCGCGCCGCCGGGAAGTTCGTACGCCGCGAGCGGTTCGGATCACAACCTTTATATCGGCGCGCTTACCAGTTTCACCCTCACGGACAGTTACGTCAGCGACGAGCAAGGCTATGGGCATGAAGTCAAAAGCCGTGCGCTGACGAATATCATCACGGACAATCGCATCCAGGATGGGCCGTCGGCGCTGGTCAGCTACGATATCGATCTGCCCGATGGCGGCAATAGCCTGATCTCCGGCAATGTCATTGAAAAGGGGCAAGGCGCCGCCAACGAGTACATGATCAACTTCGGCGGCGATGGCACTTATCCGGGCAGTAGCCTGACCATCAGCGACAATACGTTTATCAACGACCGGCCCGGTGGCTCCATTCCGTTGCTGAACGAGACATCCAACCCGGACGGAGGCGGCAACGTTCCGGCGCTGATCACGGGCAACACGTTTTATAACATCGACCCGGGTAATTTTTTCGTCGATGATAACGCGCCGCCATCCGACATCGCCTCAAACAATTTGTTCCTGACCGGTACTGGACCGACCCTCGATACGTCGCCCGGATATGATGTGCCGGAACCGGCGAGCGTCTTGGTGCTGCTGTTCGCCGTATTGAGCGTGGCGACAATGCGGTTTGGCGAAAATTGTGTCAGGCGGGCACGCGGATTCATGCGGCGCTCTTCCGTCGCCGCGGCAATGGCGATCGCGGTCGGGCGCGGGCTTTAAATTGGCCCGCCCAGCCTGGGCGCCCTGACTGTCAGGCTCAGCCTGGGCGTCAATGCCCTCCGTGCATCCCTCCGTGGTTCTCCGTGTTGAATCCTTTCTTCAAGCGTCAAACCACGCGGATTCTCCAGCAAGAATTTTAACACGGAGAACCACGGAGCATGCACGGAGCACGCACGGAGAAGTGTGAACGAGTCACACGATGCAGCGCGGCTGACCGTCTTTTAGCCGGCGGGCGTGAAAATTCATCAGCAATCCGATCCGGATCTGACTCAGGCGAAGATATGTCAGCAACTGGGTCTGATGCGCGGGAAGCAATGACGCGACCGCTTTGATTTCAACGATGATCGAGCCCGCGACCAGAATATCGGCGCGAAACCCCATCGGCACGGCTCGCCCTTTGTAGATCACCGGCACCACGACCTGGCTTTGAAATGGAATACGGGCGTCCTCCAGTTCCAGGCACAAACATCCCTCGTAACAGGACTCGACCGTTTCCGGGCATTCGGAGCAATCGCGGAATTCTGTTCCCGGCTTAAGATTCGCCGCCACGGGCACGTCAGCCGCGATAGCGGCGGCCACGTGAACCATAAATAGCAATGGCGCGTCTTTCCGACTGAGCGCCCAGGCGCGAACGCGTCCGCGGGGGCGGCAGACGACCGACCAGCGATCTTTGCTTTCACGAGGAGGGTCTCTCCGCGGCGACGGTCTGCCCATTCACGCCGAATGCCTCCCTGCTTTCGGTGGATGTTCACCGCGACCGATTATCCGCGAACCAGGCCACGCATGCCAGGCGCGCTTCGGAACAACGTCGGCATGCGGCGCCGGCCCCACGGACCACCTCCTCGACACCCCGAAATCGGCCCAGGGCCCGGCGTCAGCCTGGTTATTGCCCCAATCGCTCGATCATCCTTGACCTCGGCCCAACGCCGTCGCCACATGAACGCATCGTCATCTCCCGGCAGGAGCAACCAAACCATGATCGAAGTCTGGACCTGGCCCACCCCGAACGGTCACAAAGTTCACATCGCCCTCGAGGAACTGGGCCTTCCCTACAAGGTCGTCCCGATCAACATCGGCAAAGGCGACCAGTTCAAGCCGGAGTTCCTGGCGATCACGCCGAACCACCGCATCCCCGCGATCGTCGATCCCGACGGACCAGGCGGCAAACCGTTCTCGTTGTTCGAGTCAGCCGCGATCCTGATTTATTTGTCCGAGAAAACCGGCGGCAAGCTGATCCCCGCCGACCCCGTCGGCCGCTACACCTGCCTGCAATGGATGATGTTCCAGATGGGGGGCACCGGCCCGATGTTCGGCCAGTACAACCATTTCGCCAACTACGCGGTGGAAAAGATCCCTTATGCGATCGAACGCTATACCAATGAGGTGAAACGGTTGCACCGGGTGTTGGACAAACGCCTCAGTCAGGCGACATGGCTGGCCGGCGACGAATACTCGATGGCGGACATCATCAATTTCCCGTGGATTCGCAATCCGGACCGGCGGAACATCGACCTGTCGGACTATCCGAACGTGAAGCGCTGGCATGACGCGATGGCGGCGCGCCCGGCCGTGCAACGTGGGTGCGAGGTGCTGACGGCGAACCAACGCAAAGGTTCGATGACCGACGCGGAACGGGAGATCATGTTCGGCAAGACCCAGTTCACGCCGCGGTAACCGGATAACGGGACTGCCGGACGGGCGCGGGCCGCCCGCTTCGCCGGACAACACCGGGCCTCGCGACTCTGAGCGGGCGACCAATTCCATCCGCGCCGAATTGAGCCGCTGGCGGCGAATAAGAAGGGCTGGCTCGCGCGACCGGGCCCCTCCCCCCACTCGTACCCTTGGCTTCGGGCGCGCCCCTGTCACGGTATCGTCATAAATATCAGTTGTTTAGCAGTGTTCCTCACACCTTGGGGGGCGGGAGCCGCAGGAAGATTTTCCCACGGACACCCCTGAAATGTCGCGAGCCGGCCACGCGGCGGCCTCCAACCGCCTCATCGGCGGTCTTTTCTCACCTTCTGACAGATGTTAGGAAGTTACCGCCACCCAACGAGAGTTCCCCGAAACGACAACCCATCGTAACCAGGCGCGTGAGATGAACCTGACCACCACATGACAGCGCGCATCCTCATCGTCGATGATGTCCCAGCCAACACGCGTCTGTTGGAAGCGAAATTGTCGGCGGAATACTATCAGGTCGCCAGCGCGCGCGATGGCTTCGAGGCCGTCAGACTGGCGCGCGAGTGGCAGCCCGACCTGATCCTGCTCGACGTCATGATGCCCGGCATGGACGGCTTCGAGTGTTGCCGCATCCTCAAGGACAACGAGGTCACGCTGCATATTCCCGTGGTCATGGTCACGGCCCTGGGTGATTCGGCCGAGCGGCTGCGCGGTCTGGAAGCCGGGGCCGACGATTTCCTCACCAAACCGGTCGAATACGACACGCTGATGGCACGCGTGCGCAGCCTTGTGCGGCTGAAACGGCTGCTGGACGAGTGGCGTGTCCGCGGTGAAACGGCACGGGCGCTCGGTTTGACCGCGCCGAACCACGGTATTCCGGACGTTGCCGGCGCGCGCGCTCTGGTGATCGACGAATGGGAACTGAACGGTGACGTGATCCTGCGCGCCCTCGCCCGCGAGGGGATCGAGGCAATTCCGGTCCGAACCGGCGCGGAGGTGATCGAGCACGCCACGCGGGAACCCTACGACCTGATCGTGATCAGCCTGCAATTGGCGGATGAGGACTCATTGAAACTGGTGTCCGCGCTCCGCGCCGCCGACGCGACGCATGAAACGCCGCTGCTGCTGGTGGCGGAGACGTCGGAGCGCGAACGCGTGCTGCGCGGATTCGAACTCGGCGCCAGCGACTGGCTGGCGATGCCGGTCGATGAGAACGAACTGCGCGCGCGGGCCCGCAATCAGATCCGGCGCAAATTCTATCAGGACCGCTTCCGCTCCGACCTGAGTACCGCTCTGGAGCTGGCGCTGACCGATCCGCTGACCTCACTGTACAATCAACGCTATTTGCGGCGGCACCTGAATGGGTTGATGCAGAGCGGTCAGGGACGGCCGATCGCGGTGCTGATGATCGACGTCGATCACTTCAAGATCGTCAACGACCAATTTGGCCATGCCAACGGCGATCTGGCGTTGAAAATGATCGCCGACGTATTCCGCAACAATATCCGCGCCTTCGATTCGCTGGCCCGCTATGGCGGCGAGGAATTCGTCGTGGTGATGCCCGGCTCCAACCCAGACGATGCCACCGCCGCGGCCGAGCGGCTGCGCATCGCAGTGGAAACTTTGGCCTTCGAGCCAATTCCGGGGGTGCGGCACAATTTGTCCGTCAGCGTCGGCGTATCCTGCACCTGTCTCGAGGTCGATACGCCGGAATTGCTGCTGCACACGGCCGACCTGGCGCTGTACGAGGCGAAGCGGCGCGGCAGAAACCGCGTGGAACTCGCCCCGATGGCGCAGGTGGGGTGACCGGACGGAGCTTTGTCGGCGGTGGTCGCGAGCGTGCTCCGGTCCAACGAACCCGCCGCCATGTCAGTCCGGCGATTTCATATCAAACGGCGAAGACATTGACGCATGAGTATCCCCGTCATGCNNAGTCAACATCAACGCCGGCTGGTATCAACGCGTTCGCGGCCCCTGCTGGGTAACCCGGCTGCCCGGGCTCAATACCAGGCAGCCCGATCGAGACGTCCATCGGGACCACGGCCCTGGCGCGCGCGATTATTTAATCTTGGCTTCCTTGAACACGACATGCTTGCGGGCGACCGGATCGTATTTCTTCAGTTCGAGCTTGTTGGTTTGCGCGCGAGCATTCTTCTTCGTGACATAGAAAAACCCGGTATCGGCGGACGACACCAGCTTGATCTGCACAACATTCGACTTGGCCATGGCCTGATCCTTGGGCGGCGGGGTAATTCAGCGCCGGAACATGCTCATCCCACGCCGCCAGGTCAAGCGGGAACGCGAATCGGTAGTCTCCTAATTCGGCGGCGTAGCCGTTCGCTTTGTTAGGTCAGTCCCGCATCTGGGGCAGAGGCGGCCTGGGATGCCACGGGTTAAGCTTGAATGCCGCCAAGATAGGGCTAACCCGCATTGTGGGCACCGGATCGCGACCAGTCCAATGAACGCAGCCACAAGAGCAACCGGGATAAACGGGACCGCCCAGGGAGACAGGCCATTTGCGTCCGATCCCGGCAACCAACGGTCAGCCGCGAAAGTCGCGAGTAGCGCGGCCAACGCAGTGCCCCAGCACAGCCAATACAGCCGCAAGAGATTCACGCTGCCGTTGCCCGTTCCACTAATTCCTCCAATGTCCACAGATGACGGCTCACGCCAGCGGCCACGGCCCAGCAGTTCCCAGCCCGCGCGCACGACCCGAGCATCGAGGGATTGGCCGGCGTCCCTCATCCGGACGAAGTCTCCGGCGGGTCCAGTTCAGCGGCCGGCACCGACGCCTCCCCCGCCTGGTCGTCCGCGGCCGCTTTCCCCTCGGGCCGCTTCTCCTCTGGCCGCAACGTCTCCAGCAGCAGGTCCTGCCGCCGAGGCAACTCGCGAATATCCCGCATGCCAAAATACTCCAGGAATTTCGGCGTCGTACCCCACAAGGTCGGCCGCCCAGGGGTGTCTTTCCGGCCGCGCGCGACGATCAGGTCGTTTTCCAGCAGCACGTCCAATGTCTGCTGCGACAGGCCCGTGCCGCGCATGTCCTCGATCTCCGGCCGCGTGACCGGCTGGTGGTAGGCGACGATCGNNTGCGCAGGAACGGCGCCAAATCCGCCGCCGTGCGGAATTGCAGCCCGCCGCCGATTTCCACCAATTCGATGCCGCGCCCCTGATACCGCACCCGCAACCCCATGATCACCGCGGCCGCGTCCATGTCGTCCGGCAGGAGTTGCGACAACGCCCGCGCGGTCATCGGCGTCTGGCTGGCGAATACCGCCGCCTCGGCGAGGCGCAGCGCGGTCTCATCCGGTTCACGCAATGGCGGCGGGACCGGACTCTGGGCCACGGCGTGGACCGGACCAGACGTCAGCTCCGCCGTATCGTTCGCGACACGCGGATTTTCCGGGGCACTCAAATTCTTCGAGGCACCTGAATTTTCCGAGAGCGCATCGTCAGCGGCGCCTCCACCGGCCCCGTCCGCGGCGAACGAATTCGCATCAGGGTCAGCAGCCTCGGGCCTTTCGCCAGGCCTATCCGACGCCACCTCCGGATCCGCCTGATCGTCACCCGGGTCGCCATTCATGCCTGATCCTCAACGCGCTCGCCGCCGCGACCCACCAGGATCGGGCCGAACGCCTCCTGCTGCCACAGCCGAACATGGCCGCCGCGCGCCATTTCCAGGCTGGCGATCAGGGTGCTCGACATCGCCGCGCGACGCTCCAACGGTCCGCCCAGATGTTCCGGCAGAAAGCGGTCCAGACTGCTCCAATCCGGCATCGCGCCCAGAAGCCGCGCCACCCGTTGCAACGCATCCTGCACGGTAAACCAGGAGAGCCTTCTCGGCTGATAGACCGTGGCCTTCGTCCCACGCCGGCGCCCGCGCAAATACGCGGCCAGAAACGCCGACTGATCGATCACCAGCCGCGACCGGTCGATCACCGTATGATCCTCGCTGGAGCCCTGGGCGAATACGTCGATCCCCAGCAGCGGGCGGCGCCCCAGCCAGGCGGCGGCGGCGCGGATCAGTTCCAGCGCCTGTAGCCGCCCGGTCAGCAGTTCGGCGATTTGTTCGGCGTCTTCAGGCTCCTCCACCCCGGCCGGAACCAGCAGGCGTGACTTCAGCCAGGTCAACCAGGCGGCCATCACCAGCCACTCCGCCGCCAGTTCCAGCCGCACTTTCCGCGCCCCCTCGATCACCGCGAGGTATTGATCGACCAGGGCCAGGATCGAGATCTTCGCCAGATCGACCTTCTGCGCGCGGGCGAGTTCCAGCAGCAGGTCCAGCGGCCCCTCGAACCCCTCCAACTTCAGCAGCAGGCTGTCGCCGGCCGCTGTTTCCTGGGGCACCGTATCCAGCGGAGCCGTTTCCAGTGGGGCCGTTTTCTGAGCGGCTGGCACCGCCTCACTCATGATACCCCGCCAACCAGAATGCCAGGCGGAACGCCCTGGGCAGGACGGTTTCCAGGACGTCGTTGATCGGATTGACGTGGAATACCTGCGGCAGCACCAGGATCAGCGCCACCACGATCATCAGGCCATAGCGTTCCAGCCCGGCCCATGCGCGGGCGAGATGTTCGGGCAGGATGCCGACGACCACGCGGCCGCCGTCCAGCGGCGGGATCGNNCCGCGCCGCGGATTGGCGAACTTCCACGCGGCGATCGGCACCGGTTTCGCCCACCCGAACATGAACGCGACCCGGTGGATCGTCAGCAACTGCGTGATCAGCAAGATCCCCGGCAGGATGATCGTCCCCATCCGGTCGATATGCTTCAGCGGATTGAGCGTCAGCCGCCCCTGATCCCTCGCCGTGGTATCGCCCAGAGCTAAAGCGGCCCACCCGTGCGCCGTCTCGTGCAAGGTGATCGCGAAGATCACCGGCACGATCGCCAGCAAGGCATTGACGACAAAACTGGTGATCATCCCGAACTCCGGTCACGCTCTTGCGCGAGAGCCGCCGCATCCAAATGCAGCCTCCTCCGCGCCGCCATTCCCCGGGCGTGAGCCAGGCGCTGACATGCCTGATCCGAGAGCGGCGGGCAACGCGTCAGCAACGCCTCGGTGGGGGCATACGCGCCGCTGCAATAGAGCGCGACATCGCACCCCGCCGCCAGGGCCTGNNCGCCGGCTCCCCATTCAGCGCCTTCATCGCGAGGTCGTCGGTAACCAGCACGCCCTGAAACCCGATCCGTTCGCGGATGATCCGCTGGATGACGAACGGCGACAATGTGGCGGGCAGCGTGGGATCGAACGCGGGATAGACGATGTGCGCGGTCATCATCCATGGCAGATCGGCGTTGCGGGCGAATGGCAGGATATCGGCGTCCATATGGTTCGCCTCGACCGTGGGCAACGACAAATGGCTGTCCACACGGGCGCGGCCGTGCCCGGGGACGTGCTTGCCGATCGGTTGAATGCCGGCGGACAGCAGTCCCCCGGCGAAGGCGCGACCGAGGCGAGCGATGTCGGCGGGTTCCTCGGCGAAGGCGCGGTCGCCGATGACATCGTGCGCCCCGGGTATCGACAGATCGAGCACCGGCGCGGCAACCGTGTTGAAGCCCGCTTCCGCGCATTCCAGCCCGATCAAAGCGCCGCTCAGCCATGCGCGCCGCGCCGTACGCAACGCGGCCGGAGGCGGATGGGCGCGCCACGCCGGTGGGCGCAGCCGAGCGACCCGGCCACCTTCCTGATCCACCATGTATACCGCGTTCGGCGGCAGGACGCGCCGCAGCTCCGCCCCCAGCGCCGCCAATTGGGCCCGGTCCCGAATATTGCGGGCGAACAGGATGATGCCGGCGGGCGGATGAGCGCGAAACAGCACCGCTTCCTCGGGCAACAGGTCGGGTCCCGCGATGCCAACCACGGCTGCTTTCACGTCGCTCTCCCCGCCGAGGGGCGCCCCGGGATCGCCCGCGGCCGGAACCCTGAAGGTGGCACGCCGTTGCTACAGTAACGGGGGGCGGATCCGGTCACGGTTTCGTTCCACACTTGCCTGGCTCGGATATCGCACGCGAATGGCGACGAGCCAATTCAGGTAATGGGAATGAGGCCGGCCGGCGGAGATTTCAGCCCGTCAGCTTTCTGGTTTGCGCACAAATCCATTGCGCGAAAGCCGGATTATAATGATGGCGCTCACACTCCAACTATCCGCCCATCGAACTGCTCAACCGGTTCGATCCCGTGGTGCCCAGATATCCTGGGCAAAACAACGATGAAGGAGATTGATCATGTTTATCACGAAAACAACGATGCTGGCGGCCGTCGCGGCACTGACACTTGGCGCGGGCGTTGCTCAGGCGCAAAGCCTGGTCCCGGGCGACAGCGAAGGCGCTTACTATCGCACCCCGACCAGGACGGTGACTCAGCAGTCCGTTCAGTCCGGTTCGTCCGACATGGTGACGACGCGCGCGCCCAACCCGACCTTCTCGAACGGCAGCCAGCTGACCGGCAACCTCGGCGGCGGCGGTGATGGCGGCGGTATGTAAGGAAGTACTGCGGTCGCGTAACGGATCGATGCGCTCATCGACCCTAACAGACTGATCTAAAACATGAAATCCCGTTGATGCGAGCGGGAGTATCTTTCGCATCGAGGCACATGTGCGTTGCACAAAAGCCCCGTAATCCATCCACTCTCTCAACCTATATAGGTTTCAGTGAGATCATCAGGGCGGCGTCGCTATGTCGCGGTGCCCCGCCCGATCTCGTGAGACAGGAGATCTGCTATGTCTACCATGAAAACTGCGATGCTTGCGGCGGTCGCCGCCTTCTCGATGGGCATCGGCGCTGTTTCGGCGCAAACTGTCGGGGTCAGCGAACCGAACGGAACCTACTTCCAAGGGCAGAATCCGGCTTCGGCCGCGCCGGCGACGACCACGCCGCAGGCGGGTTCTTCCGACATGAGCACGACCCACGGGTGGCCGAATCCGACGTACTCGAACGGCAGCATCCTGAGCGGTGTTGTCTCGGGCGGCGGCGACGGCGGCGCGGGTAACTAATCGCCCGCACTCAGCGTCATATTCAAAAAAGGCCGATGCATGCATCGGCCTTTTTTTTGTCCTTGCGCGCCCGTGACCAACGGTCTGGGCGGCAATCCCGCTCCGGCCGGTTCGCGTCGTCAGGAATCAATGACGGAACACTGGCCGCCTCTGGCTTTTACTTTGTCGCAAAAAGTCTTCGCCTGCGCCGGATCGGCGAATCCGCTGGTGCGTAACCGCCATGGAGCGGTTCCGGGTTCATTTGTTTTTTGAAACAACGCCCGGTGACTGCCCAGTACCTCGGGCATCCGCCTCGCCAGCCTCTCCCATTCCACCTGCGCCGCCGCCTCCGACTTCGCCGCGGACAACTGCACAATCACCGGATGCGGCCGCGGCGCGGCGATGGGCGCCGGCGCGACGGCCCTCGCCGGATCGGGAACCGCCATCAACGCGCGCGGATTCGGTTCCTCTGTTCCGGGTGCCAGGTGACTGTCATTCGGGTTGACCAGTTGGGCCTCGGGCGAAACCACCATGCCGCCGGGGTTTTCGGGCTTCACCTTCAGCGGCCGCTGATCCGCCTGCACGACCGGCAACGCGTCCCCGCCTGAGTGGCCGATCAGGCTGTAACCCGCGATTCCCGCGAGGATCAACAACCCGCCAGCACCCGCGAGATACAGCAGCTNNTGGTTCCCGCGTCGATACCCTGATCGTCGCCGCGCGAAGGCCGGTACATCGGGCCATTCGCATTGACCTGTTCCGACATGAGGCTCTCCTGGTGAATGGGTTCGGCGGGTCAGCGCATTTCTTCGACGGGTTCGACCCCCATGACCCGCAGTCCGGAGCGGATGACCACGGCCGTCGCCGCCACCAGCGCCAACCGGGCCCGCGTTTCCACGGGCCGGCCGGACTGGAGGAAACGAAGCGTCGAATCGTCCCTGCCCCGGTTCCACAGCATATGAAAGTCG
>PLSZ01000455.1:0-7826 GCA_003164305.1 Acetobacteraceae bacterium
ATGGGGCCTGCACGAGATGCACGGCAACGTCTGGGAATGGTGTGAAGACGCCTCGCACAATAATTACGTAGACGCGCCTGCTTACGGCGATGCGTGGTGGGACGGCGGCGGCGCGGCGGGGCGTGTCTTGCGCGGCGGGGCGTGGTTCGAAGTGGAACGGTTCGTGCGTGCCGCGTGCCGGGACCGGTTCGTGCCCGGTGGCCGGAGTGACAATATTGGCTTTCGCTGCGTCCGAGGAGGCCACTTTCTGAACGAAGCGGAGCTGGCGGCGCCGGCGGACCAGGCAAGGGGGCGAAGGCGCGGAGCGCCGCCCCCGGCCTGGGCCGCGGGCGCCGCCACGGAGCGGAGCGCGGAGCGAAAAAAGATTTCGGTACCGCGCACGACCGCCGCGCCCGAAATACCCGCCTGGGCCACCGCCGCCGGCACCGACCAGTTTGGCACCTGGGCCGACATCGAAATCCCCGCCCTCCTTGGGCCCGCCGTGACGCAACGTCTCCGCCTGATCCCGCCCGGCCATTTCATGATGGGCTCACCGAAGAGCGAAACTGGCCGCTTTGAAAACGAAGGTCCCCGCCGTCGCGTGGCGATCCAGCAAGCCTTCTGGCTGTTCGACACGCCATGCACCCAGGCGCTGTGGCAAGTTGTAATGGGTGACAATCCCAGCGACTTTAAATCGCCCGAGAGGCCGGTGGAAAAAGTATCGTTCGAAGACGTTCAACGGTTCTTGGCTCGAGTGAACGATTTCGTACCTGGCCTGGAGCTGGTCCTCCCTTCGGAAGCGCGTTGGGAATATGCGTGTCGCGCCGGTACGGGGGGCGCCACCTATGCCGGTCCACTCCAAATCCTGGGTATTCACAACGCGCCAATTCTTGATCGGATCGCCTGGTATGGGGGCAACAGCGGCATCAGGTTTGAACTGAAGAATGGCGTTGACACCAGCACCTGGCCTGAAAAGCAATCCAACCGCAACAAGGCCGGTACACACCCGGTGAAGAAGAAAGATCCAAACGCGTGGGGTCTTTATGACATGCTTGGTAACGTGTGGGAGTGGTGTAAGGACCCCTGGTCTGGCGGCCAAGACCAGAACGAGCTCGACGGGGAATCCGCGGTACGGGTCCCTTATACCGGGGCCGGGAACGTCATTCGCGGCGGGGCCTGGAACACTCCCGCGCGCGCTGTTCGCGCTGCGAGCAGGCGGGGGAACGCCCTGGGATTCTCTGCCATTGACCTTGGGTTTCGCTGCGCCCGCGGTCTGGATTGACGGTCTTCGGCCAATTGGCGTTGACGCGCGGTGTTCCAGCCCCTGCATTGGTCAACCTGACCAAGGCCCAGCCATGCCCCAGTTCATCAGCCTCTACGACGCCAAAACCAAACTGTCCTCGCTCGTAGACCGCGCCGCCGCCGGCGAGGAGATCGTGATCGCGAAGAATGGCGTTCCATGTGCCCGGCTGGTGAGCATCGTCTCCCGCGGCCAACGCCGGGTGCCGGCCAACGCGATGCGGGTCGAATATTTCGCGCCTGATTTCGATGCTCCCGACCCGGAAATCGAGCGGTTGTTCGCTGGCGATCCCGAGTGAATCTCCTGCTGGACACCCACGTTTTCATCTGGTGGGATCAGCGGAACCCGACTTTGAACGATAGTACGCGCGCCGCGATCGAGGACGCGCGGAATAACGTCTTCGTCAGCGCTGCGTCGGTGTGGGAGATCGCGATCAAATGCCGTCGCGGTAAGCTGCGGTTTGCCGGTTCGGCGTCGGCCGCGATCGCGTCCAATGGGTTTCATGAACTGCCAATCTTGCCGCTCGAAGCTGAAGCGGCGGGCGACCTGACATGGCGGCAGGACGATCCATTCGATCGGATGTTGGTGGCTCAGGCGATGACCCAGGGTCTGATATTTGTCACCGCGGATGAAACGATCCGCGGGTTCGAGGGGGTGGCGCAACTCTGGGCTAAATGACGCGCGCCTTCGCCATAGGGCCCGACCCGATCCGCCGCGACGGCACGGGCACATCGGCGTTTATCGGCGTACATCGGCGGTTGAATCCTTCTTGCTCCCTTTCGCGATCGTGCTGACCGAGATGGCCGGGTCGGGGCCCGGCCATGACGGGATACGGGGACGCAGGGCGAGATCGCCGGCAACGGGGCGGCCGGCGACCAGCAATTCTCCGGCCACGCCGTTAGGGCCGGCGCGCGAAACACGCGATACTCCCCGCCCCGAATCGGATTCCGCATGCCCGACCTCACGCTTCTCCTCGCCGGCCTGGCCGCGTACGCCGCGATCGTCGCGGCGATCGTGGCCGCGCGGCAAAGCCGGTCGATCGCGGCGGTGCGGATGCTCGCCGAGCAGGCGCTGCATGCCTCGCGCGTCGAGGCGGAAGCGACCCGAACCGCCATCCACGCCGCGGCGACCCAGGCAGCGGTGGGGGTGGCGGCGTCCCGGGGTGCGTTCGACACCGGGATCGAGCAAATCCGCACCGCGCTGGAAATCCGCCTGCGGGATTTGCGGGAAAGCAACGACGCCAGCCTCGCCAGCATCCGTCACACGGTGAACGAGCAACTGCACGCCGCCGTGGAAAAGCAGATGTCCGAGAGTTTTAATCGTGTCATCGATCAGTTCGCGGCGGTGCAGAAAGCCATCGGCGAAGTCAGCAGCGTCGCCGCCGGCATTGGCGACATCAAGCGGCTGTTCAGTAACGTGAAGACGCGCGGCGGGTGGGCTGAGACGCAGGTCCGCTCGTTGCTGGATGACATCCTGCCGCCGGACGCCTGGCTGGCCAATCACAAGGTGCGGCCGGACAGCGACGATATGGTGGAGTTCGCCATCATCATGCCGATGCGGGGCGCGCGCCGGCCGGTGCTTTCAGTTGACGCGAAATTCCCCATGGAGGACCATGAACGGCTGATCGCGGCCTCGGCGGCGGGCGATCAGGAGGCGGAGCGGGCGGCGCTGCGTGGGCTGGAACGGCGGGTGCGCGATGAGGCGCGCAAGATCGCCTCCAAGTACATTTTCCCTCCGGTGACGGTGGAGTTCGCGGTGCTGTATTTGCCGACGGACGCCCTGCACGCGGAGATCGCGCGGATCCCGGGCCTGATCGACGCGATCGGGCGGGAGCATCGGGTACTGGTAATGGGTCCGACGCTGTTCCCGGCATTGTTACGAACAATTCACCTGGGGTTTGTTACGCTGGCGTTAGAGGACAAGGCGGACGAGATCCGCGACCTGCTGGGGGTCACGCGGGCCGAGATGCTGAAGATGGACGACGTGCTGGAGCGGCTGTCCCGCCAGGCCGGCGCGTTCAGCGGCACGATCGAGAAAGCACGCCTGCGGACCCGGGCAATCGGCGGTAAACTGCGCGATCTGGGGCGCTCCACCGGCACCATTCCGGTGTTGGAGGACGACGAGGCGCCCCCGGGGGGGATGCCGTTGGACGTCGGCGAACCGGACGCGGCGCGGTGATCGTCACTCTCCCGGCAACGAAATCGCGCCGTGCCGCCCCAGGATTTCGCGAGGCGGCCGGGTGGCGAGGCGGGCGGGTAGCGAGGCGGGGGGCGGGACGGCGGTTCGCGAACACGCGAGGCCGTGGGCCAAGGTTTCACGTCGCCCGGTTGTCGGGCTGGGGGATTGCCGCGGTTCGCGCCATCGCCATTCGGGCATGACCGCCGCTTAACCGGACCCATGCCCTTAAACGCATCGTCATGGTTGTTTCTGTCCTGGGCCCGGTGTAAGGTGCCGCGATGCTGGTACCTGTATGGTCAGGCTAAACGCGCAACGCCTATGGTCATGAGGACGACGGTCTCTTGAATATGAACAACCGCGGACGTGGACGCCCGCCCCGGCGCCGCGGCTTCGATGACGATTTCGCCTTCGATCGCGCGCCTCCCGGAGATTTGCCGCGACCCGTGCAATCCTGGCCGTCCTCAGCGGGATTTGGCCCGGAACATGACGCGACGGTCAAGTGGTTCAACCCCGAGAAGGGCTTTGGGTTCGTGGCGCTGTCCGATGGCTCGGGCGACGCCTTTTTGCACGCCAATACGCTGAATGCCGCCGGTCATGCCGCTGTCAGCCCAGGCGCTTCGCTGCGCGTGAGGATTGGGCAGGGGCAGAAGGGGCGGCAGGTGTCCGAGGTGATCTCGGTCGATGAAAGCACCGCGACGCCGCGTGGCGCGGCGGCGCCCCGGGGTCCGGGTGGTCCGCCGATGGGCGGAGGCGGCGGCGGCGGCGGAATGGGCATGGGCGGCGGAGCGCCGCGACGTGGCCCGCCCACCGGCCCGTCGGTGGAGATGCAGGGTACCGTGAAATGGTACAACGCCACCAAGGGGTTCGGCTTCGTCGCGCCGCTCGAGGGCGGGAAGGACGTGTTCGTCCACGCCTCCGCGTTGCAGCGCGCGGGGGTGACCCAGTTGGCGGAAGGTCAGACCATTTGGATGGATGTGGTGCAGGGAGCCAAGGGGCCTGAGGCCACGGCGATCCGGGTCGATTGAACGTTCGAACAAACGGTTGTTGGTTGCGTCATGGCCCGGCTTGTTGTCCGGGCCATGATCGTTTCGGGCGGTCGTGAACGGCCGCGCCACAGCGCGTCAGGTCATTGTTCCACTCTCGTCATCCCCGGGTCGAGCCCAAGGATGACGAGAAAGGCCGGCGCCTCAGGCGACTGGTTTATTGTTGGGCNNCCGAACCAGACGAACAGCACGCACAGCAGCACCGAGGCGACGACGTAGAGCAGCGCCGGCACCACCGCTCCGGCCTGCAGCAGTTCCAGGGTTTGCAGGCTGAACGCCGAGAATGTCGTGAACCCGCCGCAGATCCCGACCATCAGGAAGATGCGCAGGTCGGGGTGCATGCCCATCCGCTCGGGCGTCAGGGTCAGGCCGGCGACCACCCCGATGACGAATGAGCCCAGGATGTTGATGAGCAAGGTGCCATAGGGGAAGCGGGGGCCGGTGAGGGCGGCGACCGCTCCGGTCAGCCAGAAGCGGGCCATGCTGCCCAGTGCGCCACCGGCGGCGACGGCGAACCAGGTGATCGGACCCGCCATCATCGAAACCTGGCCATCATGCGCGCGCGACATCCCAGAACACGGGGAAACAACCTCTTCGCGGGCCGGTCATGGACGCGCGCCAGGCGGTCATCGGAAACCACTGGCCTAATGGCACGAAAGCGGCCGTGGTGAACACCCGGGTCTGGATGGACGCGGCAAGGGCCGCCCGGACGCGGGCGTCGGTGGCGTCGATCCAGGCGTCTCGCGCATGGCCAGCGCCGTCGTCGTCCGGCCACCCCGGCCAGATGTCTCCGAACGCCGCCTCGCCGGAAGCGTCTGCTTTGGACGTGGCGGCTCCAGACGCCCCAACCTGGGACGTGCCGTCACCCGACGCGCCGCCTCGGCCCGTGCCGCCTCCGGACGTCCCGCCCCCGGACACCCCGCCTCCCGGTCTGCTCGGTCCTGGGCCAGCCGAGACGGCGAAGCCATCGAACTGATCCGCCGCGGGCAGCGAGTCGCACAGCGCGCTCCAGTCATCCGCCGCGTCGGCCCCGGCGTGCCGTCGCCACGTGGCGAAGGCCTGGTGGTCCAGCTTCCGCTCCTCGACCGTGAGGCCGATCTGGGTCAACTCATCGATCACCGCGCCGGTCAGCCGGGTCGCGATCATGTCGTCCACCGGATTGAGGATCACGATCGACTCCCCTTTGTAGCCCGCGTCTTTCAACCGGGCCTTGATGGCGCGCGGCGACAGGGTCGCGCCCAGATTGTCCATGCCGGCGGTGGAGGCATAAAGCGAGGCCGGCGGAAACAGCCCGAGCGGTGTCGCGAACCGCCCAGTACCCGTGCCGAACACGGTCTGCATCACCGCCGTCGGGTCGATGCCCGCCAAAATCGCCCGCCGGATGGCCGGATTGGCGGTCGGTCCCCGCCGCGTATTGAGCCGGAGCAGCGCGTAATATCCGACGTCATCCAGCCGGGCGACGGCCAGGCCGGGCGCCTCCAGCATCTCGTCCACCAGGTTCGGCGGCAGCATCTCCACCCAGTCCACCGCGCCGTCCCGCAAGGCCCGAACCGGGTCGTCCTGGGTGCGCCAGGACACCCGGTCGAGTAACGCCACCCGCCCGCCGCCGGTGAAGCTCGAGGCCTCCGGGCGGGGTTGGTACTGAGTGAAGCGGAGCAGATCCAGGTTCTCGCCCGGATGCCAGCTCAGGTTCGGTAGCCGGAACGGTCCGCTGCCGACGATCTCCGCGACCGGGGTAAACGGGCTGGTGGCGGCGAGGCGCGCCGGCATGATGACCGGCGGGCTCAACTGGCTCTTGGTCAGCATCAACGGCACGCCCAGAAGCGGCCGGGTCAGCCGTAGGGTCAGCGTCTCCTCGGTGGTCGCCTCGATCGCCTCCAGCCGGGCCGCCAGCGCTCGCCCCACTCGGTCGCGCGCCATCCAGCGGCGCAGCGAGGCCACGCAATCCGCCGCCGTGACCCGCGTGCCATCGTGGAACAGCAACCCTGGACGGAGCTGAAAGATCCAGCGTTTGCCCTCGTCCTCGGTCCGGTGGCCGGACACCATCTGCGGCATCGGGTTCAAATCGGCGTCGGTGCCGTACAGGGTCTCGAACACCGCCATTGACGCGGTTCTGGTGGCGAAGGAGGGTGTGGCGATCGGGTCCAGGCTGACGGGCATCGCCTGGGGCACGAACGTGACGCTCTTCCCGGGGCTTTTCTCCGTTCCTCCGGCGCGGGCGGCGCCAGACAGCGCGGGCATCGCCGCCAACCTGAAAAAGTCCCGGCGATTCAGGCGATAACGCATCGTGCGACGTCCTTTCGAACCGCCGCTATAGCAGCCACGCGCGGCGGAGTCGCGTGCCGTGCATGGAAGAAGCCATGGCCAGGACATCATAACGTCGCTTATTATCAGCATGCCTTGAACGGACTCGCCGCACACAACACCCCTTGGGAGGAAACCGCCGTTGGCGGACTTCGAGCGTGACCTGCTGTTTCTGCTGAACGACGTCGCCCGGCTGTTGCGAGTCGATGCCGACAAGCGCGCCCGCGCCCATGGCATGACGCGTGCCCAATGGGGCATCCTGATCTGGCTGGAGCGCCAGCCGGGCATCACCCAGAAGGAACTCGCCGAGTTGCTGGAAGTGGAGCCGATCACGGTGGCCCGCCTCGTCGATCGGCTGGAAAGCCGCGGCATGGTGGAGCGGCGGCCCGATCCGCGCGACCGCCGCATCTGGCGGCTGCATCTGCTGCTGTCGGCGCACCTGATGCTCCGCGATATCAACCGGCAACGCGCCGAAATGACCGACCTCGTGACCCGGGGCGTCGGCGACACCAACCTGACCATCATGATCGAGGCCCTCGTGCGGATGAAAGCCACGCTAACCCGCGATTCCCACCCGACCCGTCGCGCGGCCACTCCAGGCGCAAGCCCGCCGGATGCCAGCCTGCCCGAAGCCGCCAGCCTATCCGAAGCCGCCAGCCTACCCGAAGCCAGGGAGGCGGTCTGATGTCCCAGGCGACCGTTACCGAAACCCCGCGCGTCGCCGATAACCCCAGGGTCGGCGACCGGACCACAACGGTCCCCACCCGCCGCCGCGAGTTGCGCCGCCTCCTCCGCCCCATCCTCATGCTGGGCGGCATCGTCATCGTCATCGCGGGGTCGTTGCTGTTCTGGATCACCG
This sequence comes from Acetobacteraceae bacterium, assembly GCA_003164305.1. Next base: position 7,664 of record PLSZ01000455.1, read on the forward strand.
GCGGGCGCGTGATGTCGATCGACAACGCCTATGTCCGCTCGGCCAAGGAGGCGATCTCGACCGACGTCTCCGGCATCGTCATGCAGGTCCCGGTGCATGAGGGCCAGCGCGTGGCCAAAGGCGATGTGCTGCTGCGGCTGGATCCGAAACCGTTCGAGATCGC
>PLSZ01000455.1:7834-8399 GCA_003164305.1 Acetobacteraceae bacterium
AAGCAGTCGCAGGTCGCGCTGGATCAGGTCAACACCGATCGTTTCGCCGGCCTGGTGAAAAGCGGCGGCGTCACCCGCGCCGAATACGACAACGCCCGCTTCCAGTTGGCCACCGACCAGCAATCGGTCGAGGCGCTGAAGGTCACCGCCGCCGTGCAACTCGCGCGCCTCGGCGGCGATCCCGAGGTCGATGTGCACACCATGTCCGACTACCTGCAGGCCAAAGCGCGGCTTGAGGAAGCGCAGCGGCAACTGGATCACACCGTGATCTACGCGCCGTTCGCGGGCGTCGCGACCATGGTCGATACCGTGCAGCCGGGCATGTACCTGGCCGCCTCGACCGCCGCGTTTGGCCTCGTGTCCACCGAGCGCACCTGGATCGAAGCCAATCCCAAGGAAACCGAGCTGACCTATGTTAAGCCCGGCGATCCGGTCGATGTCACCGTCGATACCTATCCCGGCCGCCATTGGTCCTGCCAGGTCCAGAGCATCGCGCCCAACAGCGGCTCGGAGTTTTCCGTGCTGCCGGCGCAGAATACTTCCGGCAACTGGGTGAAGGTGGTGC
>PLSZ01000674.1 GCA_003164305.1 Acetobacteraceae bacterium
TCCGCGCGATCACGCTGTATTGCGACCTGATCGCCGGCGCGGTGCTGGATGGGATCAGCGCCGAGATGGCCGCCTCGGGCGCCGATATCGGCGCGCGGGAGGAACTGCCGGCCGCCGACCTGGCCGAAGCCACCGNNCCGGCTCGACCGGGCCATCGGCGGCGACACGATGGCGAGAGCGATGGCCCGCGATCCCCGGTCGAGCCGGGGGAGGGCCATGACGTGTTTGTTTGGAGACTGAACATGGCCGAAATTACCGCCGCTTTGGTGAAGGACCTGCGCGAGAAAACCGGCGCGGGCATGATGGATTGCAAGAAGGCGCTGACAGAGGTCGCTGGCGATGTCGAAGCCGCCGTGGACTGGCTGCGCAAGAAGGGCCTCGCCGCCGCCGCCAAGAAGTCGGGCCGCATCGCGTCCGAGGGTCTGGTCGGCGTCGCCGCCGAACCCGGCAAGGCCGCCATGGTCGAGGTCAACGCCGAGACCGACTTCGTCGCGCGCAATCCGACGTTTCAGGCCTTCGTGGAAGAGGTGGCGAAGATCGCTCTGACGGTTGGCGACGACCTGGAGAAGATCAAGGCCGCGCCGTTCCCTGGGACCGGGCGCTCGGTCGCCGATGAACTGACGCACCTGGTGGCGACGATCGGGGAGAACATGACGATCCGCCGCGCCAAGGTGCTGAGCGTGCCGAGCGGTGTCGTCGCGACCTATGTCCATCAGGCGCTGAAGCCCGGCCTCGGCAAGATCGGGGTGCTCGCGGCGGTGGCGGGCGAGAACGCGACCGACGCGCTGCACACGTTGGGCCGGCAGATCGGCATGCATGTCGCGGCGACGCGGCCGGACGCGCTGGATATTTCGTCCGTCTCCCCGGAAGCGTTGGAGCGGGAAAAGACCGTGCTGACCGAGCAGGCGAAAGCCTCCGGCCGTCCCGACAACGTCATCGCGAAGATGGTCGAGGGGCGCGTGCAGAAGTTCTACGAGGAAGTGGCGCTGCTGGAGCAGGTCTGGGTGCATGACGGCAAAAGCCGGGTGAAGGACGTGGTCAAGGCGGCCGGCGCCTCGGTCACCGGCTTCGAGCGGTTCGCTCTGGGCGAGGGCATCGAGAAGCCGAAGGAAGACTTCGCCGCCGAGGTCGCCGCCACCTCAGGGGTGAAGCCTTCGGATCCGCCAGGCGATCAGCCGCGGGCATAAGCGGGACCACCACAACTCCGGCGCTCTCGGCGCATCCGGGCGGGATGGCATTTTCCGCCCGGGGTCTCGCGTTCGTTTGGGACGCGCCATGGCTGGATCGGACGGCATCGGCATTGAAACCGCGGCTCGAATGCCGCGGCACGCCCGCTCAGTGTGGCCGGGCTCCGACGCGACCATCCTTCTCGCCATCGACCCGGACCGCGCCATCGCGAGGCTCGGTGACCGCGAACCTGTTCGTTTTGGCCACGAGGTGCCCAGCCGCACGCACGACATGGCCTCCACTCGCGCGAAGCCCGCGTCATTGTCGGGGAGATCACCGGATCGGATTCGCGGGTGCAAGTGATCGTCCAAATCTCAAAGGCCGCGCCCGCTTGCGTTGCACGGACGCCAACGTCCCGGCATCAGGCGGCGCGCCGCGACTCCAAATGCCTCAATATTCGCTCAAGCTCTTTTTTGGCCGCCGCATCCAGTTCGAAAGCCACGTGCGTGCTCCCGTCATCGACGGACATGACCATGAACGGCAGTGGTAAGCCGACCCGATCCACCTCCATTCTGCCACGCATTCCGATCCTGAGCGCTGGAGCGTTGGTAATGGCCGCGCCACCCACCGACAGGTCGGCGACAAGCGCGCTTCTCACGTCGCCGCCAACAAACAACCGACAGTCCAGGTTGGCCTGGATGCGCACGTGCTCCCGCCGGTCCACGTCGGCCGTCGAGGTGCGCACAACACGGATCAGCGAATGCTTCAACGAATCCACCACGGTGTTCAGCGCGTCCGTACCTTCCCGGACCTCGCCGCTGTATTCACCGGTTCGTTCCGCCTGAGTCGAGACTTCGTTGATGCGCCGTGTCATCTCGTTGGCGGCGGTCGCCGTGCCGGTGACGTTGCGGGCGATTTCGGCGGTCGCCGCGCTTTGCTGCTCGACCGCCGCGGAAATCGAACGGGCGATCGCGTTCATCTCGCCGATGGTTTGCCCGATCCGTTCCACCGCCGCGACGGAAGCGCCGGTCGCGGTCCGCATATCGCCGATGTGACGGGCGATCTCTTCAGTCGATCGCGCGGTCTGGTTCGCCAGTTGCTTGACCTCGCTCGCGACGACAGCGAAGCCGCGACCGGCCTCACCCGCGCGGGCCGCCTCGATCGTGGCATTCAGCGCCAGCAGGTTGGTTCTGGACGCGATCTCGCCGATCATGCTGGCGACCGCGCCGATCCGCCCCACCTGCTCGTTCAGCGCGTCCATCGTGGCGCGAGTCTGATCGCCAGTGGTGACCGCGCGAGACGCGATAGTGCTGGATTGACCAACCTGCGCGCCGATCTCGCGGATCGAGGCGGCAAGTTGCTCAGCCGCGCTGGCCACCGTGTCAGCGTTCGCCAGGACCCGCGCGGCGGCGCTGACGGCGCCCTGGGCGGATCCCCCGGTGTCGTTCGCTGAGGTCCGCATTCGTTCAGCGGTTACCGCCATCGCGGCGGTGCGCGCGCTGATTTCGTCCATCGCGCGTGCGGATTCCGCCTCGATCCTGCCCGCCATATCAACCAAAGCGGCGCGCTTTTCCGCTGTCGCGCGCTGACGCTCCTTCTCGCGCTCGGCCGCGACGTGAGCAGCCTGCTTCATGCCGTCGCGGAAAACGACAACCGCCCCGATCATTTCGCCAATCTCGTCACGGCGGCCTTCACCGGCGATGGCCACCGACATGTCACCCAGAGCGAGGCGGCGCATCGTGGCGCTGGTCGCCCGGATCGGACTGATGATCCGTCGTTGGGCCAGCATGAATCCAACGCTACCCACCAGAATTCCGATCACGAGCAAACCCGCCTGCAGCCATAACCGCCGCGCGGCTTCGGCGGCGCGTCGCTCGGCATAGGCCTGGGCCTCGGCCACTGCCGCGTTGGGGACCCGAATGAGACTATCCAGCGCCTCAGTCGAGACGAGCAACCAGTCCGCGAGCGACATCTCCGGCGGCTGCCCTGACAACAGGACCGCGGAGAGGGCGTTGCGTTGTTTGTCGTAAGCGCCGAAGAACCCGGTCTCGGCGTCTTGCATCGCGGTGACGACGGCCGCCGGCGCGCCAGGGCGGGCAATCAATTCGCGCAGCATTCCCCAACCCGCGTTGATGCCGCCGCGAAGACTCGCCATTCGGATCTGAGAGGCGGCTGGCAGGCTTTTCGTGTTGATCCCATCACTATAAAAATTTCGCTCAAGCCCGGCCTGGTCGCGCACCACCCAACTGAGCTGTTTTATCTCCATGAGTTCGGCGATGGTCGCGTCCACCAAACGGACGCGACCGGTGAGCGTCATGGAGATACGGTCGAAACGGTCCAGAATGTCGTTGATCGCCGCGGTCCATTCCGCCGACAACCCTGCCGCGCGCCGCGCCCGCGGCAGGCGCAGACCGGCATCGGTGGCCCGTCTTGCCGTATTCAACCGCTCGATGCCGGCTTGGAACGCCGCCAGTCCCGGATCGTCATCCGCGCACCGCGCCGCGAGACAATCCCGCGACACCGCCTCAATCGCGGCCGCGGCTTTGGTGCGTGACGTCGCGAGGCGGGTCAACAGCGCGTCCTCGGCAGGAGCCGGAGCGGTGAGCGCGACCTGCACAGTACCGCGTTCCGGCCGCAGGTATTGCAGGGCGGAGAATACACTCTGTCCGGCGCGGGCGACGGCGACGACGCGAGTCGCGTCACGCAATTCGTCGATGTCGGACCAGGTCGGAACCGCGAGGGCGGCGGCCAGTACCAGCAGCATGGCGCCGAGCAGAACGCGTAACAGCGTGCGAATAGTCACAATGTCATGCGGGCCACGAGCCGCCTCCTTCGCCGGATACTGCAAATAGGCCGGCCGGGGTGAACGAAGGCTTAAGGGAACCGGAGGGGCGGCCGAAAAGTTGGCCCGGTCGCCGCGAAGTCATGCGTTTTGGCGCCGCGGGCCGCCCGCACGGTCGCGTGCCGAAGGCTGGCATGGTAGGGCATGTAATGATTTCCGGGCCGTCCACCATCGTGACCGAACCTCCGGCGTTCGTCACCTCGATCCGCGACAGGTTGGTCATGTCCTTCGTCCGACGCGCGCGAGCGTCGCGCGTCGCCGCGTCGGGCTTTTGGTGACGGTCATCTCGCCGGCGCCGGGCGCCGCAAGGCGATCCCCTGCCAGTTCTTCCGTCGCGGACCATCCCTCACCTCGACCGCCACGCCGTCCGCATCGCCGGTGGCGACCGCGGCGTCTGGACAAATCGCACGACCTGGCCCATCCCTGATTGTCGAATCGCCGCGGCGGAACGAACGGTCAGGTGCTTCGACAGCGATCGGCGTATGACGGATCGAAACACGCATCGAGCGTTCGGCGCCCCCCCTTTGAGCCATCGCGCGAGAGCGAGACGAGGAGCCGCGGATGCCCGATCACCAAGGCGAACCAACCACTCCACGCGACCTGCCGCCGAACATGGCCGATCGGCTGATCGTGGCGCTGGATGTGCCGACCATCGCGGGTGCGCGCGAGATCGTGGCGAAGCTGGACGGCATCGTCTCGTTCTTCAAGATCGGCCTGTGGCTGGCCTTCGCGGAAGGGGTCGATGGGCTGCTGCGCGACCTGATCTCGTCGGGGCAAAAGGTGTTCCTTGACGCCAAGATGCACGATATCGGGCAGACAGTGGAGGAAGGCGCGGCGCGTGCCGCCGACCGCGGCGTGACCCTGTTGACGGTGCATGGGGAACCCCAGGTCATGCGGGCCGCGGTGAAGGGGAAGGGCGGTTCGCCCCTGAAAATCTTCGCGATCAGTGTCCTGACCAGCCTCGATGACGCAATGCTGCGGGAAATCGGCTATGGGTTGACCGCCCGCGACCTGGTGCATCGGCGGGCGAAGCAGGCGGTGGCGTGCGGTTGTGATGGGTTGATTGCCTCGGCCGCCGACGATCCAAATGAGTTGCGGCGGATCGCGGGGTCGGAGCGGCTGCTGATCGGCACGCCCGGGATTCGTGGCGCCGAGGACTCGACCGACGATCACGCGCGGCTGGCGACACCGCGGGCGGCGATCGAGCGTGGGTCGGATTACCTGGTGGTGGGACGGCCGATTATCGCGAACGCCGACCCGGCGGCACGGGCGCGGGCGATCATCGCGGAGATGGAAGCCGGCGCGGCGGGGTAGGGGCCAACGCCGACATCGCCAGTCTCGCCGTGGACCGCGAGACGCGCTGAAGATCCGGTTTCCGCTGCGTCGGCGTGCGCCGATTGCATAAATCCCGCTATATTCTCCGATTGAACATAACAAGAACATAACGGAAACATACGGGCAGGTGAGATGACTAACACGTTAGAATCACGATACTAACGTGTTAGTTAATGGACGTTCGCGTTGGCCGTCAGGGGTGCCGATCCGCTCGGACCATGCTTTTCGGCAGGCTTCACGGGCGGTGCGGCAGCCTCACGACAGGAGATGTGGTGAGATGTGCGTGCGACCTCGGTCATCGGGCTCTCAGGCGCCCACCGGCCGAACTCGCGGGCGACGAGGCCTTCGGCACGGCGAGGCGTTGTAGCGGGCGAGGGCGCGGTCAACCGCGGGCGATGAGAACAAACAAAGAATCATTCACCCGCGAGTCCACGCAACGGCGTGATCCACGCCCCGCGCACCGCGGCGGTTCAGGCAGCGGCACCAACCAGCTTGCTCATATGGACGGCGACGCCCAGTTGTGGCGTGGCCTCCTCACGGTCGATCCGATAGCCGAGGGTGAGGTACAGTCGCACGTTCGCCGCGAACATCTTGTTGGTGAGGAGCCTGACTTCAGCATATCCAAGCGTGGCAGCCAGGGCCTCGGCGTGGCACAGTAGCCGCCGGCCATGACCGCTACCCTGATGGGCGGGGGAGACGGCGACATTCTCGATCATCAGATGATCGGCTTCGGGGATCATCTCGATCAGGCCAATGAGGTCGCCATCGGCATACAGCAGCTCGATGATATGGTCCGCGACGGCGCTGTCGTAATCGACCGTCATTGGCTTCGGCTCCCGGCCGATAACGGGAACCCATTTCCCATAGGCCGCGCGGGTCAGGTCCCTGATAACGCGGGCGTCGGCGGGCTCCGCGCGTCGCAGCAGTCCGACCATTTCGTTCTCTCCGTTCTGGATCGGCCCGGGTCCATCCCCGGGGCCGTCGATGTGGGGGGGCGACCGGGCTGGTGCGATCGCGGCAGCCCGCGAAATGACAAATCGAAACGTGCTTGCAATCAACTGGTGCTATTCCACACCCCGTCATTCTATCGGGGGCCATGCCGTGCCGAACCTCTTCAGGATCATCCTCAGAGCGCGTTCCGGACGCCTGTGGTCCGATCGGCGGGGAGTCACCGCGCTCGAATATGGCCTGATCGCGAGCATCATTTTTGCTTCGATCCTGGTTGGCTTTTCTCTGATGGCGGACAGTTTGTCCAACCAATTCGAAGGGGTCGGAACCTGCGTCGCCAACGGTCCGACCGATCCGTCCTGCACGGTACGGGCACCGGGTTAGCGAAGGGCGACGCGACTCGAAGGGGATCGTGGCCGAGGAAACCCACGGTCGTTGTGGTTGATCATGAATCCGGGTAGCCACGTGTTCGCTGCCGGGATCGTCGAAATCCCGGCCAGCCGCAACTCCTTCACCAGCCGATCCCGCGCCGATCCCGCGCCNNCGCGCCGATCCCGCGCCGATCCCGCAACGTACCAAACACACGTTCCACCCGCCCCTTCGCCCGCGGGCTGTTGGCGCGGATGATGTCGATGTTGAGCTCCGACAGTGCGCGACCAAATTGCGTGATGCGATCACCGCCCGCTGCGTCCTTGCTGTTCACCCGGAAGATGCCGGCTTGTCGCTGTAATAGGCGACCGGCTTGTCATAGGTCTCCAGATAGTCGCGCGTCGCGCGGCAGTAATCGAACACCCACTCCGAGGCGACGAAACGCAGTCGCATCAATCCACTCGTGGCATCGTCCACGAACGCCAGCAGCGTGCACATCTCGCCCCGGTTCTCGAACCATCCGTGTTCCGAGCCATTGATCGGCACCAGTTCGCCAAAAACGAACGGCGCAGGCGGAAAACCTGACGCCGGCCAATACCGATAAGCGTGGCAGCCGCGCGGATCCGCGACATGAGNNGGCGCTTCAGGCATCGACTGTCGCGACAGGTCCATGATTGGTATCATTCCGGAGACCTGGAAACGACACATAACGGTCGCCGCTGGCACCCGCGCTGATCCGCTGAGGGGTAAACAATGCGATGCGTTCTTCATCGGGTCAGTATTATCCCGGCCTCGACCACTTGCGGGCGCTCGCGGCATTTCTTGTCTTCGGATGGCACTTTACCCATGGCTTCAATGGCTTCCCCGCGCCGCATGGGCTGAGCGCCACACCTTTCCTCGCGCCCTTCAACGAGGGGCATTGTGGCGTGGCTCTGTTTATGTGCCTGAGCGGCTACCTGTTCGCCAAAATCCTCGACGGCAAACAAGTTGTTTGGAGTGCGTTTTACTGGAACCGCGTTCTCCGCATCGCTCCGCTGCTGATCGCCGTTTTTGTCATGCGGGGTGTGCTGACCGCCTGTTGGGAGCCTGAGCGACTCGCCTCCTGTTTCCAAGACGTATCCACAGGGCTGATCGAGCCAATCAGATGGGACCTTGGGGCATGGTCGATCGCGATTGAAATCCACTTCTACTGCATTTTATGGATCATCGTTCTGCTGGAACGTCGCTGGCCGCTGTCACCACTTTGTTTCCTCGCCGTTGGCCTCGGAACAAGGGTGCTGATTTATATGATGGGTGGGGACGTGGCCCACTTCGCCTACTGGACTCTCGTTGGCCGGATAGACCAGTTCATACTTGGCATGTTCGCCTGGCGATATCGAGCCATATTCACACGGGGGCACCTCGCGATGGTCATGGCTGTCATCGCGTTTTTTACCTTTTATCAGTGGTTTCTCAGCATTGGCGGATACAGCGGGACACGAGGCAACAATGCTGTGTGGATTATCCTTCCAACGGTCGAAGCCAGTTTCTTTTCGTTCCTCGTGGTGTACTACGATACGACCTTCACATTCAGCCGTGCCTGGTATTGGCGCCTGCTGGAAACCATCGGCGCGGTCTCATATTCGATCTATCTTCCGCGGCTGTGTGGGAGATCGCGGAAGCGGTGGCCCTTCTGGTCTTTGTCGCCTTCGTCCCTGTCGCCTGGCTTTCCTATCGCTACGTTGAGATGCCGTTCCTTAGGCTTCGCGCAAGATATACACGGTAGAATTGCCTTGCTGTCGCTTGGAGTACGATTTTGGACTGATCGTGTGGTGACCCCTCGTACGCCACCCCGAACGTGCCGACGACAGACTGCCTCAGTGACATTTCTATCGGGGACGGGAGTGACATTTCTATCGGTGACCTACACATATTGTCGGCGCAAGGTTGAAATGTCACCCGGCGCGCAAAGTAGAAATGACACCCTTGGCTGGCGGACCCACCTCGCGCGAAACGGCATCACAGCCCTCCGCTGAGTGAGACCGGCGGGGTCAAGGGCTGAAACCGGCGCGCTGGCGCGCGCAGCGCGGCCCTTGAGGCCGACGGTCTCACCCAGCATCATTGGAATGCCGTGCGCCCGGCTGAATTCAGTCTCTGCCGTAGCCCCGAGGCGGCTCGATCGCGGCGAGCGCGTCGAGGTCAAGATCAACGATCGCCTGAAGCGCTTCCGCTGTCGCGGTTCCCCGCAACGACTCTGGCAAGGCATCGAGCCACGCGGCGCAATCGGCCTGGATGTCGACCAGTTCCCCCGCGGCATCGCGCCAACGCTGGACGCGGCTTCGGCGATCAACCGGCCGCCGCGCACGGATCACAACAGATGGCGCTGGAGCCTGATGTTTCGCCCGCCACCGCGCCTGTCGTTCAGCATTGCTCAGTGATGTCTCGCCCTCGGATTTACGGCCTCTTGGCATGGTCTTTCTCCGTTACGTAACGGAATACAAGGGAAACGGCTGACTGGTTCAGGCGGGAGGCGCGGCGGCGTCTTGCCGTGAAGGCCGGCCCTTCGTGGGCAGGCCGGGCGCCTCCAGATTGTTCGGCGGCCGTTGCCGTCTCGGATCGTAACGACGCTTGTGCGGGGCGAAGGTCGCCTGCTGCTCCTTCACCAATGCCAGCACCGCGCCCAGTCGTTTGTTCTCAACGATCGCCCCGGCATCCACGGTCTGGATTTTGTCGAACATCCGGAATGGCAGTGCCGTGCCGTTGAAGCGGATCGCGAAACGACCATCAGGGTAATTCACGACCTCGACCTTCTTGCGCGCCAGGCCGCGCGCGAGAGGCGTCGGGTCGAGCATGAGCATCATCCGGTCGTAGTGCAGGGTGAGATTATGCGTGACCGTGCGCTCCTCGCGCCACGCCAGGATCTCATCGAGATCGTCCGAGGGTGTCAGCGCCCGGTGCAGATCTTTGGCGTTCAGCGGATCACGGCCGAAGCGCGCGTTGTGCTTCGTGATGAACCCGGGCAGCCACGCGTTCGCCGCCGCGATCGTTGAGATCCCGGCCAGACGCAGTTCCTTCACGAGCCGATCCTGCAACGTGCCGAACGCGCGTTCGACGCGCCCCTTCGCCTGCGGGCTGTTGGCGCAGATGATGTCGATGTTCAGTTCCGACAGCGCGCGGCCAAACTGCGTGATGCGATCGCCGCCGGCCGCGTCCTTGCTGTTCACCCGGAAAATGCCGTGCTTGTCGCTGTAAAAGGCGACTGGTTTGCCATGCGTCTCGAGGTAACCGCGCGTCGCGCGGAAGTAATCGAACGCAGACTCCGAGGCGACGAATCGCAGTTGCATCAACCGGCTCGTGGCGTCATCCACGAAAGCCAGCAGCGTGCACATCTCGCCGCGGTTCTCGAACCAGGCATGTTCCGAGCCGTCGATCTGCACCAGTTCACCCAGGCACTCGCGGCGGCGGCGCGGCTGGTGCGGGGAGGGCGCGCGGTGACGGCGATCGGTCCACAGTCCGTCCGCGATCATCCAGCCGCGCAAGGTCTCGCGCGACACGGAACAACCATGATGTTCGGCAAGCTTCTCCGCTGCCAGGGTCGGACCGAAGTCTGGGTATCGCTCTCGGATCAGGGAAAGCGCGAGAGCACGAACCTCGGTCGGACACCGATTGTTGCTTGGCTTGCCGCGACGCCTCGACAGCAGACTCGAGGCACCATCCTGTTTGAGGCCACGCAGAAGTCGAAAGATCTGACGCCGTCGCAACCCGAGTAGAGCGCTGGCATCAGCCACACGCAAACGACCCGACTGGACCCGCAAAAGGACCTCGAGCCGGTCGAACTCTTTCTTGCTCATCGACACCACCGTCATGGCGCACCTCCCGGGACCCCAGAGCCCAGGCCAGTGTCACCTCAACTTTGCAGAGGGGTGTCATCTCTATATTGCGTGTACACATATTTGCCGCAGAAGGAATATTATGTTAAGTCGATAAAGGTCCCACCGGACCGGTCCCATCGCCTTAACAGGATCGATCGAGCTCAGACCCCGGCATCACGCCATCGGCGATCTCCAGTACCATCCCGTCGTAACCAGCCTCGATCCCGGCCGGCAGGTTTTCCCGCAGCCAACCCCAGTCCATGTCGGTGCCCATGTGCGTCAGCACGGTGCGCCGCGGCCGGAGACGTTCGACCCAGCCCAGTACGGTCGGCAGATTGGCGTGCGTCCAATGCGTCTCGTGGCGCAGGAAGCAGCCGACGACCCACGTATCGACACCTTCAAGGGTTTCCAGCGCCGGTTCGTCCAGATGCACGACGTCGGTCGAGTAACCGAATGATCCGATACGCAAGCCCAGGGTCTCGATGCGGCCGTGGCCCTGGCTGAACAGCCGGACCTCGAAGCCGGCGACCTGGACCGTCTCGCCGGGCGCTACCGTGTTTGCTGTAAGAACAGGACGATAGAAGCCTCTCCCGTCCCAGGGCGCGAAGGCGTAGCCGAACCGTTTGGTGATCTCGTCGAGGGTTTTTTGGGTCGCGAAGACGTCCAGCGGGCGTTTGGCGATGCGGTTCAGGATCCGCACGTCGTCGATGCCGGTGATGTGGTCCGCGTGCGCATGGGTGAACAGCACCGCGTCCGCTCCAGGCGTTCGGCTGGCCAGGAATTGTTCTCGCATGTCAGGCGAGATATCGATCAGAAGTCTTTGTTTTCGGAAGTTTTCTATCACAATGCTGGAGCGGGTTCGCCGATTGCGCGTCTCCGTCGGATCGCAGGCGCCCCAGTCGCCCGAGCCGTCGGCGCCGCCGATCATCGGCACACCGGCGGACGCTCCCGTGCCGAGCAACGTCACCCGCATGCGGTTTTCCCAAACAAACGCCGGAAATTCGCGGTGGTCAGGTCGGCCAGCGCGTCCGGCGTCAGGCCGCGCAACCCGGCCAATACCTTCGCGGTATGCGCGACATAGCCTGGTTCATTGCGTTTGCCGCGGAATGGCACGGGCGCCAGATAAGGCGAGTCCGTTTCCACCAACAGACGATCCAGCGGAACATCGCGCGCGATCTCTCTGAGTTCACTGGATTTGGGAAACGTCAGAATGCCGGAAAAACTGATGAAACCGCCTAATGCCAGCGCCGCTTCCGACAGGCCGCGCGTGGAACTGAAGCAGTGCAACAGGAAGGCAAAGCGCCCTCCCCGGTCTGTCTCCTCACGCAAGATCGTTGCGATATCATCATCAGCGTCCCGCGCGTGGATTGCCAGCGGCACCCCCGCCAACTGGGCTGCCCTGATATTGGCGCGGAAATTCGCCGCCTGAACGTCCCGCGGGCCGCGGTCGTAGAAGTAATCCAGGCCGGACTCGCCGATGCCGATCACCCTCGGATGGCGGGTCATCGCGGCCAGTATCTCGGGTTCCGGGATTGGCGCCTCGGCGGCGTGGTGGGGGTGGACGCCGACGGTGCACCAGATATCCGGCCAGGCCTCGGTGATCGCCGGGAGTTTTGCCGATTGGACCATCGAAGTGCCGATGGTCACCATCTCGCCGACACCGGCCGCGCGGGCGCGTTCCAGCACCAGCGGCAACTCCATCGGGGTGAAGTAATCCAGGTGACAGTGCGAATCGATCAGCATCAGGCGGCCGGCTCCACATAGCGCGGGAACACGCCGCGCGGGGCCGGCAATTGGATACCGTCGGCCAAGGGCGCGCTCAGGGCCTCGATGGTGCGCGCGTGGACGGGCACGCCGAGTTGATCGAGCATCGCCGCCATCGACGTGGGCATGAACGGCTGCAGCAGCGTGGCGACGACGCGGATGGTGTCCACCAGAACGCGCAGCACGGTGGCCATGCGTTCCTTGTCGGTCTTGTTCAAAGCCCAGGGTGCCTGGCGGTCGATGTAGCCGTTGGCGGCGCGGATGACTTTCCAGATTTCTTCCAACGCCTCGTGGAAGGTCTGGCGGTCGATCGCGGCGCGGACCAGAGCCGGAAGGGCGTCGGCGGCGGTCAACAGACCGGCATCCTCCAACGATTCGACGCCTTTCGCCGGCAGCACGCCGCCGAGATTGCGCGCGATCAGCGACAGCGAGCGTTGCGCGAGGTTGCCCAGATCATTGGCTAACTCCACGTTAATTCGGGTCGCGATGCCTTTGGCGGTGATCGAACCGTCGCCGCCAAACGGCTTTTCCCGCAATAAATAATAGCGGATCTGATCGAGCCCATAAGTCGCCACCAGATCGCGCGGGTCGAGCACATTGCCCAGTGATTTGGACATTTTCTCGCCTTCGACGAGCCACCAGCCATTGGCGGAAACGCGCTTCGGCGGCTTCAGGCCGGCGGACATCAGGAAGGCGGGCCAATAGACGGCGTGGAAGCGGGTGATTTCCTTGCCGACCATGTGCACGTCAGCGGGCCAGAAGCGCCAGCGTGGCGCGTCCTCATCGGGGAAACCGCAGGCGGTGATGTAGTTGGTCAGCGCGTCGAGCCAGACGTACATCACGTGGCCTGGCGCGTCCGGCACGGGGATGCCCCAGCTGAAGGTGGTGCGGCTGACCGGAAAATCGCGCAGCCCGCTTTTGACGAAACTGATTACTTCGTTGCGACTGGAAACCGGTGCGATAAAGTCTGGATGTTGCTCGTAAAACGCCAAAAGCCGATCCTGCCACGCGGACAGGCGAAAAAAGTAGTTCGGCTCCCTCACCCACTGCACCGGTGCACCGGACGCGGTCGCGATCCTGGTGCCGTCAGGCCGCGTGGTCAGTTCTCCCTCGTCATAGAAGGCCTCGTCGCGGACGGCGTACCAGCCTTCGTAATGATCGAGGTAAATGTCGCCCGCGGCCTCGATCCGGCGCCATAGTTCGGCGCAAGATCGTTCGTGACGCTCCTCGGTCGTGCGGATCCAGTCGTCGTTCGAGGCGCCTATGGCGCGGGGCATGTCCTTGAAATCGGCGGACACCTGGTCGGCGAAGGCCTGAGGCGTAACACCCGCCGCCGCCGCCGCCTGCTCCACCTTCTGGCCGTGTTCGTCGGTTCCGGTGAGGAAGAACACGTCGTAACCGTCGAGCCGCTTGAACCGCGCCATGACGTCCGCCGCGACCGAGGTGTAGGCGTGCCCAATATGCGGCGCACCATTCACGTAATAGATCGGGGTGGTGACGTAGAACGCTGGTTTCATGACATTCTTCCGGTAAGCATCCCGACGCAGGACACCAACGCCTGGCGTTTGTCGAGCGCGAACCGCTCGGTTTCGTCCTGGAGCCGTAGCAGCCCCTGCCATACCTCGCCCCACGCTTCAAGCGGTTGCAGACCGGCCAGGCGTTGCTGTTCGGGGTCGGCCCGTCCGCGCACGGTCTCACGCACCATCGCGGCGATGCCCGCGATCAACTGATCGGTGAACAGGCGAAACCCGGTGTCGTTCCGGCCAAGAGCGTCGGCGACGGCGTGACCTCGGCTGGCGGGCAGATTGGGCAGTGCCGCGAGCAATCCATCGACCAAAGCGGCGACGGCGATCCCGTCCTCGTCCGCCATGGACAGAGCGCGGCCGATCGAGCCCTCGGCCAGGGTGAGCAGCCGGTCGCGGTCGTCCTGGCCGCGCTCCGGCAGGTACAGCGCCAGCAGGCGGCCCATCACGTCGTCGGACAACGGCGACAGACGCAACTGGCGGCAGCGGGAGCGGATGGTCGCCGGCAGCCGTCCGGGCGCGGAACAAACCAGGATCAGAACGGCGCGGGAGGGCGGTTCTTCCAGGATTTTCAGCAAGGCGTTGGCGGAGGCCTGGTTCAGGTCCTCGGCGCCATCGACCACGGTGACCCGCCAGCCACCCTCGGCCGGGGTCAGCGCCATGAAGGCGTTGATCTTGCGCACGTCGGCGACGGCGATGTCGCGCTTCAGGCGTTTGGTCTTCTCATCGACAACACGTTCGATGGTCTGCATGTCGGCGTGGCCGCCGGCGACGACACGGCGGAAGATCGGATGCGCGGGATCGAGGGCCAGGGAGTCGCCAACCCCCTCCGCTTGGCCTTGCCCCTGGATTTTCCCCGCCAGCAGCCGGCGCGCGAAGCGGAACGCCAGCGTGGCCTTGCCGATACCCTCGGGCCCGATGATCAGCCAGGCGTGGTGCATACGGCCCTGATCGATCGCGTCGAGCAAGGTACGTTCGGCTGCCTCGTGACCGAGCAGGATCGGATTGGCGCGGGGATCGGGGGCGGACATGGCGGTGCATCATAAGGTGCAACGGCGGGGATTTACCACGGGCGACCCGCGGCGACAGCAGTTCTGATTTTGAGGCAACCGGCCACATTTTCCCGTCATCCTCCGGCTCGACCGGAAGATCAGTAGACCGATCAAGTCAGGGGAGGAGGATGACGAACTGGAGAGGCGATCGGCAAAATCAGAACTGCTGCCGCGGCGATGTTTCCAGCTCCGCGCAAGCTGATCGTAACCACGTTGCAAGCGATTCGATCACATCCTGAGACACCGGAGAACGGCGACGGCGCGACCAAAGGGGGTACACTGTGAACCGGCTGATCAGTGCTGTGCTCTTTTTAGGGTTGGTGAGTGTCCCGGCCTTGAGCGGAAGCTCCGGCGGAACGTGGGACGAGGCGGCCGGCAGACTGCCTTCCCTTGAGCCTTACGTCACCTTGCTCGACATGCATCCGGTGCAGGAATCCAGCTACATCCAGGCCGCCAGGCCCATCATGTTGGCGATGCCGCATGTGATCCGGCAAGGCCTGACCACCCTGCCGGATCCGCGCCAGGTCGAGGTGCCCGCCGTCGTGACGCCCGAGCAGCGCGCGGAAGAGGATCCCGGCGTCGCCACCGGCAAGGCCGGCACCGGTTTCTTCATCGCCTCCGACGGGATATTGCTGACGGCGGCGCACGTGGTGAACGGCTGCGGCCGCATGCAGATCATCTCCAAATACGTGGCGCGCACCTGGGTTTCGCTGGTGGCGGCCGATGCCGCGCACGACGTCGCGCTGCTGAAGGCGCCCGATCTGCGCTCGCCCGCGATGGTCCGGCTGGCCGAGGCCCCGCCCTCCGGCGGCAAACTATTCATCCTCGGCTTTCCCGAGACCGCCTCCCTCACCGTTCCCGCCGAGACCTGGGCAGTGCCGGAGAACGACAAGTTTCCGGCGAATATCGGCCCGATGGCCAACCCGCGCGATCTGCTGTGGATGTCGGCGCCCGAGGTGACGCACGGCTACAGCGGCGGTCCGATCTTCGACCCCAGGCAGGGCGCGGTGGTTGGACTGGTGAAGGGCGAGGTCGATGGCGGTTATTTGCGGCTGGTGCGGGACATGCCGACCACCGGAGTCGCGATCGGCCCCGGGATCGAGCATATCGCCGCGCTGATACGCCGCGAGGTGCCGTACGCCTCGGTGAGCCTGGCGTCGGGAGAAGCTGGCCAGGACACGCTGCGGCGCGCGACGGTGCATGTCCTGTGCTGGCATTGAGGCTCGTCTGAGAGGTTGCCCGGGCCGCTCGCCGGTTCCCGCGAGAAGATCGGTGGGACGCGGTTGCGGCGCGGATAGGTGATCCCTATAAGACCGGCGGCCAGGAGAGGTGCCGGAGTGGTCGATCGGGACGGTCTCGAAAACCGTTGTACCCTTACGGGTACCGAGGGTTCGAATCCCTCTCTCTCCGCCAGATCGCCGCGGAACCGCGAACGCCGGGCGTAGCTGATCCTACCGTCGACACGACGATAGTTTTCGCCCTGGCGTTTCTGATCGGGAATCGAGACATCATGCTCCGCCTGCCGCGACATCGAGACGCGCGGATAAAGGGCCGCGCGCCGCGACACAGTCATGGTGGAAGTCTCCTGGTCAGATCATCGGCACGGCCCGAATGACTCGTTGAACAGGCCGCTGGACAATGCCTCGAAGACGTCGAGATCGTCCGCGGTGATCGTCACACGCTCCTGCTGCGGCGGTCGCCCGATGCGCCGCCAATGCTCTCGTTCCATGCAAAAATTATCGGGCAAGGCGCCCAGGCTGACGCCCGGTTTGGACATTCCGATAGGATCGCACGAAGCGTCCGGCAACGGAACGGCCGCCTTCTACGCCGGAGCATCCTTCCGCTTGTCGATGACAAATATCACGCCGCGGTACCGAGCGGCGTCGCGCGTTCGATCCGCTCGCGTTCGCGGGGACTGTTCATCGCCTCCCACAGATCGCCGCGCCGCTGCACGTTGAGCCAGACGTCGGGGCTATTGCCGAAGACACGCGCGAGGATAAGCGCGGTCGGCGCGGTCACGTTCCGTCGGCCGTTGCACAGTTCGTTGACATGCTTGCGCTGAACGCCCATCGCCTCGGCCAAAGCGGCTTGCGTCAGCCCCATGGGCTGCATGAACTCCTCAACAAGGATTTCGCCGACCGTGGCCGGCTTGCGCTTCGTCGTCAGCATGGTTCGCCTCATCTGTAGCCGTGATCGTCGAGATAGACGCCTTCTGCCTCGCCGCGGCGCCGTCCCAGCGGAAGACCAACCGCCACTGATTGTTGACACGGATCGAATGGAAGCCTGCCAGGTTGCCGCGCAACTTCTCGAAGTGATTGCTGGGTGGTACCCGCAAGTCCTGATCAGTCGTCGGGTCGTCGATCATCTGGAGCTTTCGGAAGAGACGGCTTTCAAGATCGGACGGGATGTGCCGGGACCGCTTATCCTTATCCTCGACGAAGAAATCGCGCTGCCACTCCTCCCGAACGCTCACGATCATGCGGCGGGCTCCCACTGTGTATCAATGTACCACTCTTGGGTACAGTCAGCAACCGCGGAAGCGTGAACTGAACCCAGCGCGACAAAGCGCGCGGCTACCGTAAGCAATTCCGTAGGAGCCCGATGAAACACATTATTACAGAGCAAGCCCCTGGACAGCAGCGTTCGCCTTTGGCACGGCGTCCTCGGTAGAGATGGCACGGAGCGTGATCCCTTCCGCATGGTGCGACGCTCGGCGGCCATGAACTTTGCTGACGATCGGAATCTCCAGGGATCCTCCCTTCAATGCGCCCGCGCCGTCAACGCTTTCCAGGCCGCGAGAGAGTCCATGTAGTCTCGCCAGCGCGTGATCTTTCGCTTTTCGATCTTGATGATCGAACAGAACCGATTGCTGTACTTCACGCCCGTCGCGAGGATCGTCCCATGGACCTCGTATTCGATGACCACGACACGACCGTCATTTGTCTTATGGACAATCAACTCATCGGCGGACTGAAGCGCGATGTTATCGACATAGCCCCTGAACGCGGCCATCAGGCCGGTCCGCCC
>PLSZ01000452.1 GCA_003164305.1 Acetobacteraceae bacterium
GGGGCTTCTCCAACCGGATGTCGGACACGGCGGCGCTGATGGGGAGTCTGTAAGGGGCGCGGCGGGGCTCAATCCGAAATCGCCTTGCACTTCGCCACTGAACAGGTCATGGACGAGATCATCCCCACCACGCGCCCGGTTCCCGCCGGGTGGCTTGAGGTCCTCGCCAGAAGCGACGCGGAGCTTGCCGCCGGCCAGACCGTGCCTGCGGCGGTTGTCCATAACCGCATTCGCGATTGCATTGCCCGGATCGAGGAGAAGCGGGCGGGCGGAGTAAGATGCCAGGTGTCTCCGGCGGTTGATTGAGTACACGCCGGAGGCGACGCGGCACGTTGATGCCCTGTGACAGCATTACGAGGAATGCCAGCGCGACGGGGCGGCACTCGCCCTTTTGGCGGCGCTCGAAGATGCGGAGTTGAAAATCGAGCGCGATCCTTCCATCGGACTTCCCGCGCCACGTCCCTACCCGCGGCTAGCCCGGCTTGGTCGGGCGTGGATCAGGTCGGGCCTGTATTGGATCGCCTACAACACCACCAGCCCGCCGGTCATCGCGGGTGTATTCTTCGAGACATAGTACAACGTTATGGCGGGCGCTCGGCTTCCACGAAGTGACGCAGCCCTTCGCACATGCAGGCCACGGCCATAGGGCCGGACGCATCTAGCCTGTGGGCTTCCAGTTGAAGGGAGACTTCAAGCGGCCCCTGACCTCGCCGCACCAACTGCATCGACGTATGAGCGTCAACACCGCCGCTTACGCGGGGGGTTCTAAGATTGATCGCGTAACGGCGATCAGCAGCGCCACATCATCCCGCGAAGGGATTAAATCGAGGCGACCATGTGCAACCTCATTTCGCGTGCGGCTGAGCCGCCGGAGCATATCGGCTTCAGATGGCGTTACATAACCTTCGGATGCCAATCTCTCGATGAGGCGGGCGGGGGGTTGTGGCCGTGAGAGGCTGGAAGGAAGTAGCGCACGAGCCGCTGCCTCAAACACCGCCCAACCAGTTAGCAGTGCTGCCGTAAGCCCCATTGCGTCTACAGAGGCATCAAGACGATCAAGGTGCTCAGAGACGGTTTGCTTCGAGACGAGCGGAATATTTGCATCAGAATTAACGGGAGGAGCGTATACAAAGCGCAGTTCCCAATCTGGGCGGTCAGCAAACCGCTCGCGCAGGACACGCTCTTTCAGCTTGGAAGCAGGATTA
Source organism: Acetobacteraceae bacterium (assembly GCA_003164305.1). The sequence goes on from PLSZ01000452.1 coordinate 1,206, forward strand.
GAGGGGGTTCGGCCCGTGATCTCAATAGCCAAATTCTTGTTGTCTTTGTAGGCAACCATATCCGGCTGGTATCCCTGCAAAAACGTCGGGAGGGTATCTTGCTTGGGGTGAATTACGACCCGGAATCCATCTGCCTCAAGTTCGGGCACCATGGTATCCAAAACCGCCCGTTCGAGATCATAACCGGATAGCGACATTACACGAGCCCCTCAGCAGGATCATCTCCAAGGCGAATAAAGAGTAAAGGCTTTTCGCCACCTAACGCTTCCGACAGAACCTCCGACGGCCTGGCGAATTGGAAAATCCGGCCGGGTTCGAATTTTTGAACCCAGACCCGTTCGACTTGCCTATCGTCGTTGTAAATGTGCTTCGACAGCGCATCCAAGATCGGCTTCACGATGTTATCGACATCACCTTGCATTTCTGTAGCCGGAAAATAGAACAATGTCACGGAAATCGCCGCTTCTGTCGAGAAGTGTCCTTCGGGAAGAGCATCGTAACTGGCATCTTTAACTCTTTGCTTCCAATCCTCTTTAGATTTTGCGCGCGCTGCTTGTAGAGAAACGGGCGTTCCTCGCACAATGAACTCAAGAGGGAATTGGATTTCGACGCTCATCTACTCTCTGACATGGGTTCAGGACATGGGCGACACTACCCCCAACCGGTGGCGCTTTCAACTTGGTCTGCTTCGGGCGTGTTCCTCCGGACCAGGTGCTATCCGCCGAACGAGCACGTTGAAAAGGCGGGCAGCACATAATCATCCAACCATGCGCGAAGGATCGCTCCCTGGGTGGCGTCCCGGCGTTCAACGAGCAAAGTGGCAAACTCCAGTTCGTGGAAAACCATCGCCGAAAGAAACAGGCTCACGGCGGGAACACCGCGCGCCCACGCCGCCACGTTGCGATAGGCTTTGCCCGCCCGTGCCTTCCGCAACTCTGAAATCACGTTCGGGATCGAGCAGGAACATCACGCGAAGTCGGCTGGTCTGGGCAAATCACGCGTTGTCGGGATCTCCAACTCGATGTTTTCAATGCCGGCAGGCAGGCCCAGAAGGTCGATGATATCGCATGGCCCGCCAGTCAATTGCTGATAAGCCTCGATGCTCAGCAACACATGCGCCGGCCGGCCGCGATCCGTGATGAATACCGGACCGCGGGCCGCGGCTTTCTTGGCCCNNGAGAACAAGTAAATATAGATATGCAGCTACAAACGGCCCGGTCGTGCAAGGGATCGACTCGGTCGCCGCCCGGCTCCGAAAAAACGAGAACAAGGGTGACGTCGATGTACTCCAGGTTGTAAGAAGCCGCCGCCACGGCAAGGACCCGCCCCATGACGTTCCGCACCCTCGACTCCCTCGATGCCGCCGGCAAGCGCGTGCTGATGCGCGCCGACCTCAACGTCCCCGTCCGTGACGGCAAGATCACCGACCTCACCCGGATCGAGCGCCTGTCGCCCACCATCCGCGAACTCTCCGCCGAGGGCGCGAAGGTCATCGTCTGCAGCCACTTCGACCGGCCCAAGGGAAAGGTCGTGCCCTCGATGTCGTTGCGCCCGATGGCGGACGCGCTGAGCCACGTGCTCGGCAAACCGGTCGCCTTCGCGGAGGATTGCGTCGGTCCCGCCGCGCAGGCCGCCATCGACAAAATGGCCAACGGCGACGTGCTCGTGCTGGAGAACACCCGCTTCCATCCCGAGGAAGAAAAGAACGCCCCCGGCTTCAGCGCCGCGCTGGCCTCCTTGGCCGATGTGTTCGTCAACGACGCGTTCAGCGCCGCGCATCGCGCCCATGCCAGCACCGAGGGCGTCGCGCATCTGCTGCCCGCCTACGCCGGCCGCCTGATGCAAGCCGAACTGGAGGCTCTCGACGCCGCCCTGGGCAATCCCCAGCACCCGGTCGCGGCGATCGTGGGCGGCGCCAAGGTCTCCACCAAGTTGGAGCTTCTGGGCAACCTTGTGACCAAGGTAAACGTGCTGATCATCGGCGGCGCCATGGCCAACACCTTCCTGGCCGCGCAAGGCAAAGCGGTGGGAAAATCGTTGCAGGAAGCCGAAATGCACGACACCGCCCGCACCATCCTGAACCAGGCGGCCCAGGCCGGGTGCGAGGTGATGCTGCCGGTGGACGCGGTCGTCGCCACTGAGTTCAAGCCGAATCCCCCGACCCAGACCGTCAGCGTGGACGCCGTGCCGGGGGACAGCATGATCCTGGATGTCGGTCCCGCCTCGGTCGCGGCGCTGATCGCCCGGCTGTCATCGCTGAAGACCTTGGTCTGGAACGGTCCCCTGGGCGCGTTCGAGACGCCGCCGTTCGACAAGGCGACCGTCGCGCTGGCCAAAGCGGTGGCCGAAGCCACACAAAGCGGCGCGCTGCGAAGTGTGGCCGGAGGGGGCGACACCGTCTCCGCGCTCCGTCAGGCGGGGGTGCTCGACAAGCTGTCCTATGTGTCGTCGGCCGGGGGCGCGTTCCTGGAATGGCTGGAGGGCAAAACGCTGCCGGGGGTGGCGGCGCTGGGGTGACGGTCGGGCTGCTCCTTGCCGCGATCGCGTCGCGGCCTCCGCTATAGCAGATCTCGCAAACCCAGATCTTCGAAGGCGAGCATGGTGCGCTCGTGATGCCCCCACCAGACCCAGGCGGGGACGCTGAAGGCGTTCTGCCAGACCGGCGTGAATATCTGCAGCAGCGTCGACAATCGATAGTCGGCGGCAAGTCGGTCGCGGCCGTAACCGGACACGCCGTGCGCCAGCAGCGCGTCGTGATAATGATCGAGCGACGATTGCTCCAACCGCCGGCGCCGTTCAGGATACCAGTGCGTCGCCATCATGTAGGCCAGATCGTTGGTCGCCATGCCGACCCGCCAGTCGCTCCAGTCGAACAGGCGGACGTCGTCGCTGTCGTTTTTTGGCAGCATCACGTTCCACGGGTGGGCGTCGCCGTGCGCGATGGTGACGTCGCGATGCGACCGGTGCCGCGCGAACAGCCGAGGGACGGCGTCCAGGCAGCGTTCGAAGATCGCGCGCCGCTCGGCAGTCAGCCGATCCCCCATCTCGTCGGAAAACCGGACAAAATGCGTCGCGGTATCCTTGGCGAAGGCGGCCGACGTCGCCTCATCATGACGCTGGCCGATCGAAACACCCAGCCGCGGGTCGTCCCACCAGGCGGCGTGAAACCTGGCCCATGCGGTCAGGATCGCGCGCCATCGCGGCTCGGTGGGAGGCATCGGCCAACGCGGCGAGTGGAAATGCGTCTCGCCAAGATCCTCCATCAGCAGATGCCATTCGTTACTCTCGTCGTTCCAGTCGGCATCGTAACATTGGGCCAACAGGCCGGACGGCGAAAGCGGCGCGATGTCGCGGTAGAACGCGACTTCCCGCCGGCCGGCGTTGCTGGCGCTCCGCTCGGGCTGGCTGGTCTTCAGGATCATCGAACGCGGCGAGCCAGCGTCGGGGCCGTCATAGTCCAGCCGCAGGCGGCGCACGTTGGAAATCAGGGCTGGCAGCTTCTCCTCGGCGACGCCCGCCACGGCGACGTCATCCGGCAGGCCGCGGCGGCGCAACACGCGGGTCAGAAACGCCGGGTCGGTCAGGCGTGCCGGGGGCATTGTCATGATCCCAGGTGCATGCTCACGCCGCCGCGACCTCGCGCTTGCGCAAATACGCCGCCAGAGCCGCCAGCGCCGCCGGAGTCATCCCCTGGATCCGCGCCGCCGCGCCAAATGACGCCGGGCGCACCGTGCGCAACTTGTCGCGGATTTCCGCTGACAACCCGCCGATCATTTCGAATGCGACGCCGTCCAGCGAGACCGCCTCCTCCCGCGCGAAGCCGCGGATTTCCGCCTGCTGCCGAGGCAAATAGCCGCCATACACCGACTCCGCCCGCATTTGCGCCACGGCCCGGGGCGCTGCCTCCCGCAGAAACGGAAACGCCGCCGTCAAAGCCTCGAACGGCACGCCGTCATAGCCGGATAGTTCGACCACGTTGCGCCACCGGCCATCGTCGCGAACCGTCACGCCCAGCCGCGCCAACGCCGCCGGCGTCCCGCCCTCCGCCCTCGCCTGGGCCATCAACCCGGCCACCGCCGCCTGATGCACGCGAAACGCCACCGCCCGCTCTGAGCCCACGCAGCCCCAGGCGATGCCTTTCTCGGTCAGGCGGAGATCGGCATTGTCCGCTCGCAGGGAAAGGCGAAACTCCGCGCGCGAGGTGAACATTCGATATGGTTCGCTGACCCCGTGCAACGTCAGGTCGTCCACCAGCACACCGAGATACGCCTCCGACCGAGCCAGCGTGACCTCGGAGCCGCCATCCGCCAGCCTCGCCGCGTTGATGCCGGCCAGCAGGCCTTGCGCCGCGGCTTCCTCGTATCCCGTGGTGCCGTTGATCTGGCCCGCGAGGAACAGGCCCGGCAGCGCGCGCAACGCCAGCCCGGAGGACAGCGCGACCGGATCGACGTAATCGTATTCCACCGCGTAGCCGAGCCGGATCATTCGCGCATGCTCAAGCCCAGGAATGGTGGCGAGCAAGGCCTGCTGGATGTCTTCGGGGAGCGAGGTGGAGATGCCGTTCGGATACACGGTCGGATCGTCCAGCCCCTCGGGTTCCAGGAAGATGTTGTGCCGGTCGCGCGCGGCGAACCGTTTCACCTTGTCCTCGATCGAGGGACAATAGCGTGGCCCAACCCCGCTGATGTTGCCGGCGTGGATCGCCGAGCGGTGCAGGTTTTCCCGGATGATGTCGTGGGTCGCCGGCGTGGTCGAAGTGACCCAGCAGGCCAGTTGCGGCGACGGAATGCGTGACGTGAGTGTCGAAAACGGCTCCGGCGTCGTGTCGCCCGGGTCGGCGGCCAACCCGTGCCAGTCGATCGTCGCGCGATCCAGCCGGGGAGGGGTGCCGGTCTTCAGGCGCCCCATCGGCAGGTTCAGGCGTTCCAGGGTATGAGCCAGGCCGATCGCGGGCGCCTCGCCCATGCGGCCGGCGGGCGTGCTCCGGTCGCCGATGTGGATGACGCCGCGCAGGAACGTGCCGGTGGTCAGCACCGCGGCGCCGCAGGCGACCCGGGTCCCGTCGGCGCAAATCACGGCGGCGAGGCGGCCGTCCGGCCCGATCTCCAGGTCCTCCACCGGCGCCGCGCGCAATGTCAGGGCGGGCGTGGCGTCCAGCGCCGCCCGCATGGCGCGGCGATACAGCGCGCGGTCCGCCTGCGCCCGAGGCCCGCGCACCGCCGGCCCCTTGCTCCGGTTCAGCAGCTTGAAATGGATGCCCGCCGCGTCCGCCACCCGGCCCATCAGGCCGTCGAGCGCATCAACCTCACGCACCAGATGCCCTTTGCCGATCCCACCGATCGACGGATTGCACGACATTTCTCCCAACGTTTCCAGCTTGTGAGTCAGCAGCAGCGTGCGCGCGCCCACGCGGGCGGCGGCCGCGGCGGCCTCACAGCCGGCATGGCCACCGCCGACAACGATGACGTCAAAATGATCGGGAGCGGTTCGCATCGGGCCGTCATGAGAGAGACCGGGGATCGGAGTCAATGGTTTCCCGGTTCGTCCGACGCCGCATGGTGGATATGAAAGTCGCCGCCCGGCGTGGCCGGGCGGCGAAGATCCTCAGTTCAGACCCGAATGGGTTTACCCAAACTCACCCTTGCAGGTTCAGTTTGGCGCGGGTCGCCTGGTCGAGTTGCCCGCTCACCGAAAGACCATTCTTTTGCTGATACTGCTTCAGCGCGGCCTCGGTGTTCGGACCCCACTTGCCATCGCTTTTGACGTTCAACGCCTGTTGCACCTGCGTAACCGTCTTGGGGTCCAGGTTGCCCTGCGTCGAAGCCATTTCGCCGGCCTTCGCGGAATTATCGCCGGACATCGTGCCCGTGCTGCTCGACTGCATCCCTGGCCGCTCGGTATTCCCTGGCGCGGCCATCCCATGTTGCGACGCGCTGGCCGCGGCGGTACCGGTCGCCGGCGGAGGCGTTATCGTCTGCGCCAAAGCAAGGCCAGGCGCCATCAGTCCAATCCCGGCGACAAGGCCAAGACCCGTCATCATGCGTGAGGCGAACGTCATGCTCATATCTCCTTGTTTGTTGATACAATCCGGCGGACGAGACGCTCGATATCCACGCCGCCCATTTTGTTGGCCGGAACGGGTCATATTGGGACGATTTAGTACCGGGACATTTCTCTGACATGAACTCGGCCGCAATTCGCCGAGAATAACACGAGATTATCAAAGATAAAAAAGTTGTCGGTCAATAATAATTCGTTGAATCGCGGAACTCGGTAAAGTTCCATTCGTCCGAAAACTTAGTCGCGGTAGGGACACCCATTACTGGGCGCCCCCCGCAC
>PLSZ01000187.1 GCA_003164305.1 Acetobacteraceae bacterium
CCCGAGGATGACGGGAAGAGGCGAAAGGAAGATCCGCGCATGGCCATCATCCTGCAGGAATCGTTGCGCGGCCTGTTCTACGCGCCGTTCTACGTGGCGCTGGCGCACGACGCCTACGCCGCCGAGGGCGTCGAGGTCCGCTTCGTCAGCGCCCCCGAACCCGGCCGCGCCGCCACCGCGATCATGTCCGGGGAGGCCGACGTCAGTTGGGGCGGCCCGATGCGGGTCATGCAAACCTACCATCAGGACCCGTCCTGCGATCTGGTCAGTTTCGCCGAGGTGGTGACCCGCGACCCGTTCCTGCTGGTCGGGCGCGAGGCCCGGCCCGATTTCACGGTGCGCGATCTGTCCGGCGCGCGCCTCGCCACCGTCAGCGAGGTGCCGACGCCGTGGATGTGCCTGCAGGAGGACCTGCGCCGCGCCGGCATCGCCCCCGGAACGATCGACCGGTTGGCATCCGGAACGATGGCGGAGAATTGCGCCGCGCTGCTGGCCGGATCGGTCGATGTGGTGCAATTGTTCGAGCCGTTCGTTGCGACCTTGCTGGCCGGTCATGGCTGCCACGTCTGGTACGCCCAGGCGAGCCGGGGGCCGACGAGTTACACGACGTTTTACGCCAGGCGCGGCACGCTGCGCGCTCGCCGGGACGAACTGCGCCGCATGGTGCGAGCGATCCATAAGACGCAACTCTGGGTCTCCCGCGCGACGGGGGCGGCGATCGCCGGGGCGGTGCGCGGATTTTTCCCGGACGTGCCGGCGGCGATCCTGGAAGCGGCGTGTTCGCGCTATAATTCGTTGGGCATCTGGGGCGAAAGTCCGATCCTGCCGCGCGCCGGCTATGACCGGCTGCTGTCGAGCCTCGTGTCGGGCGGGTTCGTGTCGCCGGGAACTCCGTTCTCCGTCGCCGTGGACAACAGCATCGCCGAAGCGGTGGTCGCGGAGGCTGGCGACTGAGGAAGCAGTTGCCCGGCCACACGCCCCTGAACAACCCGCGCTGCCCGTGCTCCGATCCCGCGCTATACTCGCCCCATGTCCGAGTCGCCCCTTGCCCGTCCCGCGTTCGACGACGTTCCTCCGGCACGGCGCCGCAACCTCGCCGCCGTCGCCGCGAAGGATACGGCGCCGGAACTACGCGTCCGCGGCCTGCTGCACCGCATGGGCTACCGCTTCCGCCTGCATCGCCGCGATCTGCCCGGCACACCGGACATCGTGCTCGCGGGCCGGCGCGCGATCGTCGAGGTGCGCGGCTGTTTCTGGCATCGTCATCCCGACCCGTCCTGCCGCAACGCCGTGCTTCCCCGCGTCCGGGCCGACTGGTGGGCCGCGAAGCTCGCTCGCAACGTCGAGCGCGACGCGCGTAACCTGGCCGCGCTGCGTGACGCCGGGTGGTCCGTCCTGGTGCTGTGGGAATGCGAGGTGAAGGACGAAACCGCGTTGGCCGCCCGGCTGCGGGCGTTTCTTTCGTGAGCACCGTTCCGGACGAGCAACTTAACCGGCTGGCGCGCGGTGAACCACCCGGGGTCCTGGACCTGTTCGCCGGAGCCGGCGGCCTGTCGCTCGGGTTTCAACGCGCCGGCTTCCGCATCGACGGCGCCGTGGAGATCGATCCGCTCGCGGCACGAACCCACGCGCGCAACTTTCACCCGCGCGACTTCGAGCACCACGCCGTCGCCCGCGACATCTCCCGCACTGAGCCTGGCGAACTGGGCCTGGACGCGATCGACGTTCTGATTGGCGGTCCACCGTGTCAGGCCTACGCCCGCGTCGGCCGCGCCAAATTGCGGGAAATCGCCGATCATCCCTCGGCCTTCAAGGTCGATCCGCGCGGAAATTTATATTTGCGCTACCTCGCATGGGTGAAGGCGCTGCGCCCGTTGGCGCTGCTGGTCGAAAACGTTCCGGATATCCTGCATTACGGACACCACAACGTCGTCGAGGAAATGGTCGAGGCGCTGAACGATCTGGGATATGTCGCGCGCTACTCGCTGATCAACAGCGCGTTCCACGGCTGTCCGCAAATGCGCGACCGGGTGTATTTAATCGGCTACCGTAAGGAGCTGGGTGTGATGCCGGACTTCCCCCGCGCCACTCGCTTCATGCGCCTGCCACGCGGCTATGCCGGCACCCGCGCCGTGGCGTTGAAACACGTCGATCGTTCCGGGGCCGCCGGTTTTGTCGATGCCGATCCGGGCGACCCGAGCCTGCCGGGTCCGGTGACCGCGCGTGAGGCGATTGGCGATCTGCCACCGATCCGCGGCGATTCCGTCAAACGCGGCGCCCGGCGGTTTTCGGCGTTGTCCGCGTACGCGGCGGCTGACGATTTTTCCGACTACGTCACGATGATGCGGCGCTGGCCCCGTTTCGCGGCAGGGGAGGGCGTCTACGACCACGTCATCCGCGCCTTGCCGCGCGACGGGCCGATCTTCCGGGCGATGCGCCCAGGGGCGGAGTATCCGGAAGCGCATGCGACGGCTCGGGCGCTGGCCGCGCTTGAGGCCGCGCGGTTGGGGTTGCGGGAAGGCACGCCGGATCACGCGGCGTTGTTCGCGCGCATGGTGCCGCCTTACGACGTCGGAAAGTTCCCCAATCGCTGGTGGAAGCTGGAACCGGATCAACCGGTGCGCACGCTGATGGCGCATATCGGCAAGGACACTTACAGCCACATCCATTGGGACGCCGCTCAGGCGCGCACGATCTCGGTGCGCGAGGCGGCGCGGCTGCAAAGTTTCCCCGACGGATTCGTGTTCGAGGGCACGATGAACCCCGCCTTCCGGCAAATCGGCAACGCCGTGGCGCCGTTGATGGCCGCCGCGATCGCCGAGGTCATGCTGGATGCGTTACGTCTGGCGGCGGCGCGTTTGGTGCATCCGATGGCCGCGTGAAGGCGGCCGCGGCGTCAATGACACTTAAATGCCTCGAACGGCTCGCGGCAGGTCAGGCAACGATGCAGCGCTTTACACGCGGTCGATCCAAACGCGCTGATCCGTTCGGTGTTCGGCGATCCGCAGCGAGGACAAACGACGTTGCGGCCGCCGAATAATGCTTCCGGACCAAGGCCTTTATCCGGAGGCGCGATACCGAGGTCAAGCAGTTTATGCCGCGCGGTCTCGGTCAGGGAATCGGTTGTCCACGCCGGCGATAAAACCAATCGCACCCGCACCTTTTCCGCGCCGCTCTCCCGCACCGCGTGTTCGATCGCGTCCGCGATCTCCCGCATCGCCGGACAACCTGAGTAGGTCGGCGTGATGGCGACCTCGACCGTATCGTTGACGAGTTGGACATCCCGGAGAATGCCCAGATCGTCTATGGTCAACGGCGGCAGTTCCGGATCGGTCACCGCCGCGGCCGCCGCGCGTGCTCGTCGCAGCAGCGTCACCACGTGGAGCCCGGATAAGTCCGCGGCAGGATCTGCATCTCCGCCAACAGGTGCCCGAGATGCTCGGTATGCTGGCCGTCGCGGCCGCCGCTTTGCATCCAGCCATCGTTCGGCTGGCGCAACGTCGCCCGGGTCAGGATCGGCGCCACCGCGCGCAGCCAAGGGTCCCGCCGCGTCGTCAACTCCCCTGTGTACGGCCACAACGCATCGATCGCGTCCTGCGCGCGGCGGTGCGATTCGTCGGTGCCATCGCCGAGCCGGATCAACCATTCGGCGGCGTGGCGCACATGATACGTGGTTTCCTTCATGGCCTTCTCCGCCACGGTGGACAGCGCCGGATCGTCGAAGCCCGCGCGCCACGTCTGATCCGATGCCACCGAAACCAAAAGCAACCGGGCGATGGTGAACGCGAAGTCGCCGTTCGGCAGTTCCATGATCAACGCGTTACGAAACGCCGGCGGGTCACGCAGATAGGCCAGTTCGTCCTCGGAATGACCGGTCAACTCCCCGGCCGCCTGATACAATGCTCGCGCCTGGCCGATCAGATCGAGCGCGATATTGGCCAGCGCGAGTTCTTCTTCCAACAACGGCGCGTGGCCGGTCCACTCGCTGGTCCGGTGTCCCAGCACCAGCGCGTCGTCGGCGAGCGCCAGGGTGCGTCGCACCTGCGGCGTTTCGGTCAATGCGATCGAGGTGGTGGTCATGGTTCCAGCCATGCGCGGCGTTGCGTCACGGCCAGGCGGTGGCGAATGATTCCGGACCCGCGCCGTCCACTTTCAGGCTTTTGCCGCGGGTGAGCGTTTTGCCGTCGAAGCGAAACACCTCGATCGCGCGGTCCTGCATGCTTTGCACCAGAACAGTCTTGCCATCGCGAGAAAACGCGACCGCCTCGGCCCATGCGCCGACCGGAGCCTGCGCGACCTCGCGCAACGTCTGTCCCTCGACCGCGTACAGGCCCACGAGGCCGTTGTCGTGGTGGAACGGATGACTGGCCGGTTTGGTGCTGCCGTATTGCGCGCCCACCGCCAGAAACCTGCCATCCGGCGAGAACTTCATCGGCTCCGGTCCACTGGGGACCCCAAAGGTGCCGACCACCCGATACGGTTTCGCTTTCACATCGATCAGGCTGATCGAGTCTTCATCGCCATCGCCGCGGCCCATGTTAGACACCGCGACCAGCGTATGCGCGCCGTTGATGTCCATCGTGTACGGCGCGAGGCCCGTGGTGATCGGTCGTGCATCGATCGTGACATTGGTGCCGTCGATATGCAGCACGTTCACCATGTTGTCGCCGCCGCGCGTCAGCAGCGCATTCTGGTCATCGACGAAAACCACCGCGCTCGGCAGCGATTTCGGGTTCCCGGTATCGACCTTGCCCACCGCGGTCAGGCGCTTGTCCTTGACGGTGAAGACCGAAACCGTCCCCTCGGTCCGGTTGGCGATCAGCGCCAGCGTGCCATTGGGAGACACCCGAACCTGGGTCGCACCCAGTCCGGAGGTCAGCGACTGCACCACCTTGGGCGGGGTGCTGGTCAGATCGAACAACGCCACCCGATCATCGGGCGCGATGCCGCCATTCGGCGCCGCGGGATCCGCCTTGGTGGCCGAGGTCACGATCCCCCAACTCTCATCCTTGCTGATCCAGATCGCGCCCGGCGGTCCGACGACACTGCCCGGCGCCTCGAACGTGGCTTTGATCGTCGGCGGATACGATTTGACGTCGATGACAGTGATCGTGTCTGGGCTGGCGGGAGAAGGCGCGACCATGGCTTTTTGGGCGTTCATCACGGTGTGTCCGTCGTTCGACGACAGCACCACGTCGCTCATCGCCGCGACCGGCAGCGCGCCGCTGAACACCGCCGTGAGCAACAGCCTGGACAGACCGGACATGGTGTTTCCTCATTTGTTTTTTGACCGAGAGGAGTGTGTCACCTCGCCGGCCGGCAGGCAAACGCCGCTACATATTCCCGACTTCGTCCGGGACCTTGTAGAATGTCGGATGCCGGTAAATCTTCGAACCGGTCGGCTCAAACAACGAATCTTTGTCCGACGGATCGGAGGCAACGATCGCGTCCGACGGCACCACCCAGATCGACAGCCCTTCGCCGCGGCGGGTGTAAACGTCGCGCGCCGCCTGCAACGCCATTTCGGGATCCGCGGCGTGCACCGAACCGGCGTGCCGGTGCGACAGACCGTTGCGCGCCCGAACAAAAACCTCCCACAACCGTGTCGCCGGGTCCGTCATCACGCGGCCACTTTCTGCTTCGCGGCCCATGCGCGCGCTGCCTCCCGCACCCAGGCGCCGTCCTCGTGCGCCTGGCGCCGCGCGGCCAGTCGCTCCCGGTTGCACGGCCCGTCGCCCGCCAGAACGCGGCGGAATTCGTCCCAGTCGATCTCACCGAACACCCAGTGCCCGCCGTCGAATCGCAGCGCCGGGTCGGGAAAGGTCAGGCCCAGATGCAATCCTTGCGGCACCGTGGCATCGACGAACTTTTGCCGGAGCGCGTCGTTGGTGAAGCGTTTGATCTTCCAGCGCATCGAGGTGTCGGAGTGTTGCGATTGCGTATCCGGTGGCCCGAACATCATCAGGCACGGCCACCACCAGCGGTTCAGCGCGTCCTGCGCCATCGATTTTTGCTCCGCCGTGCCGCGGCACAGCGTCAGCATGATCTCGTAACCCTGCCGCTGGTGGAACGATTCTTCCTTGCAAATCCGGATCATCGCCCGCGCGTACGGCCCGTACGAGCACCGGCACAGCGGGATCTGGTTCATGATCGCCGCGCCATCGACCAACCAGCCGATCGTGCCGATATCGGCCCATGACAAGGTCGGATAATTGAAGATGGATGAGTACTTCGCCCGCCCGCTCAGCAGTTGCTCGACCAGTTCCTCTCGCGACTGGCCCAGAGTTTCCGCGGCGGCGTAAAGATACAGCCCGTGTCCGCCCTCGTCCTGCACCTTCGCCAGCAACGCCGCCTTGCGCCGCAACGACGGCGCGCGGGTGATCCAGTTGNNTCTGGCGGATCAGCGTGCGGCGATATTGTTCCGGCATCGCGTCATTCGGTTCGATGCGCTCCTCGGCATCGATTCGCACCTGGAACCGCGCCGCCGCGTCCGACGTATCGGCCGGCGCGGACGCGGTATTGAGCGCCTGGCTGTACATCGTTCAGCCGGCGTGCTGGTGGACGAACGCCTTGATCATCTCCAGCGCGCGTAACGACTCCTGGGCGGTGGGCGCGTTGGGGATGAACGCGTGCGGCTGATCGGGGAAGCTCTCGCTGACGACCGAGCCGCCGGCCTTCGTGTAAGCGGCGGCGAAGTTGTCCGCCATGTCCGGCGTCAGATTGTTGTCGTTGGTGCCTTGCAGGATCAGCACCGGCGGCTTCGCGACCGCTTCGCCGCGGGTCAGCATAAGCGTCGGGCTGCCCTCCTCCATGTCGGCTTCCGAGGGCCAGAACGCATCGTGTGACGTAACGAAGCGCTGCTCGCCGGCCGCCTTCTTCACCCGGTAGCGTTGCAGCGGATCGGCCACCGGCCAGCAGGCGATGGCGAACCGCAACGACGCGTCGCCGGTGAACCCGTCCAACTTCAGCTTGCCATACCGCGGATCGGTGGGCCGCAGCGCGCTCAGCAACAGCAAATGCCCGCCTGAGGATGTGCCAAGTCCGCCCACCAGATCGGCGCGGCTGTTGAATTTGGCGGCGTTCGCCTTCAACCAGCGAATGCCCAGATTGACGTCCGCGACGGTGTCCGGGTAGCGCGCCTGGGGCGGCATGCGGAAATCGATCGATAGCACAACGACCCCGTCGGCGGCGAGCGCCTCGGCGATCGAGACGTTGTTGAACCGATCGCCGCCGGTCCAGGCGCCGCCGTGCACTTCCAGCACCGCCGGGAACGGGCCGGGTCCAATGGGTTGATAAAGCCGCGCCAGCAAGGGTTGCCCGTCCTGACGCTGATACTCGACATCGTCCGCGCGAAAATCCATGGCTTCGCTGTCCTCCTGGGCCGTGATCGTAGCGCGGCCGGGTGGGGGGCGGCAAACTCAGTCCGGCCAGAAATCCGGGTTCATCGCTTCGTCGAAGGTGAAGGGACAGGGATCGGGGAATGAATCACGATCGAGCCCGGTCTCCTGAGCCGCGTCAATCCTGGCCAGGCGGTACGCGTGGGACATCAGCTCCGTCAACTGGGACTTCAGGCTGGGATTTTCCTTGAGATGCTCGCCGAGCTTAATACGTTGTTGTTCGATCGTGAGTCGCCAGCTTCTGCCTCGATATGTCGGCTGATAACGCCACTTCAGCAAGTGGACGAACAGCACCGTCAGCCGGTTAACCAGTTCGCGTCGCTCGCTTCTGCCCATGCTTTCGATCTCTTCCGCGATATTCTCGATATCGAGTTCGGACAGCCGCCCAGAGCGCAGCAGCGCCGCCTGTTCATTGGCCCAGGCGTAGAAGTCGGTGTCGTAGAGGGTCGCGTTTTTTGTCGACATGGCCACATCACACTACGCCGATTACTCCGCCCCGTCATCCGATTTCCGCCCAGACGCGCAGCTTGCTATAACCCTCCGCCAACCGAACCGTCCCGGAAAGATCCCGCCCATGGACTTCGCCCTCACCGAGCCGCAACAGCAGATCCGCGATAACATTCTCCGCGTCTGCGCTCGGTTCGACGANNATGGCCGAGGGCAACTGGCTCGGCATCGCCATGCCCGAGGCGTACGGCGGCGCTGGCCTCGGCATCGCCGAAGCCGCCATCATGATGCAGGCGGTCGCTGAATCCGGTGCCGCCATGAGCGGCGCGAGCGCGATCCACATCAACATCTTCGGTCTCAATCCGGTGATCGTGCACGGCACCGAGGCGCAAAAATCCCGCATGCTGCCGCCGTTGATCGCGGGGAAGGACAAAGCGTGCTTCGGCGTCACCGAGCCCAACGCCGGCCTCAACACCACGCAACTGACCACGCGCGCCGAACGCCACGGCGATCATTACAAAATCAACGGCACCAAGATCTGGACCTCCACCGCGCAGGTCGCCAACAAAATTTTACTCCTGGCGCGCACCACGCCGCTGGACAAGGTGCAACGCAAAACGCAAGGCATGACCTTGTTCTATACCGATCTCGACAAGACTCACGCCGAGGTCAGGCTGATCCACAAAATGGGTCGCCACGCCGTCGACAGCAACATGGTGTTCTTCGAGGACATGCCGGTTCCTGTCGAAGACCGCATCGGCGAGGAAGGCGAGGGCTTCCGCGCCATTTTACACGGTCTGAATCCGGAACGAGTCCTCGTCGCCGCCGAAGCGATCGGCATCGGCCGCGCCGCTTTGGCCCGCGCCTCCCGTTACGCCCGCGAACGCATCGTGTTCGGCCGCCCCATCGGCCAAAA
>PLSZ01000483.1 GCA_003164305.1 Acetobacteraceae bacterium
GCGCGATCTCGCTCGGCTTCAACACCACCGTACATCCCGCGGCGAACGCGGGCGCGACCTTGCAGACGATCTGGTTGAGCGGCCAGTTCCACGGCGTGATCAGCGCGCAGACGCCGATCGGCTCCTCGACGATGAGGCTGGTTCCGCGCACGCGGCTGAATTCGTAGGCTTCCAGCGCCTCGATGGTGGCCTCGAGATGCACGCGCCCCGCCCAGACCTGCGCCTCGCGCGCGAAGACGATCGGCGCGCCCATTTCCTGGCTGACGGCCTGGGCGAGATCCTCGCCGCGGCTGTTGTAGACTTCGAGCACGCGCCGCAAGAGCGCGAGACGCTCCTCGCGCGAGGTCAGGGCGTAGGCGGGAAACGCCGCCTTGGCCGCCGCGACGGCCTTGTCGACATCGGCGACTCCGGCGCGCGGCACCAGCGCCCAGGGCGCGCCGAGATAAGGGTTGTCGGTCTCGAAGGCCTCGCGCCCGGCAGCGTCGAGCCATTCGCCGCCGATCAGCATCTTGTAGCGGTGCATCCCGTTTCCTCCGCCGCCCCCCGGAACGGGCGTCATTTCACGCGAACCGATTTTCGGCTCGCGCGAAAACGATGCGCTCGCCGCGCTTCACGCTTTTGCCGCACCGTCGATTTCGGCGAAGGCCTCGCGCGCGATGCGGAACGAATCCACGCCGGCCGGCACGCCGCAATAGATCGCGACCTGCATGAAGACTTCGCGAATCTCGTCGCGCGTCACGCCGTTCTTCAGGGCGCCCTTGACATGCATCTTCAGTTCGTGCGGCCGGTTGAGCGCGCTGATCATCGCCAGATTGAGCATACTGCGCGTCTTGAAGGGCAGCTCCTCGCGGCCCCAGACCGCGCCCCAGCAATATTCCGTCACGAGTTCCTGCATCGGACGGTTGAAGCCGTCCGCCGCAGCGAAGGATTTCTCCACGAATTCCGCGCCGAGGACGCTTTTGCGGATCGCCAAACCACGGTCGAAGACTTCTTTGCTCATGATGTTTCCTTTGAAAATACAAGGTGGAGACGAGTGCTCGACGGCGCGGATCGCGAGGTTATCCCTTGACCTCGACGCCAGCCCATCCCTCGACGACGCGCGTGATCGAAGTGAAATCGGAGGTCGGCCCAAACATCGCATTGGTGACGGCGAGCATCTGCCGGACGGCGGCTCCGGCGACCATAGGCACGCCCATGGCTTCGGCTTCGTCGATGCACAGGCGGACATCCTTGTAGGACAGCCCGGTCGCAAAGCCAAAATCGAAGCTGCGCGTGAGCACTGAACGGGGGAACTTGTCCTGCGTCGCGCTGTTGCGGCCGCTGCCGGCGTTGACGGCGGACAGCATGACCTCGGGGTCGAGGCCGGCTTTCGCGCCCATCACGAAGGCTTCGGCCGTCGCGGCGAGGCTGACGGCGGAGAGGATGTTGTTGGTCAGCTTCAGCACCTGCGCGGCTCCGGGCTTGTCGCCGGCGACGGTCAGCGTGCGGCCCCAGAGGGCAATCATCGGTTTCACGCGCTCCACCGCCGCCGGATCGCCGGAGACCATGACCGACAGCGTGCCCGCTCGCGCGCCGGGCGGGCCGCCGGAGATCGGGCAATCGACGACGGTGACGCCTTTTTCCGCCATAGCCTGCTCGATTTCCTTCACGAAGGGGACGCCGACGGTGCAGGTGCTCACCAGCAATTTCATCGCCTTGCCGTGGATCAGGCCATCCGGCCCGAAGGCGACCGCGCGGAACGCGGCGAGGGTGGGGAGCGAGACCAGCACGATCTCACATTGATCGGCCAGGTCTTTTGGCGACGTCGCCCGGCGGGCCTGGCGGGCGAGCAGCGGTTGCATCGCGGCCTCGCGGATGTCGAACACCGTCAGTTGGTGGCCGCCGTCGAGCAGCTTGCCGGCCATGGGCAAGCCCATGTTGCCGACACCCAGAAATCCCGCTTCCATCGATGGTTCCTCCCCGTGTGTCCGATGGCCGAGGCTGGCACAAAGTGTGGGTCGTTGCACGCGGGCGGGTCCCGGTGGCGGCTTCGCTTCGGTCGCTCTGGGCGCTGTATTTTAACACGCCGCTAAGGTTTGTCTGCTCAGGTGTGGGCGTCAGTTTGTGGGGATGCGGCGATGCCCGGTTCAGCGCGCGCGACGGTACGGTCGCGGACGGATCGGAGCGGCGGCGCGGTTTCTCCCCGACGCGGTTGGCGATTGTCATGGGGAGGACCGTCTCATGTGGAGGACAGACGCGCGATGAACGGCAGTTCAGTAACCATTCTTGTGGTGGACGACGACCGGGTCGATACGATGGCGATCCGGCGATCGTTACGGGAGTTGAAGATTACCAATCCGGTGGTGGCGGCGCGTGACGGCATCGAGGCGCTGGAGCGGCTGCGTGGCGAAAACGGTCACGAGAAATTGCCGTCGCCGCTGCTGGTGCTATTGGATTTGAATATGCCGCGGATGGGTGGCCTGGAATTCCTCGAGGAGTTGCGGGCCGATCCGGCGTTGCGCTCGACGCTGGTGTTCGTGATGACGACGTCGGCGCTGGCCGAGGACCGGACACGGGCTTACGCGAAGAATGTCGCCGGGTACGTATTGAAGTTTCAGCAGGAGCAGGGGTTTCAGAACGCGATTCTGATGCTGGAGCATTACTGGCGGATCGTGGAGTTTCCCGAGACGGGACAGGCCGCCGCGGCGTGATTGAAGCGGCGCGGTACACCGCGACGCGTGCCGCTCGTATCCGGGGTCGATGCTTCGCCAATGCCACGTCGTGTTCGTCGAGCCACGCTTGGACGACGCGCGACAATAAACGGGTCGCCCGACGCGCCGGCCTTCCTCGTCATCACCGGGCCTGACCGGACCATGACGGGGGACGGAAGGTGCGCCCCCGCTCGCCGTGCTATCTTTGCGCCTATGGGGCTCGACCCGGGGATCCATCCAGGCACTGTGCGGCGATTGGACCCCGGGTCGAGCCTGGGGATGACGAGGATGGCCCGGGGATGACGAAAGTGGCTCGGGGATGACGAGGGTGGCCCGCGGATGACGAGAGGGGAACGACCACCTGACGCGATAATCGCTGGGCGTCGCCTTAAACGGCAAAATATCACGGATCCGTAGCGCCGATCGTTTCAGCGTGTCGCCTCGTCAAATCCGCGGTCCAACAACCCTCGCGCCGCGTCCAGCGCCCGCCCGATCGCCTCGCGCCGATAATCCCACAGCGCTTCGGGCCCAGGGGCCGCGATGACCATGGTCGCGTTGGCCTCGAACACCAGGATCGACCCGTCCGGGCCGAGAGCGAAGTCCACGCCGGCGTAATGCAGGCCCAAAGTTTCCCCAACCGCGCGCAGGGCCGTGATCGCGCGATCGCCGAGCACGCCCGCCATGTCGTTCAGGAAGCGCTGTTCCTCCTCCCGATACGCCGCGTTGGCGGCCATGGCGCTGGTGACATAATGCACCTTCCAATCCGCCGAGATCGCCAGATGCAATGGGTATATTTCCCCGCCGATAAACATAACGCGATACTTTCGCGCCATTCCATCCGGACCGCGCGCATCGAGATACTCGATCGACAGCAGGGCTTCGCCGGGCAGTGATGCCACCGCCGCCGCCAACGCGTCACGCTCGGGAACGAAAACAAAATGCCGCCCGGTGTGAAAGCCGGGTGCGCGCAACAGCGAAGGAAAGCGCATCCCTTCGCCCGAAGCGGCCCTCGCTCTCGGCAGCAGTCGCGTTCCGGGCGCGATCACGCCGGGAATGTCCGCCAATCGCCGCGCCATTTCGACGCGACCGGTGGCGCGGACGAGCGCGGGCGGATTGATCACATGCACGGTGTCGTCCGCCAGCATGGCCTCCGCGCGCACCAGAGCCAAACCGCGAAGATCGGCGTCGCCGATCGCGTTCATCACCAGATCGTGCGGCGGCAACGGCCGTGTCACATCGAAATAATCAGTGTAAATCGCGGTGACCGTGAAACGCCGTTCATCGATCCAGTGCCGGGTCGGGATATTGCCGCCGCGCGCGGCCACCAGCAGCAACAGCCGCACGCCGGTCCCAACCCCGCGGAATGGCCGGACCACGACCGCGTGACCGCTGAAACCCAGACGCCAGTGCTCTCCCGCGTCCAACCCAAGCTCCGTCAGCACGCGCGCCATGCCCTGATGCGCTTCGGGCAACGCCGGATCGAACGCCAGAGCCGCCTCGAAATGCGGTCGCGCGGCCTCGGCATCGCCGTCGTCCAACAGCAGGATCCCCAGATTGACCCGTCCCGCCGGGTTGTCGGGATGGCACCCCACCGCCTGTTCCCACGCGGTGCGCGCGGCGGAGCGATGGCCGCTGGCAAGCGCCAGCACGCCGATCTCGGTCAACGCCGCGAAGTGCGTCACATCGAGCCGCAACACATCGACATATGCCTGACGGGCCGCGTCGTCTTCCCCGCGCGCCGTCAGGCCGCGAGCGAACGTCAACGCGCGACTCAATCCCTCGTCGCGAGAGATTACACCTCGTTCGGGCACTCCGGCCGTGCGCCCCCTTCAGGCGCCCCCCCGTTCATGCGACCGTGTTGACGCCGCCCTTGGCCGTCGTGGTGGCCGGCGGCGGCGCGCTGGGAGGCGGCGGCGCGGTTCCGCCACTCTCGCGGCGGTGATGGTGCGGCCGGCTGGTCGCCTGGGTGCTGGCCTGAGCCGCCGGTGCCTGAGTCTGCTGCGCGAACGACGCGCCCGCGAGGCCGGATACGCCTGAGATACTCATGATGGAACTGTCCTGGTTGGATGGTAGCGGACAGACTCTGCGCGCCAGGTGTGAAGTAAGTCTTAACGATTCACACAACGAGATGCGGCCGAACCGATTTCCCGCCGGAGCCCGCGTTTCTCGATCCGGCGATCCTCGCCCTATAATTCGCCAACGCGAACCCCGAAGGAGGAAGCACGCCATGGGACCCAGACTGGTCGACTATTTGCTCTATGAACCGGAAGAGTCCGGCATCCTCTGGATCAAATTCAACCGGCCGGAGCGGATGAACGCCCTGGTCGGCACCGCCGAGGAAAACAGCACCGTGGCCAAGGTCGGCGAATACATGCGGGCCGGCGATGACGATCCCAACATAAGGGTCATCGTGTTGACCGGCGTCGGGCGTGGCTTTTGCTCGGGCGCCAATTTGGCGTCGCGGGAAAACCCTGGCGAAAATTTCCCCGGCAATCGCAGCCCGCATGAGGGACTGGACGGCACGCGGCAGCATTTCTTCCACGGCTTCACGGACCTGCATCGCGATATCTCGCTGATCCGCAAACCGACGATCGCGATGATCAACGGCGCCGCCGTTGGCTCCGGCATGGACATGGCGCTGCATTGCGATATCCGGATCGGTTGCGAGCGCACCCGCTTCATCGGCTACCACAACGCCGGGCAGATCATCGAGAATGGCGGATCATATTACCTGCCGAAGATGGTCGGCCTCGGGCGGGCGCTGGAGTTCGTCTACACCGGCCATCTGGACGCCGAGCGGGCGTATCAGTGGGGCATGCTCAACCACCTCGTGGAGTCGGAAAAGCTGGAGGAATTCACTCGCGAATTGTGCGCGCGGATGATCGCGATTCCGCCTCTGGTGCAGTGGGTGAGCAAGCGGATCATGCGCACGGCGGTGGACACCACGCTGGAAAACACCATGGCGCTGACGTCCAACGCCAGTCCGATCCTACAACATTCCGAGGACGCGAAAGAAGCAAGGAAGGCGTTCGTCGAGAAGCGGAAGGGCGTGTTCAAGGGCGCTTGATGGTGGGGGTGAACCAACTCGAGTGTCCGCGATGGGTGTGGACAGCGGGCGAAGGTCGCTCGCGCGATTGACGCTGCTTCGCGCTCAGGTTGGCCGTTCAGAGGAGCGGCACGACCCCGGCGCGGGCCCAGGTTCAGGCGGCGGCTCGAGCCGCCATTCGCGCCGGCATGCCGCCGAACCGCACAGCGGTTGCCGCGTCCAACTCGAACACCACGCGCAGCGCGTCGCTCTCGCCGCGTTTGACAATGAACGGCAGCGGAAAACCGACGCCATCGATGTCGAGCACACCGTGGGCGCCATCCTGGATGGGTGGACCACCGCGAATATGCGCGCCGCTGTCGGACCAATCGGCGAGTGAGGCGGAATGGATCTGACCGGCCACGGTCAACCGGCAGGCAAGGTCAACCTTGAACCGCTCGTTGAGACGCCGATCCACATCCGAGGTGGCGGTACGCACAACGCGAATGACGGAATGGCGCAATCCCTCCACGGATGCGTGCAGGCCGGTGGCGTTGTCGCGCACGTCCTCCGCCTGACGGCCGGTCTCGACGGCCTCCGCGGCGACATCGGTGGTGCGTGATGTCATCTCGTTCGTCGCATTCGCCGTTTGGTTCACGTTATGGGCGATCTCCTCGGTCGCGACGCCCTGAAGCTGAACCGCCGCCGCGATCGAAATGGCGATGGCGCTGATCTCGGTGATGGTCTGCTCGATCCGCGACACCGCCGTGACCGAGGCCTTGGTCGCCGAGCGAACCTGCTCGATGTGACCGGCGATCTCCTGGGTCGAACGCGCGGTTTGGTTGGCGAGTGCCTTCACCTCGGAGGCGACCACCGCGAAACCCCTGCCCGCGTCGCCGGCTCGCGCGGCCTCGATCGTCGCGTTGAGCGCCAGCAGGTTTGTTCTGGCGGCGATTTCGCCGATGATGGCGGCGACCGCGCTGATCCGTTCCACGTCCTGGTTGAGCGCCTCGATCGTCACCCTTGTTTCACCGCCGGCCGAGACGGCACGGCTGGCGACCGAAGTCGACTCGTCAACCTGACGACTTATCTCCCGGATCGAATTGGTGAGCTGTTCGGCCGCGTTGGCGACAAACCGCGCATTGGCCAAAGCCTGGCTCGCGGCGTCCGTTGCGTTTCGCGCTGACGCACCAGTACGGATCGCCGAGGAGTTCATCGCGTCAGCTGCTTCCGCCATCGCCGACGTGCGGAGCTCGATCTCACGGAGAGCGGCGCCGGTGTCGGTCTCGATCTTCTCGGCCATGCCGACCAGGGCGGCGCGTTTCTCCGCCTCCGCCCGCTGGCTGGCTGCCTCCTTCTCGGCGGCGAGTTGAACCCCTCTGACCATGTGGTCTTTGAACACCAGCACGGCGCGGGCCATGTCGCCGAGTTCATCGCGATGGTCCTGTCCGGTCACCTCGGCCGTCATGTCGCCGTTGACGAGTTCGGTCATTGTTCGGGTCAGCGAGCGAACCGGGCGCGAGATCGCCGTCACGACGACCGGTAGCAGCACCAGCATGAACACTCCGGAGATACCGAGGATCCAATAAGAGCGGACCAGCGCGGCATGGGAACTGCCGCGGGCAGACTGGATGGATGCGGACTCGGCGGACCGCCCCGTCGTGGACAATCCAGCGATATCGCCGCGCAAGGCCGTGAACGCCGTATCCGCGCGACGGAAATAGCCGACCGCGATCGGCGGGTCGGCGATGAGGTCGAGCGCATCGCCGAGCAACTTCGTATAGGCCTCCGACCGCGCGGCGATCTGCTTAAGGCGCGGCAGATCCATGTCGCCCGCCGCGCGTTCACCCACCATGCCGGTGGTGCTCACGCGTAACGAGTCCAGACCATGGGCGATATCCGTGATCAGCGCGTCCATGGTCGCCTGTGGGACCCCGGCCTGCTGCCAGACCAGCGCACGCATCGCCATCACATGAACCGTATCAACCTGATCGAGCAGTACCGCGCCCGCCGCCGCCGCCGGCAACGCCTCGTTGGCGACCGCGGCCAGGCGCACTTCAGTCTCGGTGGTGCCAAGCCAGATCGACGCGACCACCGCGACAGCCGCGGCCAGGCACGCCATCGGCGCGAGCAACGCCTTTACCCAGAGCGGCAGGTCATGGAAGGAGCGGACGCGGCCGCTACCGTGAATGAAGCCGTGCCGCACTGGAATTCTCCGCTGGTCGAACCCAATGGACGGGACTGGCCCAATGGTCCGGACTGAATCGTCCGGTCAACGCGTGTAGACCCCGGCGAGGTAGGTGTAATCCCCGGCCCGTTCGACGTAGTTCTCCTTCGGCAGCAGCTTGCCTGTGATCGGGTCCTTGAAGCTGAACGTGAACCAGCCTTTCCCTGGGCCTTCCGCGATCCCCTGGACCTCCTTGCCGTACTCCTTGCCGTTCACATCAATGGCGTCGTAGTACGTCTTGCCGACAAGCTTCGGATTTTGGCCGTGCACGACACGCACGCCCGCCTTGTCGATGATGATCAAATACAGATCGCGATCGATGAACCTGCCGCCGTGGTCCATGAACTCCGGCTTCGCCTTGTCCATGCCGACTTCGGCGACGCGGGCTATGGCCTGTTTCACCAACGCCATCGCCTCGTCCTTGGTGGCGTACTCGTCAGCTGAAACTCGCGAAGCGGAGGACTGCACAAGGCAGAACATCGCCATGGCTATGACGAATCGCAGGACTTTCATCGATCACCTCCTGGCGCCGCGGGGCTGCCGCACGGTCCGCGGGCCGCGGCCATCACAGGCGGCATTGGTCTCAGAAAAATGTTAATCAAACACCAACGGGCGCCAGGAAATCGGTCTTGGACGCGGAGCCGGAAGGGCAGTCGAGCAACCGGCCGGACTCCAGCCGCTCGGCATTACCGTTCAGAATTCTCCCTCGCCGACCGGCACAGACGATCACTTTCGGGCGATCGGCGACATTCAAAGTGCCCCTATACCTGGACAGCGCGTCACGCCAGCCGCTCCGACTCGACCGGCTGACCCAGTTTCGGCATCGGCCGCCCGCCGCCGCGTCCCTGGTCGCGCCACATCCCGAACCACAGCAGGATCGCGCAACCGCCGAGGATCAGCGGGGGATCGAGCAGCATCATCTCCCGCGGCCAGAAGCGGAACACGGCGGTGACGGCCCAGGACAGGAACAGGCCGAGGCAGAAGACGTGCAGGCTGTGGCGGCCGGTGGCGGCCAGCCAGCGGGCCAGCGCGCGATGCATCCAGGGGGCCTCGCGCGGCACCAGGCGCGCCACCACCAACGCCAGGGCCAACGCATGCAGCACGCGCGGCAAGGCCAACTCGTCCTTGCCGATGAGCCAGGCACTTTCGGGAATGCCGAGGTCGAATGGCAGCCAGCCGAACCAGTTCAGCCGCAGAAGCAGTCCGGCCAGCAGGACTGCCGCGGCGGCGACGGTCAACGCGCGGGAAGGGGGTACCGCCGCGCCCAGAAGCAGCATCCGCCGGCCCAGGTAGGCCCCCAGCATGAACAGGATCTGCCAGGCCAGGGGATTGAAGCCGATCACCGTGTCGGGACCCAGGCTCGGCGGGGTCAGGCCGCCCAGCCAGGCCGCCAGATATAGCGCGACGGAGGGCGCCAAGGCCCAGATACCAAAGCGGTGCTCGAGCCAGGCGAACGCGGGCATCGCGGCCATCGACCAGATGAAGATCGGCAGGATGTCCATGTAATTCGGCTGATACAGCGTGGTCAGCGCCGCCGGAATCGCGCGCGCGGGATGCTCCACCAGGAAGCTCCAGCCCAATCGTTTGATCTCGCCCGGGCAGAGGCCGCTGTCGGTGACGGCGATGATCATGCCGCCGAACAGGAAAAACGTGATCAGGTGCACGCGGTACAGTCGCAGCGTGCGCAGCGCCATGTCGCGGGCGGCGGCCGGATATCCCTCGCGGCGGGCCTTGCGGGCGAACACCGAGCCCAGCATGAGGCCGGACAGGAAGACGAATTGCTCCGAACTGTCCGACAGCCCCCAGGTGCCGTGGATCAGCCATGCGCCGATCCAGGAGCCGGCCGCGTGGCTGGCGAAGATGGTCAACTGGAGCCAGCCGCGCACGATATCGACGCGGATATCCCGTAAAGGGCGTGCATCCGGGGAGCGCGGAGTGGAGCCTGGGAGCGCGTCAGTCATGTCGGTCCGTCTTAATGATCGTCCATGTCTGTCTCGGGAGTGATCCAGGCGTTACAGCGGGTTTACACCTGGTCGCGGCCCGGCCTAGACCTTGGGCCAATCCCGTGAGGGCGTCACCTGTTATCCGGAGTCTCCGCCGCGCATGAGTGTCATGTCAGACCGCTGGATCAGGCATATGGCCACGACCGAGCGCATGATCGAGCCTTTCGAGGAGGGTTTGCGGCGGGAAGGGGTGATCAGCTACGGCCTGTCGAGCTATGGCTACGACGCGCGTATCGCGGACGAGTTCAAGATATTCACCAACATCGACTCGGCGGTGATCGACCCAAAAAATTTCGCGCCCACCAGCTTCGTCGATCGTAAGACGGACACCTGCATCATTCCGCCGAACAGCTTCGCGCTCGGTCATACCATCGAGTATTTCCGCATCCCGCGCGACGTCCTGGTGATCTGTCTGGGCAAGTCGACCTACGCGCGTTGCGGCATCATCGTGAACGTCACGCCTCTGGAGCCCGAGTGGGAAGGCCAGGTGACGATCGAAATCAGCAACACGACCCCCTTGCCCGCGCGGATTCACGCGAACGAGGGGATCTGCCAGTTTCTGTTCTTGCAGGGTAACGAACCTTGCGAGACCAGCTATGCCGGGAAATCCGGGAAATACATGGGACAGCGCGGCACCGCGCTTCCCCGGATGTGATCAAGCCGAGGATGTAGTCAGAATGGACCGAATTCGAATCCGCGGCGGCCGGCCTTTGTCGGGGGAAATCCAGATCGGCGGGGCCAAGAACGCGGCGTTGCCGCTGATGGCCACCGGTTTGCTGACCGAGGACCGGGTGATCCTGTCCAACGTGCCAAAGCTCGCCGACATCGACACGATGACCGCGCTGCTGTCCCAGCACGGCGTCGCGGTGGACCCAGTCGGCAACGACGGGCGGACGCTGTCGATCGGCGGCGCCATCACCAATACCGAGGCGCCGTACGACATCGTGCGCAAGATGCGCGCCTCGGTGCTGGTTCTGGGCCCGCTGCTGGCGCGGGTGGGGGAGGCGCGGGTGTCGCTGCCCGGCGGCTGCTCTATCGGCACCCGCCCGATCGACCTGCATCTGAAGGGGTTGGAGCAGTTGGGCGCCACCTTCGACCTGGATGGCGGTTATATTGATGGCCGTGTGACCGGGCGGCTGCGCGGGGCGACGATCGTGTTCCCGTTCGTCTCCGTCGGCGCGACCGAGCAACTGCTGATGGCCGCCGCGCTGGCCGACGGTCAGACCGTGCTGGCGAACGCGGCGCGGGAGCCGGAGATTATCGACCTCGCCGCGTGTCTGGTGAAGATGGGCGCGCGGATCAGCGGGATCGGCACCGACAAGCTGACGATCGAGGGCGTGGAACGGCTGCGCGGCGCGTCTCATCGTATCATTCCGGACCGGATAGAGACCGGGTCGTACGCCTGTGCCGCGGCGATCTCCGGCGGGTCGGTGTTCCTGCGCGACGCGCGGCTGGAGCATCTCGGGGCCACCGTGCGCACGTTGCGTGAAGCCGGCGTGGAGATCCTGGAGGAACCGGGCGGGCTGATGGTGAAGCGCCTGAACGGCCTGCATGGCGCCGACGCGATGACCGAACCGTATCCCGGCTTCCCGACCGACATGCAGGCGCAGTTCATGGCGCTGATGTCGGTGGCCGAGGGCGCCTCCATGGTCACCGAGACGATCTTCGAGAACCGCTTCATGCACGTGCCGGAGTTGAACCGGATGGGCGCGCGGATCAACGTGCACGGTGCTTCCGCGATCGTGCGGGGCGTGCCGGAGTTGAAGGGCGCGCCGGTGATGGCGACGGACCTGCGCGCGTCTTTGTCGCTGATCCTCGCTGGGCTTGGCGCGAAGGGGGAGACGGTGGTGAACCGGGTGTATCACCTCGACCGTGGGTACGAGGCGGTGGAGCGGAAACTGGCCGCCTGCGGCGCGGATATCGAGCGGATTGGCGGGTAAGCGGGATTTGGCCTGACCGGTCGGAGGGATAGGCGCATTCATTGACCAATGTTGGTCAGGAGGCCGCCTTGGTCACCGTCAATCTGTACGACGCCAAGACCAATCTTTCGCGCCTTGTCGAACGCGCCGCCGCCGGCGAGGAGATCGTCGTCGCCAAGGCTGGGCGTCCGTTGGCGCGCCTGGTTCCGCTGGAAAAACCTGCGCGGACCCGCGAACTGGGCTTTTTCGCCGGACAGGTGGTCGTCGGGCCTGACTTCGATGACCCACTGCCCGAGGAGATCCAGGCGGCCTTCGACGGTCGGACGCCCTGAACCTTCTGCTCGATACCCATGTCGTCATATGGGCGACGTCCACGCCGGACCGATTGGGCGAGGATGTGCGCGCGGCCTTGCTCGCATCGGAAAACAAGATTTTCGTGAGCAACGTCTCGGTCTGGGAGATCGCGATCAAGGTCGCCGCCGGGCGCCTGTTATTTCCCATCGCGCATTATGACGTGATCGCGCAACGGATGGGCGCCACATTCCTGCCGATCCTTCCCGCGCACGCGGTCGCCGCGGGTACCCTGCCGCGCCATCACGGCGATCCGTTCGATCGCATGCTGATCGCTCAGGCAATGGTGGAGAATCTGATTCTGGTCACCACTGACAGCGCTATCGCGCGTTACGACGTGCCGATATTCGGCGCGGCTGGACCATAGCGCGCCGCGGTAACCGAATGGCCCTGTCGGCTTCGCTTGTGTCAGGTTGGACCATTCGTGCCTTTTCAGGTCGGCACCCGGATTCGGGAACTCGGCCGGCTGGCGCCCGCGCCGATGCCGGGCGACCCGGGCGCGGGTGGAGGCGGGAGCATTCATGAGTTATATCAACAGCCCGAAACGTTGACACACGTCATGGCCCGGTCGAGCCGGGCCATGANNCGTGTTTGTCCACGGAGAGTCGACGTTTCGGGCGGCTGGTATTACAGGCAACGCTTTGTCTGGAGGGGTTCAAGGCTGTCGACGCGGGCTTTCGACGCCAGCCTTCGCGACGTGATCGATCTCGGGTATGCGCGATTGGCTGGCCCCAATTTGCGCGCGTGGACATCGGGTACGGCCTCGATCGGGGAAGCCTGCCCAGAGAGCCGGACAGATACGATCATCGTTTGGAGGAGCCGTCACGCTGCTGGCGGGAATATTGAAAAAGGGAACCCTGCCGTGATAGGTTGAAGCGACGATACCGGCTGGGAAGCCGATGACCTTCAGGCAAATGGGCTGACGACGTTTCGGCTCCGCCAGTTTCACGAGGAACACATGATGATGCCAACGCTGACAGTCATTGAGGTTGCCGCCAAAGAAGTCGCGGCTGAACTTCAACGTCAGGGCATTGACCCCGACGAACGGGTGACACTGACCATAGAACCGGAGTTAATTCCGGGACGGCGCGAGTCACGCAAGCTGGTGATCGCCGCCGGTTTGACCGATGACGATATCGACAATCTTATCAAGCGCGCACAACACGAAGTCGAGCCGTTGCTGCCTGGATGAGGGTTGTCGTCGATACCAACATCTTCGTCAGCGCCGCTCTGAAGCAAAGGTCACTTCCCAGCCTCGCCTTATACCAGGCCTCCCGCCGTTGCGTGCTGCTTAAATCCGAAGTGACCGAGGCACAGTTTTTTGAGGTCATCGCGCGACCCTGGCTGGCGCCGCTGATCGCGCGGGATACGCGCGACTGGCTCATGCAACTGATGAGATCAGCGGAATCTGTGTCGATCATCGAGCGCGTCGCGGTCTGTCGTGACCCCACGGACGATAAGTTTCTCGAGCTGGCGGTGAATGGCGGTGCCGACCTTATTCTGACCGGGGACAAAGACCTGCTGGTGCTCGATCCGTTTCGGGGTATCCCGATTGTCGCGCCGGTCACCTTCGTGCGGGATGTGGCGGGATGACCATCATCTTGTGTCGGATACGGAATGTACAACGCATCGTGCCGGTGCCGCATAAGGTTCCAATATGTTAAGTCGCCGAAACCCCCATAGGGCTCTGACCTTGGGGTCAATCATCGCCTTCCAGCGTCGGATTCATTCTAACAGTTTGAGACCAGATATCGACAAAACCTTCAGTAAGGGTCGGATCGCTTCCCTCACAACAACTTGCGAAGACGACGTAGATAGGGACATTCTCGCGATTATTCCCAAGTAGATGAGCCCCGGCTTTCGGTATAACCCACAGAGCTTTCTGCTTCGTAAATTTTGCACCGAACATATTTTGAACCTCTGTTTCTTTGGTTTCTTTTGGTTCACCTAATATTTTTGTCAGCGTTGTGAAGTCGCGATTTTGAAAACGAACGCCAGCGGTGTAAACTAACACAGATTCGACCAAGTTTC
>PLSZ01000529.1 GCA_003164305.1 Acetobacteraceae bacterium
CCCTCGCCGCCGATCGTCAGGCTGGACCCAGTGCCCAGATTGATCGCGTCAAGCTGCTGGGCCAACGTGATGTTGTTGGCGATGTCGATGGTGAAGGCGTCACCGTCGCCGATGCTGGCCAGTCCGTCGCTGAGCTGGTCCACCAGCCGGATCGCCGCCGCCAGACTGGCGGACGAGCCAACGGTCTGGGTCACTGCCGCCGTCACCAGCGAGTCGAGCGCGTCCAGGGTCAATACCTCAGTGCCGCCGGTGGCATCGAAGGTCGCGGCGAAGGTGCCGGAGTTCGAGGTCGCGAACTGGGCGGTGACGCCGTTGCTGACGATGGTCAGCGTGCCGCCGGACGCGATCGCGCTGGCGCCCTTGACGTAGACCAGCCCCTGGTCGTCCACCAGGCCACTGTTCAGGTCCAGCGTGTTGGCGATCGTGCCTGGCAGCACGAGTGCCGACCCGCCGTCGATCTCGATCGGGCCGCCGCCGGCCGTGCCGGTGCCTTGCAGCTCCAGCGTCGTGGCTGCCTGGATCGTGGTGCCGCCCGAGTAGCTGTTGGCGTCCGTCAGCACCAAGGCCCCACCGCCGTTCACGATCAGCGGCCCGCCGCCGGAGATCAGCGACCCGTCGGTGGTCAGCGAGCCCGGCGTGGTGGTGATCGTCGGATCGCCGGCCAGGAAGATCGGAAAGCCGAACGTAAGACCGCCCCCGAGATCGATCGTGCCGCCCGGCCCAAGCGTCACGGTGTTGTTGGGGCCGCCAGGGTTGTCGCCCGTGACGAGGGCCAGCGCCCGGCTTGCCACCGGAACCGGGCCATCGGAAATGTCGTCGGCGCCCACCAGTGGTGGTCCTCCCTCCACGATCAGGGCCGCGCCTTGCTGGAGAAAGAGATCGCCGCCCGCGTCAACACCGGCTTCGGTACTTGCTTTCTCGAAGCGTCCGGCGGCGGTCCCATCGTCCTTGCCCCGCGTGCCGCCGAAACCGGAGGGCCCGCCGAGGCCGGCCGCGACAAACGGAGTCTCAGGCGGTTCCGGACTGGATGGAATCGAGGGAGAAGCATCGAACGTGCCGATGCCGGGATCGATCGGGGACGCGATTGGCTCCAGCGAGGGAGCGAACTGGCTGTACGATGTCAGGTCCGAGATGACAGGAAAATGAGTCATGCGCTGAATTTACCCCCACCGAATCGGTATAATCCCCGCGATCGCACGTCAACGTGAGGCGTTGTCTCAGCGGTGGCACACCCGGCCTGGATTTATCGGCGGATTCGCGTGGAACTTTGATGCATTTTCGGCAAACCACCCACAAAAAGAAGTCGAAGGCACGGTTTTCTTCATTTTTTTCGTCAATTTTTCCCGGAGATTTCACCATCGCGCGGCCCGCGACCCAAGGTGACGGCACGCCGCGACCCGCTCTCCACCGCGCATCGGCGCGGCTGGAGCGCGGCTCAGGCGCGCCGCAATGTCGCGGTCGGCGCCTCTCCGAAGGTGGCGCGATAGAACGCGGCGAATCGCCCGGACTCCCAGAACCCGTATTCCGCGGCGATGTCGCCTATCGACGCGCGGCGCGGGTCGGCCACCGCCAAAGCGCGCCGTACACGGTTCAACCGGTGCATTCGCAGGTATTGGGTTGGCCCCATGCCCACGTATTCATGCGTGATCAGTCGCAGCGTGCGGGCATTCACCCCCAGGGCGGCGCATAGCTCGGCGAGGGTGAGCGGGGCATGGACGTTGGTCTCGCCGATCTCCTCCAGGCGGGCCATGATGCGCCGGTGCCGCCCCGCGGCGGCGAGGTCCGGCTCCAGCCGCCCGTCCAGCAGGCAGGCGGTCAAGGCCTGACCGATCAGGCCAGATAGCGCTCTTTTGGCGGCGGGACGGGTCAGGCGGGTGGCATCGTGCTCCGTGATCCGCCGGATCCGCCCGGACAGCCGGATCAACCGTTGCAAGGCGGGCTCCGGAGTGCGCGCGTACAACGCGTCGGACCGCGGCGGCGTCAGATCGCGGCCGGTCAGGGCGGCGGTGAACGCGGCGATCTCGTGATACGGAATCGACAGCGATAGCCACTCCGACACCGCGTTGGTGGATCGCGACACATAAGAATCGTTGCTGGCGGGGTGATAGAGCGTGCCGAACGGCGCCACCCGGCCACCCAGCACGCGGTCGGGACCCGGGATCGTATCGAGGATGAAGACGCAACGGTCCGAAATCTGGCCATGCACCGTAGCGGCCATCGAAGCATCGCCCTGGCCGAACGTGATCCCGCCGAAGTCGGCGCGCATCACGGTGGCGGAGTAAGCGGACGTCAGCCGGGTCTGGAATCGCGCGGAGGCGAGCGATAACGAGGCGACATACTCTTCCGGCTCGGAAAATCGGCTGAACATCACGGCGGGCGGGGTGGGAGCGTGGCTGGCCAAATCCCGCGGCTTCCGCTGGTCCGCGATAGAGCCCTCGGCCGCGGCCCCGGTCATGGCGGGTTCCGGTCGCCGCGATATTGGCGTGGCTCCGCCGGCGGCGATGGTGATCGCGGAGGACATCGTTGGTTTCGCCCTGGTTGGTTGTTCCGGCCCCCTGGCCTCCGGCTTCGTCGGGTCCGAGGCTTCGGGGCCACCCAACGTTCCGCGTGCGGGTGTCCCTTGAATAGCGTCAGGCCCCCGAACTGATCGATGAACGACTGATCGATGAACGATAGCGGCGGCCGGCCCGGGTGTCACCCGCGCGGCTGGGCCAGGTTTGTGAAGAAATATGGCAGGAACCTGGTCGGTCCGGCGGAGAGTCCGGCGCCGGCGCTCGCGCGCCGATCGGTCTGGCGCCAAGGCCGATCTCCGACGCCGGGACAATCGGCTCCGCTCCGGCCTGTCACTCGTCCCAACCGCCCAGGGTCCCCGCCGCGTCAAGCTCGGCGATCAGTGGCGCGAGTTCCGCCGCGTAGCGCCGCCAGCGCCCCAGTCCGCGCGCGTTCACCGGCTGGCGCACCTGCGCGTAGCTGACGGTGCGCACCCGGCTGTCACGCTCATGAAAGCGGACGCAGGCGGGATCGTACGGCAGGTCGAGATGCGCCAGGACGCGCGCGAGCGTGGCATCGAAATCGTGCACCCAGTCCGACAGGCGCAGCGTCAGGACGGTTCCGGGCAGCACCGCTTTCCAATGCGCCATCAGCCGCTCTTGCGACGCGATGGTCCAACCGAGATCGGCCAGGTCGTGCGCGTACGCATGATAACCGTGAAACCGGAAGGTAAAGATCGACAGACCGATATCGCGCGGGTCACGGGTGCAATGGATGATTCGCGCGCCCGGCAGCATGAGTCCGATCAGGCCGGTGTACAGATAATTGGCGGGCATCTTGTCCACGATCCGCGTCCTGTGCGGCGCCAGCGCGCGCAACGCGGAGAGATACAAGGCCGCCGCCGCGTCCAGCGCCGGCGTGTCCAGTGCCGCGATCCGCCGCGCCGCCGCCGCGTCCTGACCACCGCCGAGCGCCGCGAACGCCCCCCCGAGGTTCACCCGTTCGCCGGCCCCATGCACCTGGGCATGCGCCGCGAGGATCTGCTCGCACAGCGTCGTGCCGGAGCGCGGCATCCCGACGATGAAAACCGGCGTGGGATCGGTGTTCCCGGCCCGTGCCCCGGAAGCGAAGCGCGCGGCGGTAAAGCTGGCGATATTGGCCTCGATGAACGCCTGGTGCGCGACGCGCGAGAACGGTTGCGACACACGCAGCAGCACATGGCCCGCGCGCCAGTGCCGAAACGCGCCCGCCGTGTCCCCGGCCGTGGAGCGGACCTTCGCCAGGTCGTAATGCGCCATGATCCGATGCTCGGGCACCATGCCAGGCCCCGCCGATTCCAGCGCGGCCTCCATCCGCGCCACCTCCGCCGCCGCGCGCGCCGGATCACGCTCCGCGTGCGCGAGCAGGACAAGCCGCCAGTGCCATAGCGGTGCCAACTCCACCGGGCAGGGACCGAGCGCCGCGAACGCGCCGAGCGCCATTCCCGCCTGACCAGGGCGGTCCAACTGGAACAGGGCGAGGGAGCGCTGCAGATGCCAGTGGCGCGCGATCGCGGGATCGGCCGGCGGCGCGACGGCGTCCAGCAAAGCGAGCGCATCGGCCGCCCGTTCCTCCTGCAGCAGATCGGCGACAAGATTCAGTCGCGCGCCATGGTTGGCCGGATCGCGGGCGAGCGCCTCGCGCAGCAGCGCCTCCGCCGACTGTGCCTCTCCGGAGATGCGCATCAGGCCGCCGAGATTGGCGGTGGCGGCGTGATGGCCTGGCGCGGCGCGCAACGCCCGGCGCATCGCGGTCTTGGCGGTCTCGATATCGCCCTGGCGGTACCGGGCGATGCCATAGTTCACCCAGGCGTCCGCCCAATCGGAATTGATCCGCAGCGCCGCCATGAACGCCTGCTCGGCCCGGCCCGGCTCATCCAGCGCGAGCCAGGCCTGGCCGTAGGCGTAATGCGGCTCCGATCGGTGCGGCTCAGCATGGCAGGCGTCGCTCGCGGCCCGCAGGGCGCCTTCCGCCTCGCCGCGCTGGAGCAACGAGATCGCCTGTTGGAGAGGGGGCAGCAGGGAATGTCGATCTGTCAATGAATGAACATACCGCGGATCTGGCGCACCAGGACGGGCATTTTGTTTCGGTCCTTCAACGCCGCGTCCTTGTCGGCTCCGATTCGATTCCGCACCGGCGTCGGGGCCTTTTCAAAGTCGGACCCTACGTTGGCGGACGGCGGCACTCCCGAAATCTGTCTTGCAATCGCGGATCCTTGTCAACTCGCGTTTCGGTTGGCGCCCGTCTGATCGCTCCGCCGGTGGCTGATCGCGCCGCCCGCATCCAGGTTGGCGGGTCGGCAAGGCACCATGACAGGCGTGAACTTTCGGTGGTTTCCTGTCCCGGCGACCAACGACGGTTGATTCCCCGGAACAGTCGTTCCGGGGNNTCTTGCATCATGCCACCCGCCATTTGCCGCGGCCGAGCCTCAACGGCCCCGCCGAGTCGCGAGTTCTTCGCCAGATCGTCATGCGGTCCCGTCCGGAGCCGATCTGGTGCGTCGGGGGCCGGAATAAACGCGCCCGGTCGATCAGCGCGCGTGGAGCCGCCGACACCTCTGCCTTGATTTCCGGGGCATTCAGCGACGCCTCGAGGTTGGCTGCCTTGGCGCGATAAATCTCGGCGGCGTTTGGATAAAGCCGAATTGTGGGCGCCGGTTCGGTCGTTGTTTCCAGTTGGCACCGCGGCGCGGCCCTGAGTGACTCAAGTTCGCTCAGACGCTCCCGCGATGCATCGTTCCAGGCCCCGTTCTCGATAGCCCGCGAGACACCCTCGAGCCCCATGCGCGCTAAAATAG